>NZ_JBVJWD010000088.1:0-17526 GCF_055602785.1 Streptomyces sp. NPDC037301
AGAAACAACCTGCCCACCCACGACCACCGACCGAAACCAGCTCACCAAACGATCAAGAGATCATCTTCAGAGCACGTCGGTGGATCGAGGCTTAGGCCGGGGCGGTGGCGGTTTTCGGCCGGGCTGCGCAGGCAGTTCAGCACTCTGCTCCACAGGGCAGATGCCACGTTCGGTGAGATGCTGCCGCCCCTTTTCGGTGAGGCGGGCGCTCCAATGGCCGTGGCGTTTGGTGACTTTGACGAGTCCTCGGCTTTGCAGGGCCTGAGCGCTGACCTTGTATGTGCTGCCCGGCCAGACTCCGTTGGGACACCCCTGGCCCACCCAGTCGAGCACGGCCTGCTGCCGCTCGTTGAGGGTCTGGTGCAAGTGGACCTCCTACGTTTCCCGGGTGTGCTGCCCCGGGAATGATGCCCGCCGCTCCCGATGGAATTCGGGACGTGCCGAGAGGCCCCCTCGTTCGGATGAGACGTACTGCGTGGCCCGTTTACAGGGAGAACAGCTGTTCCTGGTAGTTCTCGATGATGTCCCGGCGCGGATAGAAGAGACCGAGCAGCATGAACGTCCTGGGGCGTTTGGCCAGGTTCCCGACGAAGCAGTGGACGATGTGGTCTGGCGCGAACATCCGGGTGTACCAGCGCTCCCACAGCTTCTCCTCCACGTCCTGCTGCCCGTACTGGCGCAGGTACTTGCGGTAGGACTCGCCAGCCTCCCAGTCCCGGAGCGCCATGTCGTGACCGGCGCACTCGGCTTCGTCGCAGCGCAAGCGGTAGCGGAACTCGATGGGCACCCACTCCAGTTGGCGCAGGTCCTGGTCGAGGAGATCCATCTGGTCGGCCAGGGCAGCTTTGGAGACGGGCCAGGGTTCGGCGGGTTCGAGGCGGAAGGCGACGGTGTCAGCCGCGGGGCGGAAGAGACCGAGGGACGTTCCGTGCTCCTCCTGGTCCCGTTTGATGGCGCACAGCGACGGGGCGATCAGCGGGCGGAGGATCGAGTAGCGTTCCCGCCAACCGTCGCTCGTGCCGATCCTGTCGATGACCTTGAGGGTGTCCGGATTCGGGCGCAGGCTCTCAGGCCGGCGGTCCTGGTGGTGGCGGCGTACGTCGACCTCGATGACCGAGTACTTGCCGAACTGGCTCTCTTGCTTGAGGAGCCGGAAGGGCACCGGGAAGAGGCGGACGTGCTCGGGGGTGCCGCGGTCGAGGCGTATGCCGGCGACGCAGCTGGTTTCGCGGTACTTCGTGGACAGTTCGGGATACGTCTTGACCGTGATCAGTATTCGCGCGCGCTCCCACGCTCCTGCCATACCCCCCCGGTCCGCTGCGTCTGGACCAGATTGGAAGCGAGGTAGTTGGCCCGCGCAAGAGTGCAGTCACGTAGGGGAGTTGAAGTCAGGCCAACGGGCTGACGGGTAGTGACGTGCGCTTGCGCAGGGTGGTTAGGACGACCTGACGGTGGCAGCGTTGCTCGTCTTTCTCGAAGCACAGCACGGCGACCCGCGCCTGAGCTGCATGTTCCGCGAGTTCGTCGAGGCTGGCCTGGGCCGCGTCGGACCGTAGGAGGCTACGGAAGTGTGCTCGGCCCTCGTTGATGCGTCCTTCCCAGAACGGGGCCCGGTTGTCCTTCGGGTTTCCCAGGGCGCGCAGGTGGGTGTAGCCGGTGCCAGCTTCGTCGAGGGCGTGGCTGAGGCGGGTCTTGCTGAAGCCGGGCTTGCGGCTGATGGGCGTCAGGCGGACGTCGGCGACCATGCTGATCTGGGCAGAGAGCAGGGAGGCGACGAACGAATCGATGTCGCGCCCCTCATAACTGGCTGACCACAAACCGGGGCTGATCGCCTGGGTTTGCCGGAACAGGTCGTCGAGTGACACATCGAGGGCATCGGCCAGCGCACCAACAGTGAAGAAACCTGGCTGAATTGGGCCCCCGCCTTCCAGCCGCTTCAACGTGGCGAGCTGGATGCCCGCCTCCTTCGCTAGGCGTTCAGGAGTCCAGACGCGTTTCTCCCGGAGCGCCTTGACCCGGGCGGCCAGCGTCTGGGGCGGAGTGTGAGGGGGAGCAGCTGAGCGGCGTTCGGCCATGGACCGGGATCCTAACTTCCGCTGGAACCACACAGCTAATTATCGGCTGATGGTCGCGCATGTGGTTCGCACGAGCGGATACCGGTCCCGAGTGTGGCCGCCGACTGAACCGCCGACTTATATGGGGAAAGCGGGACGCGGTCGGGTTGGCCGCTCGTAGCCTGCCGTAGGACGCCGGTCCGGGTGACTCGTGAACCGTCTGCCGCTCTTCGGGGCTGGCTCTCCCGGGGTATGTCGCCGGTCCGGTGTCCGTCCGCGGTCTGACTCAACAGAGGCGTGTCCCGGCCAGGTTGGTTCCGGAATTCGGCGTGTCGACCGTGGCTGTCCCCGTCGTCCGACTGTGAGGAATCAGGTCCCGTGATACTGCTCGGTGTCGACCCACACAAGTCCACCCACACCGCCACCGCCGTCGAGCCGGTCTCGAACCAGCAGGTCGGGTCGATGCGGATCGAGGCCAGTCTGGCGGACTACCGGCGGCTGCTGGCCTGGGCCAAGCGGTGGCCACAGCGGAAGTGGGCTGTGGAGAACGCCAACGGCCTGGGCCGGCATCTCGCCCAGTGGCTCATCGCCCGCGGTGAGAGCGTCGTCGACGTGCCTGCCGCGGCGACCAGCCGGGTGCGCGAACTTTCCCGCGGTGGACGGCGTAAGAACGACCAGATAGACGCAGCGGCCGCAGCCACCGTTGCTTATCTGCAGGGAGAAGGGCGGGATCTCGCGCCTGAGGATCACACCACGGCGCTGGCCCTCCTGGACGAACGGCGTGTGAACCTGGCCCAGGCCCGGGTGCGCACGGTCAACCAGCTCCACGCGCTGCTGCGTGACCTGCTGCCCGGCGGCGCCCCGACCCAGCTGTCCGCGGACCTGGCCGCCAAACTGCTGCGATCCGTCCGCCCCGCCGGCGATATCGAGACCGTCCGGAAGGACATCGCCTGGGACCTGGTCGCCGAGATCCGGAAACTGGACAAGCAGCTCACGGACAACGCTGCCCGGATGCAGAGCCTGGTAGAGGCATCGAGCAGTACGCTGATGGACACCCCGGGCATCGGGCCAGTCATGGCCGCTCGGCTGATCGGCCGCACCGGACGGGCTCACCGCTTCTCCACCTCGGCGGCATTCGCGAACTATGCCGGTGCCGCCCCGGTGGAGATCGCCAGCGCGGACAAAGCCCGCCACCGGCTCTCCCGCTCCGGCGATCGCCAGCTCAACTCCGTCCTCCACACCATCGCGGTCGTGCAGATACGGATGCCGAAATCACCCGGACACGCCTACTACCAGCGCAAACTCTCCGAGGGTAAGACGCCGAAGGAAGCGAAGCGGTGCCTGAAACGCCGCCTGGCCGACCACGTGTGATGAAGCGAGACACCAGGTGCGGCACGGGCGGTCCGCCGCGGTGTTGGATGTACGGCCAGCCGGTCTGGCAGACGGTGGCGGGGTGGAAGCTGTCGCGTTCGCCGATGAAGTAGGCCTCGTCGGGGCCGATCCGGTTCAGCGGTAGCCGGGCCATCGGCCATCCGGCACACCTGACCACCAACCCCACAGCGAACGGCGCCGACCGCCTCAACGCGGTCGGCGCCGTTCGCTGTCAAGACCCCAGACCCGTCCGGCACCTCCGCCTTGGCGTTGTTTCTTCGGCGGTTGCTACCTGTACCCCTACTTGTCCGCCCAAGCCCTCCTCGTCGAGGAGTCTTTCGAATCCCAGGGCTTCACACACGGATCCCTCATGGAGGCTCTCCCGCCCGGGAGCGGGGTGACGGTGGAAGGAGATTATTGGAGCATAGGTCCTCTGTTCGGACACCGGTGGTTACAAGACAGGAAGTTGGCGATATTGGGCACGGAGTCCCGGGACGCGCCGGCACCACCTCGGACGCCCGGATGTCATGCCGGAGAAAGGCCGGAAGGCCCAAGTGGAAGGGGATGCGGTCCGCAGGGTGGGCCGGGATCAGGCCACGCCGAGGAAGCTCAGTACGGCGAGCACCCGGCGGTGGTCGGCGTCCGCCTTCGGCAGGTCGAGCTTGGCGAAAATGTTGTTGATGTGCTTGGCCACCGCGCTCTCGCTGACCACGAGTTGCCCCGCTATCCCGGCGTTGGACCGGCCGCCCGCCATCAGCTCCAGGACCTCGCGTTCCCGCGGGGTGAGCCGGTCCAGCGGGCCGCTCTGGCGGCGCACCAGAAGCTGCGAGACGACCTGCGGGTCCAGCGCCGTCCCGCCGGCCGCGACCCGGCGCAGCGCGCCCACGAACTCCTCCACGTCCGCGACGCGTTGCTTGAGCAGATAGCCGATGCTGGAGGTGTTGGCGGACAGCAGATCGGCCGCGTACCGCTCCTCCACATACTGCGAGAGCAGCAACACCGCGGTCTGTGGCCACTGCTGCCTGATGACCAGCGCGGCACGCACGCCCTCGTCCGTAAAACCGGGGGGCATACGGACGTCGACCACGGCGATGTCCGGCCGGTGCTCCTCCACCGCGGCCAACAGCGCCTCGCCGTCGCCCACTTCGGCGACGACCTCGAACCCGGCCATCTCGAGGACCTTGACCACCCCGACCCTGAGCAGTACGGAATCCTCGGCGATCACGGCACGCACGGCAGCTCCACGGTGATGACGGTCGGCCCCCCGACGGGGCTGTCGACCGACAGCGTGCCATCGACCGAGGCGACCCGCTTGGCCAGCCCTGCCAGCCCGGTACCACCGGTGGGTTCCGCGCCGCCCACGCCGTCGTCGCTGATGACGACCAGCAGCGTCTTCCCGAAGCGCTCCACGGTGACCTCGGCCCGGGAGGCCTCGGCGTGTTTCACCACGTTCGTCAGCGCTTCGGAGACGACGAAGTAGGCGACCGCCTCGATCGTGGGAGACGGACGTGACGGCACGTCCACCTTCACCCGTACCGGGATGGGTGCTCGGGCGGCGATGCCGGACAGCGCGGCGTCCAGGCCGCGGTCCTCCAGAACGGCCGGGTGCAGTCCGCGCACCAGGCCGCTCAGCTCCTCTATCGCGTCCTTCGCCTCCCGGTGCGCCTCATCGATCACCTGGCGGGCGTCCTCGGGCAGGTCCTGGAGCGTGGCCTTGGCCAGGCCGAGGTTGACCGCCAGGGAGACCAGCCGCTGCTGAGCGCCGTCATGCAGGTCCCGTTCGATCCGCCGCCGTTCGGCGTCGACCGCGTCCACCAGGCCGGTCCGGCTCTCGGTCAGGTCCTCGACCCGGCGGGCCAACTGCTCCTCGCGGCTGGGCCCGAGCAGGACGGTGGCGGTGCGGGTGTCGAGCCGGGAGAGGGCGTCGGTCGACAACCGCGCGATGTGGAGCAGGGCGAGCCCCGCCGCGGTGACGTACGCCGCCCAGGTGTAGTAGCCGGGATGGTCGACGCGCCAGTCCAGCGGCACCAGCCAGATCCACAGGTAGATCGAGGTGGCGGTGACGGCCACGACCCATGCCAGGAGGGTGAAGGACCCCGCGAGAGCGAGCAGCGGCCCGTCCAGCAGGTGGTACCTGAGCTGCCGGTGCCCCGCCCGGGATCGCAGCCACTCCGGCAGCCGGGGCCGCTGTCCCGCGTAAGGCGAGGGGATGGCCACGTCGAGCCGGGTGCGGAAGCGGCCGCGCTGCACCTCGGTCAGCAGCGGCCCGGCGAGCACGATGGCCGTGAACGCGACGAACACCGCGACGGGCAGTTGGCCCGCCGGGTCGAGGACCGGGACGAAGAGCAGCCACAGCAGGGACACGACGAAGAGGGCGCCGAGCTGGACGAGGACGCCCGTGACGAGGAACGAGACCGGTCGTCCGGCTCCCTGGAACGGGAACAGAAGTAGGCGCCGCAGGCGGGCGGTTGTGTGCATGGGGAAACGGTAGGTGTCCGGGCCGGGGGCGGGCCATGGCAAGAGCATCCGCCTCGGGGTGTAGCTAGTGCCACCCCCACAACGGACATTCGCGTTACTGACCATGAGCGCCGGGCGGACGAGGCTTGAGGCCGTGAAGGAACGCCAGGAACGCGAGGAGAACGATCCGATGAGCACGCTGAGCGTCTGCCGACTTCAGGACGAGGCCCGCGGCTCGACCGGTCCGCGCATCCGCCGCCGGTACCGCCTGGAACACGTCCTGGTCGGCTGCGGGCTGGCCCTGCTGCCGTGGCTGGTCGTGCTGGCCAACGGGCTGCCGGGGACCGCCATCGCCTCGAACTGGTGCACCGCCTGGATCGGCCTGGACGCCTTGGAGGCGCTGGGACTGATCGCCACGGGGCTGCTGGCCATGCGCGGCCACCACCTGCACGCCCTGACGGCCACCGCCACCGCGACGCTGCTGGTGGTCGACGCCTGGTTCGACACGATGACCGCGGCACCGGGCGCGGATCAGGTCTCGGCGATAGCGATGGCGCTCGGCGCGGAACTGCCACTGGCGGTGGTATGCGTCGTGCTGGCGGTACGAGGGTTTGCCCGCCAGACAGCCTGACCCTCGCTCCCGACTCCGCCTCCTTCCCGCACGCCACCATCCCCTCCCAAGGAAAGATCCATGTCCCACACCGTCCTGGCCAAGCCCGCCGTCCGCTGGGCGCTCGCCGCCGGTGCCGTCGCCGCCGGCGCCCTGTGGTTCGGCGACAAGGCCCCTTACCCGTACGCCCAACACAAGCTGCTGGACCTGCCGTTGCCGTATCTGACCGCGAACCGCCTGGACGCCGTGCTGCGGCCCAGGCCAGGTGAGCGGGTGCTGGAAGTCGGTCCCGGCACCGGCCTGCAGTCGCTGCACGTCGCTCCCCAACTCGGCCCGGACGGAAGGCTGGACGTCCTGGACATCCAGCCGGAGATGCTCGACCACGTGATGCGCCGCGCGGAACGGCACGGCGTCGCCAACATCACGCCCACCCGAGGTGACGCTCGTGAACTCCCCTTCCCTGACCGCACGTTCGACGCCATGTACCTGGTGACCGCACTGGGCGAGGTACCGGAGCCGGAGCGGGTGCTGGCCGAGGCGGTCCGGGTGCTCACCCCCGGCGGCCGACTGGTGGTCGGCGAGTTCTTCGACCGCCACTGGATCCCCTTCGGCACCTTGCACCGCCTCGCCGACGACTCCGGCCTCCACCTGGCCGCACACCGTGGCTCCACCCTCGCCTACCTAGCCCGCTTCCGCCCCTGCGCCGCGGCAGCGTAGGGACGGGCCCGGGTGTACTGCCCCGGGAGGCCGGAGCCGGACGCCCGCTCGGCCACGACCGAGGTCCTGTTGAGATGAACGAGGCCGATCTGCGGGAGATCGAAGCCGGAAAGATTGTCGTCAAACCGGGCATTGACATGAAGTCGGGGCCTCCCCCAAGGCCGGGTAGTTAACGTTTTCGCAGGTCATGCAAGCCAGTTGAAGGATTTCCGACGCAGAACAACGGAGCTCGTTGGTACAGGCAGTCGACCAAGACAGCTTGTCCCGAAGGAGCTCCGTTGCCCCGCCATTGTGTCCTGCCGTCTGCCCTGACGGCCATCACCCGAACGGTCACCGTGGCAGCGGGCCGGTTCGCGCCCGGCCATCTGGGGGAGCTGACCGCCGTCGTGCCATTCGAGCTCGTGGACGCGGTCCTTGCGGAGACTCGGACGGTGCAGCGGAGGCTGCGTGATCTTCCGTCGCGGGTCGGGGTCTACTTCCTGCTCGCGATGTGCCTGTTCCCCGAGGTCGGCTACCAGCTCGTCTGGGCCAAGCTGACCGCCGGCCTGTCCGGGATGCCGGTGGTCTGTCCATCGGCGAAAGCGTTGCGTGACCTGCGCCGGAGACTCGGTAGCGCGCCCGTGCGGGCGTTGTTCGAGGTGCTGGCCGGGCCACTGGCCCAGCCGACGACCCCAGGGGTGCGTTTCGGTCCGTACCGGACGGTGTCGTTCGACGGCTGCAGTTCGCTGAGGGTTCCCGATTCGGAGCGCAACCGGGCCTGGCTAGGCAGGACTTCCCATCATGGCTACCCGACGCTGGAGTTGATGACGCTGATCGAGACCGGCACCCGGGCCCTGGTCGGCGCGGTGTTCGGCCCCACCGCCGAGGGCGAGACAAGCTACGCCGGCCGACTGCTGCATCTGCTGCGACCGCACATGCTGGTGCTGTGGGACAAGGGATTCGACAGCAACGCCTTCCTCGCGAAGGTGACCGAGACCGGCGCCCAGGTCCTGGGCCGGCTCCGCAGCAACCGGCGCACGCCGGTTCTCACCCGCCTCGCCGATGGCTCCTACCTGTCGGTGATCGGCACCGTGAAAGTACGGGTCATCGACGCTCAGATCGCCGTGACCTGCGCGGACGGCACGACCTTTACCGGGTCCTACCGATTGGTCACGACCTTGACCGACGCCCGCCGCTACCCCGCCACTGCGCTGGTGGGCCTCTATCACCAGCGGTGGGAACACGAATCCGCGTACTACGCGCTCCGCCACACGATCATGAACGGGCGCAACTTGCGCTCGGGTAACCCGACAGGCATCGAGCAGGAGATGTGGTCCCTGCTCACGCTCTACCAGGCCCTGCGCACGGTGATGGTCGACGCCGCCGAGTCCCTCCCCGGCACCGACCCGGACCGCTGCTCTTTCAGTATCGCGCTCCACACCGCCCGGGACCAAGTGATCCAGGCCACCGGCATCGTCACCGCGGACGCCGATCGAGACGCTCTCCTCGGGACGATCGGCCGCCAGATCCTCACTGGCCTGCTCCCTCCCCGGCGGCAACGGCTCAGCACCCGCAAGGTCAAATCGCCGATGTCCCGCTACAGCGAGCGCCACGCCGACGGCCGGCCCGACACCAGCCGAACCGTCACCCACCTCGACGTCACCATCCTCGAACCCGTGGATCAGTCACCCGTGCCGCCCACAGCCTCCCGGGACGACCGGCACGCCGCCCCCGCCGCACGGCGCCGACACCGCATCCTGGCCCTGCTCCAGGAAGAACCCACGCGCCTGTGGCAGCCCCGTGAAATCGCCGACCGCTTCGGTGACGTCACCCTGGAGACCATGTACAGACAACTGAACCGGTGGGCCGTCAGCGGCCTCATCCACAAACTCGGCCCCGGCCTCTACGCCGCAACACCATGGTCCCCAGGCCCTCTTGCATGACCTGCGAAAACGTTAACTACCCGGCCCCATCACCGTCCGCAGCCTCATCCGCCGATCCTGGACAACCCACCGCTGGGACCACCGCCCGAATCGACGCCCGTGAGCCCTCGCCTTTCCGCGAGCCTCTATGGGGTGAGGAAGGTCTCCACCATGGGGAGGACCAGTTCCCTGCGGCGCATCACGTCCATGTGCAGGCAGTCCGGGAGGATCGCCAGGCGTGCATCGGGGATAAGGCGGTGCATCTGCGCGGCGTGCTCGATACGAACGAAGTCGGTGTCGCCGACGACCAGCAGAGCCGGCGCGGCCAGCCCCCGCAGGTCGTCCTCCGACCACCCTTCATAGCCCGCCGCGACCGTGCACTTTGCCATGAAGTCCTGGAAGTGCTCCGGGTGGCGGGCGACGGCAGTGTAGGCGTCCACCATCTCCTGGAAGTCGGCCGGGGTCGGCAGCCGCCTCGATTCCGCGTGCAGTGCTGGATCGCGGATCTCGTCCAGGTAGCCGTCGGGCCGGAAGCGAATGGACGCGAGGACCACACGGTCCACTCGCTCCGGATACCGAAGCGCCGTCTCCAGCGCCGTCATGCCGCCCAGGCTGAACCCGAAGAGGTCGGCCCGTTCGATGCCAAGCACGTCGAGCAGCGCCACGACATCCTCGGCGAACCTCGGCACAGTCATCTCGCGGTCGATGTCGGCGGTGTGGCCGTGCCCCTGCAGCTCGACAGCGATCACTCGATGCGTTGTGGCCAGCGCGGGCATGATGGCCCCGAACGTCAGGCCGATGGTGTGCACGCCGCCGTGCAGCAGCACCAGCGGGCGGCCTGCGCCGTGGCTCTCGTAGTACATCTCCAGGCCGTTGACGTGCGCATAAGCGCCCTTTGGCGGCGTGGTCACGGCAGGGTCGTCGGTAGGGGGCGACTGGGTCGTCATCGTGTCCATCCCGGTTCGGTTCAGCGTTGTTGACGATGTACTGGACTACCGGATCGCACGGAACTCATCGCCGCCAGGCCGTCATGTGACGCGCCTCACGTATGGCCCCACAAGTCACGTTGGTTGAACGAATGCGCTTTGCGCTCAGCACATCGCCAGTACGGCTGCGCTCAGCACGACCGGCGAGACCACGTGGGCAACGGTGGCCGCATGAGCGTGGCTGTCACAGAGGTGCGTCGTATGGTGCTGATTGTTCTGCTGTCTCATGACAGCAGAACAATCCTCCTGGAGCGGCGACCGGACGAGCCGGCCTGGTGGCCGCTCCGGATCCAGACGCCTTCACATCGTTCGTACGTAACTGTCGTACACCGATGGCAGCGGCACTGGAGCAAACGGTCGGGCATACGTCGAGGCTCGGTGACGGGCCGTATGGCCTCGGGAGCAGGGGCTACTCGTTGGGATTGGCACGTCGTCATCCTCAAGCTCACGGGAGAGGTGGATGCCGACTGGTTCTCTCCCTTCGCGCGGTGGTGCTCCATCTCGGAGATCGGCAGCATAGATGTGTTTCCGTTGGAGCTGGGCGTCCTGATGACCGGTTATGTCGAAGGTTGGATTCCGGACGGGCCGATCACGTTGGATGTATGAGGTCAGCTGTCAGGCGTGGACTTGGGCGTGATGTCCTCAGCCTTCAGTGCGCAAGGCAATCCACTCGTCCAGGTCGGGCTGAGGGAGTTCCTCGATGCACTTGACCAGTGCGGCCAGCGACTTGTCGAGGGTCACTGTGCAGAGGTCGAGAACGTACACGTCCAGCCGGTAGCGCTGAAATCCGAGCCGTTCCCAGGAGCGGCGCAGGGCATCCTTCGCCTTCTTTCGCCCGTCCTCGTCTTCGTCGGGGTCAGAGGAGTCGAGCGGTGCGGGATAGCAGGCGGCTCCCCTGCATCCGGAGCCGAGGTGTTTGATGGCCCGGCCGGCGAACGCGGTACCGATTCCGAATCCTCGCCACGGGCCCTTCACCGTAGCGCTGTTGAGGATGGGCATGCTGGAATTCAGTGGCTCGGCGACATCGTCGAGGCCGTTGCGGAAGTGCCCGGCCGACAGATCGAGAATGGCTTCTGCGATCAAGCCGACGTCCCCGTCGTGGCCGTCCAGGACGCCGAACAGGTCGCGGGTCTCGTAGGGATCGGCCCGGAAGAACTCGAAATCACCGACGTGCTCAACAGTATCGCCGGTCTCGTGATCGACGGTCAGGGGTCGTGACCACGTGGTCCGTGCCGAGCTCGGCCAGGCCCTCGCCCCGGGCGGGGCTGCCGACCAGGGCGTACACCTCGGCCCCCGCCAGGTGGCCGATCTGTACGGCGAATCGCCCCACGCCGCCGGACGCGCCGGTGACGGGACCTGGTGGCCGGGCCGCACCTGCGCGCGGCGCAGCGCGCGCAGGGCGGTGACGGCCGCGACCGGGAGCGTCGCCGCCTGGGTGAAGCTCACCTGTTCCGGCAGGACGGCGAGTTCGCCCACGGGCACGGCGCGCAGCTGCGCCCACCCGGCCGATCCAGCCCCAGGTCACCACCCGGTCGCCCGGCTTCGGCCCCTCGCCCGAGGCCCCGTACGCGAGCAGGAGCAAGGGGACGAGGCCGCGGGAGAACCCGGTCACCTCGGTGAGGACGGGCGTGAAGTAGGAGAACGCGGCGAAGGTGGCACCGATGATCAGGGTCGAGGTGCAGAGCACCAGCCAGAGCTTGCCGTTGCGGAAGACGGTCAGCTCCACCGGGACGCCGACGGCGCCGCCTACCTGCGCTACCTCAACCGCAAGATGAAACGCGAAGCCCTGGTCCCCGTCGATGAGGGCGTAAACGCGATGAGGTCTGTTGCCGCCCTCGCTACACCGGTAACAGCAGCAATCGTTGCCAGCAGCCACGCTCCAGCAAGGCAACCCGGTCCAGTAGCGCGGAGAAGTCCAACTCGGCCGCTGTCGGCGGCCAAGTATTTCCCCATCAACGGCAGCTTGGGCGTCGCGTAATTCCCCAGGGGGGAGGCACCTTCGTCGGCGCGGGTGCGCAGGCCGGTGGGATCGATGCGCTGGCGGTGGTTGCTTACCTGCGGGGGCGATTATGCGGCCATGCAGCTGGCCGCTTGCGCAGGGCCTTCACCTCTGCGGCGTGATGCCCAAGGACCGGATGAGCTGGGCCAGTTCTTCGCGGAAGAGCTTTTCCGGGCTAAGGGCCTGGGTCTGCAGGTGGCCGTAGATCTCAAGTGACACCAGGCCGTGCAGGTGGCTCCAGAGACGCAGGGCGAGGGCCACGGCGGCCGGGGGCAGGTTGGGGAAGGCCGGGCGGACCTTGTCCAGCAGACCTGGGTCGAAGTCGGACCACTCGAAGTCGCTGTCCGCGTAGCGGTGTTCGGCGTGCGGCCAGGCGGTGGCCGCCAGCGCGGTGATGCCGGTGCAGACACGGTGGGCGGCGTCCGGGGCGGCGCCGCCCTCGGGGGGCTGGTAGCCGGGTACGGGGTCACCGTAGATGAGGCGGAAGCCCTCGGGGTTGGCCAGCGACCAGTTCCTGAAGGCGCGGGCCCATGCCTGGATCCGGGTGGCCGGGTCCAGGGCGGGGGCGGCGTCCCAGGCGGCGTCCACAGTGTCGGCCAGCGAGGTGTAGACGTTGTTGATCAGTGTGGTGACCAAGTCGTCACGGGTGGCGAAGTAGCCGTAGATGGCGTTGGCCGTCATGCCCATCTCGCGAGCGATGGCCCGCAGCGTGATCGCGTCGGGTCCTCCCGAGGCCATCAACTCCAGCGCGACCTTCTTGATCTCGGCGGTCGTCTCGGCCCGCAACCGCTCGCGGCGTCCTTTGATGCTTCCCACGTTTCCCACGGTCAGCAACTCTACAGCGTCACAATACTGTGCGCCGTATTGATACTTCACACCGTATAGTTTCTGTGTGCCGTGAAGATATGCGGCATCGGCAGCTGACGCACGAGCAACCACCAGGGGAGAGCCATGCACATCGGAGTCATCGGGGCCACGGGCGGCATTGGCAGTCGCGTCGTCACCGAAGCCCTCGACCGGGGGCACCACGTCACGGCCTTCAGCCGCGACGCCACGCAGATCGACGAGGACCGGAAGAACATCGTCTGGAAGAACATCGACGTCCTCGACGCCGACGCCGTCGCAGCCGCCATACCCGGCCTTGACGTGCTGATCAGCGGATTCCAGCCCGGAAACGCAGCCAAGGACATCGCCGACACCGTGGCCCGCTCGATCGCCGATCCCACGGTCTACGCCACCGCTGCGCGAGCACTCCTGAAAGCACTGGAGAGCCACCCTCGGACCCGGCTCATCGTCATCGGCGGCGCCGGCAGCCTGGAGATCGAGCCCGGACTCGTACGGGCCGACTCCGACGAACTCCTGCACGAGGCTCTCCACACGATCGGCCTGCCGAGGGAGTATGCCGCCGCGGTACGCGGCCACCGGGACGCCCTGAACGTCCTGCGCACCTCCAACCGGCTGTGGACCTACTTCAGCCCCGCGGAGGACATCGCGCCAGGTGAGCGTACGGGCCGGTTCCGGACCGGTGGCGACCAGCCAGTCCTCGACGCGGACGGGCGAAGCCGGATCTCCGTGGAGGACGCCGCCGTCGCCCTCGTAGACGAGGCGGAACTGCCGCGTTTCGTCCAACGCCGCTTCACCATCGGCTACTGACCGACGTCGGCGGACCAACGCGGCAACTGTCGGATGCTCCTGGAAGCGCGCCGCCGCGCCGGTAGAACCGGATGCCCACGAAGGCGCGTTCCGAATCCCCATGGGGAAATCCATGGATTTCCCCATGGGGAATATCGTGACCGTTCACAGGAGCCGCTCTCAGCCAGTTCGACGGCAATCCGGTCACTCGCCAGGTCACGTGCGGCCCGTACGATCTCCATGAGCCCCGGCCCGTTGCCGCTCCCGGACACGGTGATCGTCGTCAGCACTGCCAGAAGCGGGGCGTCCCGGCGAGCGAGGGACCCCGGCCCCAGTCGACGCCTCACCCCGCTCGCGCGGAGAGCACCCGGCCGTGGAGGCGGGAGGTCAGGAGCGCGAGAGTACCCCTTCTGACCTGCCGCAGCGGCTTGAACAGTTGCGATCTGGCCCGCTCGGCCTCGCCCTTGCGGGCCGGCCGCAGCAGCCGGATGTTTAGCTCGGCCAGCTGCTGCTCGAACTCCCGGCCGAAGTAGTTCTTGTCGCCGATCAGCGTCTGGCCCGGGCGCTGGGCAGTGAGCTGCGGCTCGACGACGAGCAGGTCCCGCAGCGTCTCGCATTCGTCTGCCTCGGCCCCGGTCAGCGCGAACGCGGCCGGCAGGCCGTGCAGGGTGCAGACCAGGTGCAGTCGCAGTCCCCGGAGGTAACGTGAGTGGCTGGCGCAGTACCCGTACTGGGCCCATACGGCCAGGTCGGAGGGTTTGACGGTCTCTCGGGAGCGTCCGCACTCGACGGGCGTGGAGTCCACCACTCACACATCGTCGGTCCAGAGCGTGGTGTCACGGGCCAGCGTCCGGGTGACGTACCGGATGAATTCGGCGGCCTTGCGCAGCCGCTTGTTGTACCCGGGTTGTTTGGGCAGGAAGGGGTGCAGGCGTGCCGCAGCCACCGGGCCTCGGAGGCGAAGCCGAGCATCGCCTGCATCATCGCCGGCGTTTCCAGCCCTGCGTCGCTGAGTTGCGGCGCGATGCCCACGGCTGGCCGCCACGGAGCGAACTGCGGTGATTCCTTATTGTTCGTCACACAGTGATCACGGATGATGCCCCCGCCTCATTACTGCGTGGACCAAGTCCTTCCGAGTGCCGGGGACAAATGCGGCCCAGGGGTGGGGCATTCGTCGCCGTGCCTTGGCGGGCCGAGCGACGGTGTCGAGGCACGGTGTCCGCTACCGAGGGGCTCGCTGACGTTGGCTACGTATGTGTTGATTCCCGGTGCCGCGTCCAGCCCGTGGTACTGGCATCTGCTGGAGGCTGAGCTGTGTGGGCGGGGCCATGAGGTGGTGGCGGTGGACCTGCCGTGTGACGACGACTCGGCCGGGCTGGCCGAGTACGCCGACACCGTGGTCGACGCCATCGGTGATCGCGTCGACCTGGTCCTGGTGGCCCATTCCTTCGGCGGGTTCACCGCCCCGCTGGTGTGCGACCGCGTGCCGGTGGACCTGCTGGTGATGCTGCAGGCGCAGATCCCGGCACCGGGTGAGACCCCGGGCCAGTGGTGGGCCAACACCGGCTATGAGCAGGCCAGGCGCGAACAAGACGAACGCGACGGCAGGGACCCCGGCGACGACACCGCCCTGTTCCACCACGACACCCCGCCAGAACTGGCCGCAGGGGCCGAGAAGCACACGCGCACGCAGTCGGCCACCCCGTTCATGAAGCCATGGCCGCTGGCCGCGTGGCCGGATGTGCCCACGAAGTTCCTGCTGTCCCGGGACGACCGCTTCTTCCCCGCCGAGTACATGCGCCGGATCGTGCGGGAACGCCTGGGCATTACACCCGACGAACTGCCCGGCGACCACTGCCCCATGCTCGGCCACCCCACAGAGCTGGCCGACCACCTGGAGGCATACCGAACCGAGGCGTAACAGCCGCCCGGCTCCACGCCCGTCTCCGCGTCAGCACTGGGCTACTGGCCGACATCCACCTACTCGATCTCGACGTAGAGCCCTGCCGCCGGGATGTCCAGGTTGTTCGTCACACCGTGATCACGGGTGCCCTCACCCATCACCGCGCATCACCCCTTGGAATAGGTCATCCAACCGTCTATGCGGCGGCGCGGTCCGCCGACGATCGTCGGCGACCCGGGGCGTCGTCGAGCACGGGCGGCCGCCAGGCACCGTCCGGGTGGTAGAGATTGACCCCAGGCGGCACGATCTCGTCGATCCTGTCGAGTGCGGTGTCGTCGAGCACGAGTGAGGCGCCCTTGAGGAGGTGCTCCAGTTGCTCCCGGGTGCGCGGCCCGATGATCACCGAGGTGACGGCCGGGTGGGCGACGGGGAAGGCGACCGCGAGCTCGGGCAGGGTGCACCCGATCGTGGCGGCGAGTTCGGTGAGCTGCTCGACGGCGGCAAGCTTGGCCGCGTTCTCGGGGATGGCGGGGTCGAAGCGGGAGGGGGTGAGCTTTGCCCGGCCGGTGGAAAGATCGACGGGTCGGCCCTGGCGGTACCTGCCGGTCAGGAAACCGGAGGCGAGCGGACTCCAGGTCAGCACGCCCATGCCGTAGCGCCGACATACAGGCAGCACTGAGGATTCGATGCCACGGGCGAGGATCGAGTAAGGCGGCTGCTCGGTTCTGAAACGCGGCAACCCACGCCCTTCGGCGACGTAATGGGCCTCGACGATCTCCTCGGCCGGGAAGGTCGAGCACCCGAAGGCACGGATCTTGCCTTCGCGCACGAGGTCGCCCAGTACCGCGAGCGTCTCCTCGATGTCGGTCGAGTGATCGGGGCGGTGGACCTGGTACAGGTCGATCCAGTCGGTCTGCAGTCTCTTCAGGCTTTCCTCGACCGCCTGGACGATCCAGCGCCGCGAGTTGCCGCTCCGATTGCGCCCCTTCCCCATCTGGAAGTGGACCTTGGTGGCGAGCACGACGTCCTCGCGGCGGCCCCGGAGCGCCTTTCCGACGATCTCCTCCGACTCGCCCGCGGAGTACATGTCCGCTGTGTCCACGAAGTTGACCCCCTGGTCGAGGGCCGTGTGGATGATGCGGACACAGTCATCGTGGTCGGTGTTCCCGACCGCGCCGAACATCATCGTCCCGAGGCAGTACGTACTTACCTCGATGCCGGTGCCGCCGAGAATGCGGTAACGCATGGTCGTGCTCCCTTGCTGGTCCGTCCACTGTGTGCCGCACTCTAGGAGCTCGAGTTGACTCGAGATCAAGCCCGTATCCTCGGCAACATGGCTGGGAACAAGGAGATTTTGAGCATCGGACAGGTCGCCGAGCGCACGGGATTGAGCGTGCACGCGCTGCGCTTCTACGAGCAGGAGGGCGTGCTGGTCAATCCCGTGCCGCGTGGGCCCGGCGGCCGACGCGTCTACAGCGAGCAGGACGTGGCCTGGCTGAACCTGTGCATCATCCTGCGGGCCTCCGGTATGCCCCTGCCAGAGATCCGCCGATACACCGAACTCGCCAGGCAGGGCGCCGGCAACGAGCAGGAACGCATCGAGCTCCTGCGGCGGCACCAGGATCAGGTGGCTGATCAGATGAAGCAGCTCGAGCAGTGCCGGGACCTCATCAATTTCAAGGTCCGGGTGTACGAGGACATCCTCGACGGCGCGGGCGGGCACTCGTGCGATGCTGCTGTACAGCTGGGGAATGAAGACCGTCGCCAGACCACTGAGCCCTTGGAAACAATCATCTAGGACCAATACCGGTGATTTAGGTCTTTTTCCGGGAGGTTGGGGCTGGTTTGGTGGGTCCGACGAGGGTGACTACTGGGGTGTCCGGCCGGGGCTGGTTG
>NZ_JBVJWD010000089.1:0-17247 GCF_055602785.1 Streptomyces sp. NPDC037301
ATCCGCCGCTACATCATCTGGCGCAACCGCCATGCCGACCACCGGCGCCTACGCGCCGTCGTGGACAGGGCAAACGTTGCCTGATGCGGCACTAGTGGCTCGTCACGCAACGTCGGCCGGGTAATCGACCTGCCGCTCGTGGGCCAGCAGACTGTTTCCAAGACCTGATCTTGGAGGTGGTCGTGGGACGTCGACCGAGTGTGTTCGTTCGGCCGGTCACGATGGACGAGAGCGGAAGCTGCAGCGGATTAGCCCGACCTCAAAGGACCCCGTCAGGCTCCACCGGGCGAATCGTGGTGCTGACGTCCGCCCAGATGGTCGAGGACATAACCACGTTGATGCAGGTCAGCAAAGACCACGTCCGCGATGTCATCCAGACCTTCAACGAGCGGGGGTTTACCGCACTGGACCCAAAATGGAGCGGGGGACACCTCAAGACGATCAGTGACCGGGTGCGTGAGCACATCTGCCTGATCGCCCGGACGTCCCCCTGCCGACTGGAGGATCAGCGCCTTCCGATGCCGCGACAACGCGGCGACGGGATCGCCGTTGACGTTGCGGGCGGGTTCCGCGGGGGCCGTGATTAGCGGGTGCAGCGATCCGCGTGCTGCCCTTCAGCTGTCAGCTCGCCATCGCCATTTGAGGCCGTGACCGTGCCCCCGGCCGTGCCCCCGGCCGTGTCCCCGACCGGGGGCGTGCCGGGGGCGGTTGTCGGCAGCAGCCTGTGAGGCGCATGCCTGGGGGCTACTTCTGGGTGGAGCAGGGGTCGCAGCAGGAGGGGGCGGGTTCGACGCAGATGGTGACGGTGTCGGTGTTGTTGGTGGTGTCGGGGTCCTTTTCGTTGCTGGTGGCGGTTGCGGTGTTGCTGGTTAGGCCGGCCTTGGTGGCCTTGGCCCGCAGCACGAGCGTGGCGGTGGCGCCGTCGGCCAGGTCGCCTACGGTCCACTGCCCGGTGGCCGGGTCGTAGCTTCCGGGTGTGCCGTCGGCGGACAGGAAGGTGAGGCCGTCGGGGAGTTGGTCGGTGACGGTGACACCGGTGGCCTGGTTCGGGCCGGTGTTGCGGACGGTGATGCGGTAGGTCACGGTCTGGCCGACGGTGACGGAGGTCGCGTCGGCTGCCTTCGTCACGGCCAGGTCTGCAGCCGGTTTGACCTCCGTGACCTGCTCGTTGGAGGTGGACGTCAATGGCTCAGGCGTGTCGCCGAGCCGGTTCTCGTAGGAGGCGGTTGCGGTGTTGCTGACCTGCTTGCCGCCGCTGGCCCGGTCGATGGTGACCCGGTACTCCACCGTGGTCCCTGCCGGCAGGGTTTCGGTGTTGGGCAGGCTGCCCCCCGCCACGCCGGAAGCGCCGTCGCCGAGATGGAAGACGACCTTGTCCGCCGCAGCGTCGTAGTACGCCTGGTCGTCACCTTGCGCGTCGCTCTTCGCTCCGGCATTCGGGCCGTCGACGATACGCAGGGAACCGGGCAGGTACGTCGTTCCCTGCGGGACGACGTCGGTCAGGACGAGGTTCTCGGCGCCGCCGCCGCCCTCGTTCTTGGCGGTGATGCGGTAGGTGACGACGTCGCCCACTTCCAGCGGCCCTGCGGGAACAGCGGTCTTGGCGAGTTCCACGTAGGGGGCGGTGCCGAAGAAGATGCCGTCCAGGAAGTTGCCGACGCTGGGGTTGCCGCCGGCGGCAGAGATGGAACGGAAGGCGAAGCGCGTCAGCGTCTGGCCTGCCGGGACGGTGTAGGTGCCGGTGTAGTAACCCCAGGCGGTTTTGCCGTCGGTGAAGCGCCTCTGTTGCACCGTGGAGCCCGGCGCGCCGATGTCCAGCGCCATGGTGTCATCCCCCTGGCGGCCACGGTGGTACAGCCGCCAGTACAGCTTCGTGCCGGGCGTGGTCGGCAGGTCCTGGTAGAGCGTGGAGACCTGGTACGCGTTGAGCTCGGCGAACTGGGCGCCCTCGGCTGCCGGCACACCGTTGTAGCCCGAATGCCACAGCTCGATCATGTGGTCCGAGGCGGTGGTGAGCCAGCCCGGGACCCGCTTGGCCGCCTGCGTCTGTGAGGCGTCCGGCAGGATCTCCACACCGGTCACGGCGGGTTGTTCGAAGCTGCCGTTGACCAGGGCAACCCGGAGCGGAGCAGCAGGAGGTGTAGTCATGGTTCTTCCCCTCGAGTCGATGCTGCTGGAGTGCACCGCCGACTGGCCGCACATCTGCGCACCGTGGCGGAGCCGAAACACCTGGTAGCGCACCGCATTCACGTGAGCACGTAAAGTGATGTGTGAATGGGGTCAGCCAACCCCGCGCGGCAAGTTTGCGAAGCCGGCCCCGGGACACCCCCGCCGTCGGCACACCGCTCCCGCCACACACGCCTCCCATCTCTCTCGTGCCACCACTGTCTTGACCGAAAGCCCCTGTTGCACCTCTTACGCCCACCCTTGCTCAGGGTGAATCAGCTGCCGCGAAGTTGACGCTCCCGGCACAGTGGCGGCGGCCGCGTAGGAACCAAAGGCTCGGCACTCAACCTGGCCGGGTATTCGGTCCAGGACCGGATCGGTGAGTCGGGCGCGAACGCCGTCTTCGGCTCGGCGCGGGCATTGCGCCAGCGGATGTAGGCGGCGATGGCCGCGTTCTGCTCGCCGTGGCTGCGATGGTCGGTGCCGTTCAGGGCGAAGTAGCGCAGTGCCGCGAACTCGGCCTCGATCCAGTTCAGCCAGGAGCCGTAGGTCGGCAGGAAGACCAGCTCGACGTCGTTGCCAGCGGTCCAGGCCCGCACCTGGGCATGCTTGTGCGGGGAGAAGTTGTCCAGCACCACATACAGCTTCTCCCCAGGCCAGCGCGCACGCAGGGCCTTGAGCAGGCCGAGGAACTCGCGCCAGCGCTTGCGGGGACGGATGCGGTAGTACAGCTTGCCGGTGGCCAGATCGAGGGCGGCGAGCATGTGCATCACGCCGCCATAACGGTTATAGGTCGCCCGCAGCCTGCGCGGACGCCTCACCGGCCCCCATGCCTTGCCCTTGCGGGGCATGAGGTTCAGCGGTCCGAACTCGTCGACGCATATCACCCGGCCGTCCGTCGGCGGGGTGTCGTAGAGCGCCAGGATGCGGTGCATCTTGGCGATGAACTCCGGGTCGGTGGACGCCTTCCACGTGGTGGTGGTCCTCCAGGAAACCTTGCCGGCGCGCAGGATGCGGCGCAGGGTCTCCCGGCTGACGGCCGCAGTCACCTTCTGCTTGATGAGGTGGTCGGCGAGCTTGCTCAGGCTCCAGGTGGAGAAGGCGGTGATCTTCCAGTCGGCGGGGGACGTCCGGGCGATCAGGCAGATGTGCTCGCGCACCTGGTCACTGATTGTCTTGGGGCGCCCCCCGCTCCATTTTGGGTCCAGCGCGTCAAACCCCCGCTCGTTGAAGGCGTGGATGACATCGCGGACGTAGTCCTCGCCAACCTGCATCAGCGTGGTGATGTCCCTGGCTGTCTGCCCCTGGGCGGACATCAGCACCACGATCGCCCGGCGGAGTTTCACCGGGTCCTTCGCTGTGCGGCTGATCCGCTGCAGCTTCCGGCCTTCCTCCATGGTCACCGGCCGGACGAACACACTCGGTCGACGTCCCACGACCACCTCCAAGATCAGGTCTTGGAAACAGTCTGCTGGCCCACGAGCGGCAGGTCGATTACCCGGCGAAGGCTGCGTGACAAGCCACCCGACGTTACCCTCCTGCTCCTGGCCAACAACGGCGTCGTGCGAGAGTCCCCGGCGGCCTCCATGGCCGCATCCCGCCGCCTGCTCGCCTACTTCCTCCAGTCCTGCCTGCCGACGGACGGCACACCCCTGCCCCAGCCCGCGCCACTCCGCCTTGACGACCTCTACAAGCCACCGCATCGAACGGGATGACCGCCGGCGTCCGCCCGGGGGCACGCACCCCTGACGTGGATGTTCCTCAGACCCCACCACCGCACTGCCGTCATTTCTGCTCGACATTTCGGAGCCTCGTGATCGCCAACCGCCTCCGAAGACCGTCGACAAACGCTGTTCCTGGAAATCAACGAAACCAGTGGTTTTGAGTGCCTTCCAAACCCGTCGACAAGTGACGTCACTACTGCTCGATAAAGCCACTGATCAGAAGATCCGCTCCTGGACACCAGCAACTCGCCGACCTCGGACTCAACTGGGCAGCTGCGTGACGGAACAATGGCGATGCCCGCACGGAACATGTCCGGCGCGGGCATCGCCATACTCGTCTCGGGCCATCCGGCGCTGCTTGGCTGGGCGTCTACCGGTCAACGGCCCGGGAACGGAGCCGGGCGAGGATGCCGTTGTTGCGGGCGGCTTCCTCGGCGGCCTGGCACTCTCGTTCGGCTTCGCGGCGGGTGTGCTCGCAGTCCGGGCACAGGCCACCCGTGCGATCACCGTTGAGCGGTGGTGCTGGCCCCGTCCAGTGCTTCCCGGATGATGTCCGCGTGCCCGGCGTGCTGGGCCGTTTCCCTGATCAGGTGCAACAGGATCCGGCGCGCCGGCCAGTAGACCGTCTCCGGCGGGGACCAAGGAGTCCTGGGAAGGGGCACGCTCCTGTCCAAGTCCGGCAGAGCGCTCACAGCCTCTTCGGTCGCCTGTGCCGCGCCCGCGTAGAGCTTCAGCAACCCCGGGAGTGTTTCGCCCTCGGCCATGCGGTACTGCCCGGTGTCGAGCATGCCGTCCGGCAGCTCTCCGTCCCCCTTGACCAGGATCTGCGTCCACACCTGCTCGCCGCGGGCCATGTGCTTCACGATCCCACCCAGCGTGAGTTCACTCACGGTTGTGCGCTGCGCAGCCTGCGCGTCGGTGATGCCGCGGACCGTGATGAGCAGCAACTCCCGCTGCTCGGCCAGTGCGCGCAGCAGTTCACCGCGCTCGCCTGGAAGAAATGAGGCCGAACTCTCCGAATAAGTGGTCATGGGCTGACCATAGGAGGCATATAGGTCGGCCTATGTCCTCAATCCCCTCCGGGCCTCTTCGGCCAGGGGAGAAGCAAGGTGCGATGGGCAGCTGAGCGACCCTGATGTCCTCCGGAGAGCCTCGACGCCGCCCTCGACAAGCCGGTCGGGCAATGGCTGACCAATCTCCAGCGGCCGGAAGGACTGGGCAAGGACCCCGCTGCCGCAACCGGCCAACCACCGTTACACGCACCGTTTTCATGACAGTGAGGCACTCGGGGATGTACCAGCCGGCCGCGCCTGGCACCACATACGGGCGTGACGCGGTGCAGGCCGGTCAGCGGGTCGCTGCGTATACCTGCTGGCCTTCGACGTACGTCCGTACGACCTTGGTGGTGGCGATCTCCTCGGGCGGGCCGGCGAACGGGTCGCGGTCGAGGACGGCGGGGTCGGCGTACCTGCCCGCCTCGATGGTCCCGATGACGTCGTCGAGGTGGTTTACCCAGGCGCTGCCTGCGGTGAGCTGACCACTCCGTGACTCCCGCGCTGGGGGCGCGATCGCCTGCCGTTGTTCTCACTGCCGCTTCGCCCAGCCCGACGACGTGCTGACACATACGGGCTTGTATCCCAAGGCCCCGACACCTGTAGGCACACCTCACGCGGCCACCCCGTGGTCGAATCCCACAGACGCCCAACGCGCTGTGCGGGGTGCTCCTCCCGACCCGCGCCGCCCCACCCCTCAGGGTGCGCAATGGGGTGTGGTCGGGTATCCGGGGCCAACGTTCGTGAGCGATGAACGGTCCACCAACCCCTCGCCCGGCACCGGGTGGGCTACCCGAGAAACCAAAGGTAGGCCACCCGGGGCCAGGACTATTCCGGTACCGGTGCCTCGCCGGATACCGCAATGCCTGCCTGGCGGAAGTCGTTCAGGGCGGCGGCTGTTGTGTGCGGGGCTACCCCGACCGTGTAGTCGAGACGTACCCGTGCGCGGAATCCCGCCGCGACAGCATCCAGGGCGGTCGCGCGCACGCAGTGATCCGTCGCGATGCCCACCACGTCGACTTCCTCGACCCCGCGGGTGCGCAGCCAGTTCGCCAGGGGAATTCCCGCCGCGTCCGCGCCTTCGAAGCCGCTCTTGGAGGCACTGTGGGCGCCCTTGAAGAAGACGGCGTGTACCTTGCCGTCCGTGACGACGGGCGCGAAGTGGGGATGGAATTCACTGCCTTCGTTCCCTGTCACGGTGGAAGTCCGGTGTCTCGGAGAAATGGCCGCCCGGATCGATGTGGTGATCCCGGGTGGCCACAACGTACTGGTAGTCACGACCTGTGCTCTGCTCGACCAGATCGGCGATCGCCGAGGCGATCCGCGCGCCTCCCGCGACGGGAACGCTCCCTCCTTCGCAGAAATCGTTCTGCACATCCACGACGATCAAGCCTCGACTCATTACGAACACCTTTCAGAACCGACGATTACGGAGAACCTCTCATGCCCCGACGTATCATTCTGTCCGTGGCCGCCGGTGTCGTCGTCCTCGGAGGTGCCGGGGCCTTCGCCCTCGCCTACGCCGGGGAGCAGCCTCCCTCTCTGACGCACAGCACTGCCCATTACGCTGCCCCCGACGGCGACCGCGATGGCTCGTTGACCTTCACCACTGACGTCACGGCGTCCTCTGGCGTCAAAGACGTGAAGGTCCTGGCCTGGCCGGCGAACTCGTCCTTCGCCGAGCAGGGGCTGACCACCAAGGACATGGCCGCCGTGGAGTCGGCCGTCTGCAAGCCCTTCGGTGAGGACACTGTGCGCTGCACCTACGCGGTCACCATCACCCGCGCCGAAGCCAAGGCGTCCCCACACGGTGTCTGGCACGTCGCCGTCCTGGCCGGCGCCGAGGACGGCACCACTACGCTGGACACCAAGGCGGCCGACTTCACCGTTATGTGACCCAAACGCGCATGTGATCGTGGCACGTGTGCGGTTGAGGCCACGTCCCAGTCTCCAGGCGTCCAATATCGAGGGGAAGCTTCAGTGCCTTCACCCCGCCGGCTCGTCGCGACGACCTTGTTCGCGTTGAGCAGCAGATAGCCGAGGGTGGCCCGCTGAATGACACCGCCGAGCGGCAGGGTCCGCTCCGTGGTGCCCCCGGCGGCCACCCCGTCGTCGTCCACAGCACCCCGACCGTCCTGGTACGAGACGGCAGCGGCCTGCTGGTCCGGATCGTGCAGCTTGACCGTCCCCTCTGGCTGCACCCGGGTTCGGTGAGAATTGATGTGCCCTGGGCCCAGGGGGCAGGTCCGAAGGAGCGCCCCGCCCTGTTGCTGCGGATCGCCGAGCCGGCGGAGGCCACAGGTGAGGCCGGCAGCTGACCGGGCATCATGGTCCCATGCCCGGCTCTCCCCCCGCCCGCTCGGCGGCCGACCGCCTGCTCGACGTGCTTGGCGCGTTCGAGCAGGCGCATCCCGCACTGACGCTGACTCAGATCGCCCAGCGCGCCAACCTCCCGCTGCCCACCGCGCACCGGCTGGTCGGCGCGCTCGCCGACTGGGGTGCGCTCGAACGCACCGAGGACGGCTGCTACCACGTGGGCCTGCGGCTGTGGGAGGTCGCCGCGCTGGCCCCGCGCGGGGTGGGCCTGCGGCAGGCGGCGATGCCCTTCCTGGAGGACCTGTACGAGACCACCCACGAGAACGTGCAGCTCGCCGTGCGCGACGGCCTGGAGGTCGTCTATACCGAGCGCATCTCCGGCCGTTCCGCCGTCGGTGTCCGCAGTCGGGTCGGCGCCCGCTGGCCGCTGCACGCCACCGGCGTCGGCCTGGTCCTGCTCGCCTACGGGGACGTCGCGCTGCAGGACCGCTACTGCGCCGGGAAGCTTGCCGCGTTCACTCCCTTCACCGTCACGGACCCGGCGCAGCTGCGCCGGATGCTGGCCGAAGTGCGGCGCAGCGGCAGCGCGGTGAGCGACCGCCAGATCACCGACGACGCCCTGTCCGTGGCCACGCCGGTGCGCGGGCCGCGCGGAGAGGTAGTCGCGGCCGTCTCGGTCGTCGTTCCGGTCGCGGGCGCGCAGACACCTGCGCTCGTCCCCGCCGTCCGGGTGGCCGGTCTCGGCATCTCCCGAGCCCTGGGCTGGCAACCCGTATTGGGTTGAGCCGGGACTTCCGTCAGGCGGAAGTGCCGTTGTCCGGGGTCGCACGCGGTCAGGAACCTGTCCCCACGCGGAGCACCGGCGCTCCGCCGTAGAGGGACGGGACTCCTGCCATGACCACGCACTCAGCCTTCGCCCGTAACCAGTGGTATGTCGCTGCCTGGTCCGCCGAGGTCGGCCGCGACCTGCTGGGCCGCACCATCCTGGGTGAGCCGATCGCGCTGTACCGCACCGAGGAGGGCGAGGCCGTCGCCCTCGCCGACCGCTGCGTGCACCGCCGCTTCCCGCTCTCTGAGAGCCGCCTCGACGGCGACAAGGTGGTCTGCGGCTACCACGGCTTCACCTACGACACCACTGGCACCTGCGTCTTCGTCCCCGGCCAGAAGCGCATCCCCCGTACCGCGCGGGTGAGTTCCTACCCGGTGGCCGAGGTCGACTCCTTCGTCTGGGTCTGGATCGGCGACCCCGAGCAGGCCGACCCCGCCACGATTCCGCGCGCCCCGCACCTGGTCGAGGAGGGCTGGGTCACCGTCAGCGGCATGGAGCCCATCGACGGCGACTACGGCCTGCTGGTCGACAACCTGATGGACCTCTCCCACGAGACCTACCTGCACGGCGGCTACATCGGCACGCCGGAGGTCGCAGAGACCCCGATCACCACCGAGGTCGACGAGGAGGCGGGTGTCGTCCGCGTCTCCCGGCACATGCTCGACGCCGGGTGCCCGCCCTTCTACGCGCGGTCGACCGGCATCGAGGGACGCATCCAGCGGCTGCAGGACATCGAGTACTTCGCGCCCTGCCTCTACTTGCTGCACAGCCGGATCAGCCCCGCAGGTCAGGACGCTCCCCTGTTCCGCACCGAGATCACCTACGCGATCACGCCCTCGGCGCCCGGCAAGGTCTACGACTTCTGGGCCGTCTCGCGGAACTTCGCAGTCGAAGACGAGGAGGTCACCACCTTCCTGCGGGACTTCAACCACACCGTGGTCATGCAGGACGTGGACGCGCTCAACCTGCTGCAGCGCTGCCTGGACACGGAGCCCGAGGGCTACCAGGAGCTGAGCATCAACATCGACACGGGCGGCCTGGCCGCGCGGCGGATCCTGGCCAAGCTGGCCGCGGGATGAGCGTGCGGCGCCCATCCCCGAGCTCCTCCGTCTTCCGCATCCGCTGGCTTCCCGGCACCGACGTCCTGCTCGGCACCTGCCACTGCGACGCGGAGCACGAGTGCCAGGACCCTGTCGAGATGTGGGACTGGATGCCCGCCCACCCGGACCACCCCACCCCTAAGCCTCGATCCGCCGAGCAATAGCCGGTCCAAGGCTTGGGCATGAATACGCGGATGCCCTCTGAGCTGGGACGATGGGACTTCCTACGGTTCCACATCCACAGAGCAAGAGAGCACCCGCGAGATGCAATCTTCCCATGCCCTTTCGGCGGTGTCCGCCGCGTTCGATGACGCCAATCTGGTCGCGTATGCCGGGCTGGTCCCGATGATGCGGCTGGCCGAGCGGTGCGGGCTTGCCCGGCTGACAGTAGGGAAGGTGAGGCTGAGCGGGGCGGGGAACGGCGCGGGTGCGGCAGCGAACGCCAAGGTCACCAGCATCGTCGCCGGGATGGCCGTGGGCGCGGACAGCATCGACGACCTGGACGTCCTGCGCCACGGCGCGATGCCGACCCTGTTCGGCGGGATCCGTGCCCCGTCCACGCTCGGCACGTTCCTGCGCGCGTTCACCCACGGTCATGCGCTCCAGCTCCACGCTGTGCACCGAAGGTTCCTCGGCGAACTGGCCGTGCACACCCCGCTGCTGCCCGGCGCGGGGCAAACGGCGTTCATCGACGTCGACTCCACCCACAAACGGGTCTACGGCCGCACCAAGCAGGGCGCCGAGTACGGCCGGTTCAACGGCGTCCGCACCCTGCACCCCTTGCTCGCCACGATCTGCACCCCGCACTCCCGGCCGGTGATCGCCACAGTGCGGTTGCGGCGTGGGAAGGCGGCCGACTCCCGTGGCGCCCCGAAGTTCGTCAGCGAGGCCCTGGCCACCGCCCGCGAGGCCGGCTGCACCGGCACCCGCATCCTGCGCGCGGACTCCCAGTTCTACAACGCCGGTGTGATTGCCGCCTGCCGCCGGACCGGCGCCCGCTTTTCCATCACCACCGGCATGAACCCCTCCATCAAACGGGCCATCGCTGCCATCCCCGACAAGGCATGGCAGCAGATCACCTACCCGACCGCGGTGCCGGACCCCGAGACCGGCGAACTCGTCTCGGACGCCGAAGTCGCCGAGATCCCCGCATACACGGCGTTCGCCAGCCGGAAGAAATCGGAGCGGGTCACGGCCCGGCTGATCGTGCGCCGGGTCCGTGACCTGGCCAAACCCGCGGTCGTCGGAGAGCAGGGCGAGCTGTTCCCGGTCTGGCGCCACCACCCGTTCTTCACCGACAACCCCGCCGAGACCCTCCAAGCTGAGCGGGAACACCGTCACCACGCCGTCGTCGAGCAGGTCATCGCGGACAGCAAAGCCTCCGCCCTGGCCCACCTGCCGTCGGGGAAGTTCAACGCCAACGCCGCCTGGCTCACCCTGTGGGCGATGGCCTACAACCTGCTGCGGGCAGTCGGCGCACTGACCTCCGCCTTCCACGCCAAGGCCACCACCGCCACCCTCCGCGCCCACCTGATCCAGGTCCCGGCCCGGATCGCCCGCTCCGCACGGCGTATCACACTGCACCTGCCGCACAACTGGCCCTGGCGAGACGCGTGGACACAGTTGTTCGACACCGTCCACCGCCCACCCGAACCGGCCTGACCGCCTCTGCCCGACCCGCCCCGCCAGGGCCCGACCAGAACCGAACCCGTGGAAAAGCTGGGCAGACCAGCGGATACCACCTGTCCACACCCGGCCGACAGTCCAGAACCCACCCCGCAAACCCTCGGAGACCACTTCAAAACCGCGTCGGTGGATCGAGGCTAAGGACGCCCCCGGTGAACAACACCATCGACCTGATCGTCGCCGACCGCCGCGAGGAGGCGGTCGACGTGGTCTCCCTGACGCTACGTCAGGCTGTTGGCCGGGCCCTGCCCGGCTGGCAGCCCGGCGCGCACGTGGACCTGCTGCTGGCCGAGGGCCTGGAGCGGCAGTACTCGCTGTGCGGCTCGCCCGACAGCGCGGAGTGGCGGATCGCCGTCCTGCGCGAGGCGGACGGCCGCGGCGGCTCGGACTTCGTCCACGCCTCCCTCCAGCCCGGCGCCCGGGTACGGTCGCGCGGCCCGCGCAACCACTTCCCGCTGGAGCCGGCGCCGCGCCACCGCTTCGTCGCCGGAGGCATCGGCATCACCCCGATCCTCCCGATGCTGGCTGCGGCCTCGGCCTCCTCCTCGGACTGGTCGCTGCTGTACGGCGGCCGCTCGCGCTCCTCCATGGCCTTCGTCGAGGAGGTGACGGCACACCACCCAGCCAACCGCGTCACCCTTGCCACCGGCCACCTCGACCTCGACGCCTACCTGGCCGACCTCCAGCCCGGCGAACTCGTCTACACCTGCGGCCCGGCGTCGCTGCTGGAGGCCGTCAAGTCCCGCGTCCCGGCTTCCGCGCTGCGCCTCGAACGCTTCACGCCCGCGGCTGCCGACACCTCCGGCGACACGGAGTTCGAGGTCGAACTCGCCCAGTCCGGCCACCTGTTGACCGTCCCGGCGGACCGGAGCATCCTGCAGACCGTCCAGCAGGCGGGCGTCACCGTCCTCTACTCCTGCACCGAGGGCACCTGCGGCACCTGCGAGACCGACCTACTCTCGGGCGAGGCCGACCACCGCGACGCCGTCCTCACCGACGAGGAACGCGCCGCCAACGAAACCATGATGATCTGTGTCTCCCGCTGCCGTACCCCCGGCGGCCGACTGACCCTGGACCTGTGACCCCTCCTGAGCTGCCATGGAAAGGCACTCAGCCCGCAACCCGGCGCAGTAGGGCGGGGGCAGATCGTGCCGGGGCGACGGCTGGTTGCGGAGCGGGGCAGGGCCGACCTGCTTGACCTCCGGGTCCACGCGCACATCCGCTGGCCCCGGGCGCTCAGGGGGGGGTGTAGCGACTGCCAGTGATGCAGGTCCGGGGAGTCTCACCGGCCCGCAGGGGCCTGATCTGCTGGTCTGACGGAGCCGAGGGCACGGACCCGGTGCATCAGACTGTTGCGCATGCGGCTGTCGATGTGGAGTGCCTGTTCGGATCGCTCCCTGGCGCGGCGGACCGGGATGAGGATTCCGATCTGGCGCGTTCACCGCCCGCCGCCGCGCGACCAGGCCAGCCGAGGAATACCGCCTTGTCACCCCGGAAGAATGGGACCGAGTCACGCATCCGCACCCTGGCCCCAGCCTGCATTGACCGACTGCAGTAGCTCGCGCTGCTGTCCACAGCAGTCCGCGTCTGTCCTTCAGTTCCAGCGGGCGGCCCCACCCGCTGGAACTGAACTTTGTCTTCGCCCTGTAGCGGAAACACGCGCGGCACAATGCGCGTGACACCCAAGGTCCGCCACGGCTTCCGCGTCGAATCCGAAGTCGGCCGCGTCTACAACTTGCTCACCCCAGCCGGATTCGAGCAGAACATAATCACCAACAGCCAGCCACAAGTCCCGATGCCCCCACCGGGAACCAGCGCCGTGCCACTGTGGACGCAACGGCGTACCTCCAGGCCCCCGCCCCCTGGGACGACCCCGCATGGACGCCCGACGGGTTCTGATCCTTTTTGCCTCCAGTGAGCTTCTGGCCTGCTGAAACACCCGACGCAGCTCGCCGCTTCCCGATCCGCCGGCGTAGGCCACTGCCAGACCGTCATGCTTGGCATGCCCCGCGTCGGGCAGCTCCTGCCCGACGTCCACGCAGCGAGGACCGCCATCGCCATGGGACAGCTGCAGGGGACGCAGGGCCCTGAGTCATACTGAGGAGCCGGGGCACAGGAGGGGCATACAGCGTATGAGGTATGGGGCAGACAGTGCGGGCCTGCCGGAGCATATCGGCGGGTACGCCGTGGAGCGGGAGTTGGGTGCCGGCGGGATGGGCACCGTCTACCTGGCCCGCTCGCGAGGCGGACGTGCGGTGGCCGTGAAGGTGGCGCGCCCGGAGCTCGCGGCCGACCCACACTTCCGGGAGCGGTTCCGCGCCGAGGTTGCGGCCGCGCGCAGCGTAGGCGGCTTCCACACGGCCCCTGTGGTGGACGCGGACCCGGCGGCGGCCGCGCCCTGGCTGGCCACGGCCTATGTTCCCGGGCCGACGCTTGCCGCGCTACTCGAGGCCGAGGGGCCGATGGATGAGGCTCAGCTGCGGCAGCTAGGCGCGGCTCTCGCCGAGGCACTAGAGGCGATCCACGGCTGCGGCTTGGTGCACCGTGACCTGAAACCCGGAAATATCATCATGGCTGCGGACGGCCCGCGGGTCCTGGACTTCGGTATCGCGAGGGCATTGGAGTCGACCCGTCTGACGGCCACTGGCATGGCCTTCGGAACACCGGGGTTCTTGGCGCCCGAGCAGGCGCAGGGGCAGGAAGTGGGCGGCGCTGCTGATGTGTTCGCTTTGGGTGCTGTGCTCGTAGCGGCAGCGGGTGGCAGCGCGTTCGGGGCGGGCACGCCGATGGGCATGATGTATCGATCGGTGCATGAGCCACCGGATCTGACCGCTGTGCCAGATGGCCTGCGCCCGGTCGTGGCGTCGTGCCTGGCGAAAAGCCCGGATCAACGGCCGACGTCAGGACACCTGTTGGATCTGATCGCGCCGGCCACCGCGAGATACTCCCCCACGGTGGCCACTTCCCCTCCCCCGTCTCATGCGCCGCGCAGCGCTGTCCCGGTGCACCAGGCCCCGACCGAATCCGCCCCTGTGGGCGAGGTGTCGGCTGACACCGACCTCGCTTTCGTGGCGGTCGCGCTGGAGACCTCGCTCTTGATCGACGCCGTGGGCGTCACGCTCGACTCCAAGTCCGGGGCTCTGCAGTTCACCTGGGCCGAGATCAGCATCGTCGAATACGCGGCCGAGGGACCCAAACACCTCAGAGTCACCGTCCGCCTCTATGACGGCACAACCCACCAGTGCCTGCTTGCCGCTCGCAGACGGAGCCGCCTCCAGAAGTGGCTCGAGGACCTGCCATTGATCCTGGAGTGCTTCATATAGCCGCCCGCTCCACAGCAGCGGCGGCTGGACACAATGACCGCTCCTCAGCTGTTCTGTCGCAGCGAACGTTGAGCGTTCTCCGAAGGCTGGTGGGTGCGCTTCTTCTCGTCGATTCCTAATGCCGTTTGTCAAGCCGCGAGAGCGGTGGGAGGCACGGGCTCGTAGCACCGTCCATCTCGGAGGAGGGCCCAGCGGACGTTGACGCGGCGGCGGGCGAGGGCGAGGACGGCCTGGGTGTGGCGCTTGCCCTCGGCTCGGTGAGGTCGGCCCGGGGCGCCCTGCCAGCATTGCTGCTGGTGGGTCTCCCCGGACCGCCTCCCGAACCCGGCGTGCCCGTTACCGAGCACCGGGCTCTCCACAAATCCCGTGGTGCTTCCTCGGGTTCCTCATTCCATGGTCGGCCAGGGCGAGGGGAAAACCGTTCCCCGGTATCGGTAACGCGTCGTGCGTACCTTTGCCGGGTCGAACAGTGTGACCTCCTCGCTGGTCGGCCACCATCCGCCGTCGTAGTAACGGCGGCGGAGTTCCTTCCAGGTGATCCGGCGGTGTTTGCGCCTGATCCAGATCATCACCTGTCGCCAGACAAGCTCGCGCAGGTACTGGAACGTGGCGCTGGAAACGCCGGGTCGGAAGTAGGCGCACCAGCCCCGCAGCATCGGATTGAGCTGACGCAGCAGGATCGGCAGCGGCTGGTTGACGTCGGTCCGGCACGAGGTCTTGACCTTGTGAGCGACGGCCCTGACGGACTTCTTCGCCGGGTAGGTATAGACGTAGTGCCGATCGGCGCCCCGCTTGCGGTGACGCTGGCCCCGCAGGGCGGGGCCTCACCTCACTCGTACGGATGGCGTGCACGGCGCCGGCGAACCCGGCCGGGCGATGGCCGCGTCAGAGGCAGCATGAAGATCGACGCCCAGCACATCGATGAGCCCGGCCTTGTGGTTCTCGACATCACCGCCGCCGACGACGACGAGACAACCGCCCACGCCGTAATGGCCGAGCTGAAGCAGTGGTGGGCCACCTCCGGCATCACCCCCCTGTACGCAGCGAACCGGGAGTACCAGGGGTGCGGGCGCGCGTGTACGCCGACATCCGGCGCCCGGCACCATGACGTGACCCCCGCTCACCGCGCTCGCTCAGGAACCCGTTCGACTTGGGGTGATCGGCCCATGGGCGGGCGGGGTGTGGCTACGGTGCCAGGGGCGTCCGAGCGATCTTCCGGATGGGGCGCACATCAGATACAAGGGGAGAGCGCATGGAGCTGACGATCGCGGTGCAGAACCTCGGGCTCGGCGGCCTCCGTACCGGGGCGGGGGATCCGGACCATCGCTGGCCGCAGCTGGCCGAGCGCATCAACAGCGCGGCTGAACGAGTCGGCGCCCCGCACGTCGATGCCGTCCTGGTCCAAGAAGCCGCCGACTGGGACAAGTACGGCCACCGGCAGCTCGGGGTGGCCATGCGTGACCTGGACCTCGACGCGGTGCCGACGCCGCTTACCGTCTGCTGCCGGCCAGACGGCCCGGCCTCACTTCAGGTGCCGGCCGAAGAACCGGCCCCCGTCCTCAACCTCGAACCACGGGGTGCCGACGTGCCCGCCCAGATTGGCGTGCAGCGTCTTCTCCTTGCTGCCGAAGGCGTCGAACAGGTCCAGGGCCCGCTGCCGGGGGTTCCCCTCGTCGTCCCACTGCAGCAGGAACAGCAGCGGAACGGTGACCTGCCGGGCCTCCTCGCGCTGGGCGCGGGGCACATAACCCCCGGCGAAGAAACCGGCGGCCGCGATACGCGGCTCGACCACCGCCAGCCGAATGCCGACAGCGGTCCACCCCGAGTACCCGACCGGCCCGCCGATCTCGGGCAGCGAAAGGAGGGCGTCCAGGGTGGCCCGCCATTCCGGGACCGCCCTTTCGACCAGCGGGCCGATGAAGGACTCGAAGATCTCATCGACCGGCTCGCCGGCCTGCATCGCCCGGCGAAGGTCGGCGCGAGCCTGCTCATCAACGGCGGAACGGGGCCGGTCACCGCACCCGGGGGCGTCGATGGAGGCCACCGCGTAGCCGTACGCCGCGGAGTGCCGGGCCCGGGCCACCAGCCGGGATTCCCCCTTGGGCAGGCCGTTGTTGTGGGCCATCAGGATCAGCGGGGCCGGTGCGGATCCAGGCGTCCACAGGGTGCCGGGGATCTCGCCGAGGGTGAATTCGCGCTCGAGGACGCCGTCGTCGAGGCGCTGCTCAGAAGTGAATTGCATGGTCGTGCCTTTCGGGAGTGCTCTGGAACGGCGCTCCCGGACGACCTATCGCCCGACCGTGACCCCGGAGGGGAGCACCCATGTCGATACTGCGTTCACGGGTACCACCTCCTCGTTCTCTCGCACGGCCTCCGGAAACGTAGCAGTGGTCGCCGTGGTCCGCCAAACGAGTTTTTGCGGAGGCTCCGTGGCCGGACGCCACAGAGCCACTGAGGTCTTCTCAACGAAAATGATCTCGTGAGGTGACTCGGCCCAAGGGATCCCGCGAGCCGCGATGAGTCCTGCGGCGTCCGGCGGTCGTACTGTCGAACCCGTTACCGAGGAGGACTTCTGATGCGCAGCGTGACCTATTCGATGAGCGTCTCACTTGACGGCTACATCGTCGGGCCGGACGGCGACTTCGACTGGACGGCGCCCGACGAGGAGGTCTTTCGCTTCTGGATCGACGAGATTCGACAGGTCGGCGTCCACCTGTTGGGACGACGGCTGTACGAGACGATGCTGTACTGGGAGACCGCAGACCAGGATCCATCGCTCGACGACTCCATGCTCGAGTGGGCCGCGATCTGGAAGCCGCTCCCCAAGGTGGTGTTCTCCACCACGCTGTCGGCGGTGCGGGGCAATGCCCGCCTGGCCTCCGGCGGCCTGGCGGAGGAGATCGAGCGGTTGCGAGCCGAGCCGGGGGAGGGCTACATCTCGATCGGCGGCGCGACTCTAGTGCCGCATCAGGCAACGTTTGCCCTGTCCACGACGGCGCGTAGGCGCCGGTGGTCGGCATGGCGGTTGCGCCAGATGATGTAGCGGCGGAT
>NZ_JBVJWD010000090.1:0-17081 GCF_055602785.1 Streptomyces sp. NPDC037301
CAGCCGTGAGAACGAGCGGCTGGCCACGGCGTGAGACACCGCAAGAAGCCACAGGTCACAGTCTCGCCGTAGGACATGAGCGACGAGAACCTACAAGCATGTCGGTGATGAGTGCGGTGACTGCGGGGCGGGGCGCGTCGAAGAAGAATCCGACGGCGAATGCGGCGGCTGCCAGGGCGGTGAGGCTGCGGGCCTGGCTGAGGACGAGGCAGGCACCGGCGGTGCTGAGCAGGGCAATCTGCAGGGTGGCGCGACGTCCGATGCGGTCGGTCAGCATTCCGGCGATGAGCGGGCCGGTCAGCCAGCCCGCGCCGAAGGCCGCGCTCACGTGCGCGGCCTCGCTGGGGCTGTGGTGCAGGTGGGCAACCAGGTACAGGGACAGGAACGGGATGACTACGGCGCCGCTGCGGGCGAACGCGAACCCGCCGACGAGGAGCCAGTACATGCCGGGCAGGCGGGCGGCGGGCGGTCTGGGGGCGGATCGGGCATCGGTGTCGGGCACCTGATGACGCTCCTTCGTTGGGTGGTTACGGGGCAGCGGCCGTGATAGCCGCAGCCCGGCAGCCGTCGGAGAGGGGGTGCTCGCGCGATTGAAGAGGGGAAGGCTGGCGTCATCCACCGCCTCCGGCGTCTGGTGTCGCCGGGTGCCGCCCGGCGGGCGGCAGTCATGGGAGATCCCGGACGGCGGACTTTTGGGACGCTGTTGTTGCGGTGCAGGCGGGGGACGGGGCGGCATCCGGCAGCCGGGGCTGAAGAGGGCTGGGGCGAGCGGGCGTATTTCCCATGCCTCGGGAGTGGCCACCACCGGGTTCCGGATGACGGGAGGGCTGCTGCGGGTCCAGGTCAAGCGTCGGCCAACTGAGCGGGACCTGCGGAGGGTGAGAGCTGTTCACCGGTGTGAGAACCGTCAGGAGCCAGGTATGTCGAAACGGAGCTCGCCTCGGGCCACGGCGGCGCAGGTACCGCGCGGCTCATGACTTCACCGCTGCCCCGTGATCCCCATGCCATCACCGTCGCCAGCCTGCGAGATGCCTCCACCATCCCGTCCCTCGCCCGCGCCCTGGCCGGGGAACTCTCGGAGCGGCTCGGGCACCAGGTGCACGTCGGGGTCCAGGGTGACAACTCCAGCGCCGAGACACTGCGTGAGTGGTCCCAGGGGCTGCTGGACTGCGCTGAACGCTACCCGGGCACTCCTATCGAGATGGTCTTCACCGGGCAGTGCGACTCCCACACCTACGCCGAGTCCCTCGTTGATACGGGGGTTCTGATCCTTGATCAGGGTCTGCTGGCTGCCGGGGCACGCCGCCCCTATCTCGACCGCCTGGCCGGCAACGTTGCGACCGGGTGGCGTCTGCCGGCCGCGGCCACGCCGATGGGAACGGCGGTTCACGAGTTCGGGCACTTCGTCGATCTCGGGCTCGCTGTGCCGGGCTGGCAACGCGCGGACACCGTCCCTGGTCATCCCGACGCTCTCAAGACGGAGATCGGTACCGTGCTTGCCCTGAGCCTGGGCCACCGGCCCACCTCCGCTGAGGTGGGAAACGCGCTCGGCGGGTACACCCTGACCCTGGTCGACCACGGCTCCAGCGGTGAGCGGGGCGCAGAACTCAGTGAGCTGGTCGCCGATGCCTTCACCGACGATCACATGAACGGGCTGCGGGCCCAGAGGGCAAACGCTTGTGTCGTACGCCGTCTTGACCAGGCCATCCTTCTGCCCGGTGACCGCATCGCCGCTCCTGCCCGTCATCGGCTGGCGCACCAGGCCATACAGGACCGGACCGTCGGCCCGCGTGCTCTGCAGGACCGTGCCGCAGCGATTGAGGCCTCCAGCAAGGCGCGTATGGCCGCGGTCCGCCCCGCTGCCCGCCGCAGCACAGTTCCCCCACCGCATCCGGAACATGGCGCGCACCCGTCGATACGGCCTGGTTGTCGTTGATGCGCACGAGGGTGTCTGCGGCGTTTGGTGCCAGTTGCTCCAGAAGGCGAAGGACGGTCGCCTCGCTCGCTGCCCGGCGCCGACCGCCGGGGCTCGGCGGGTGTGATTGCCTGCTTGGTGCGGGTGATCGTGTCGGGCGAGACGTACGAGAACTGACTGCCCGCCACTCACGGTTCCCCGTTGCCGGCGCCCGGCGATGCGAACGATCTGTGAGGACCGAAGCATCAGCGACGAGGGGAGGTGGCGCGGCTGCGCGGTGCGCAGGCTATGCGGCGGTGGTGCCGTGAGTCCGGGGGGTGTCCGGGTCTTCTTCTCTGATTCTCCAGTGGCCGCGCAGGACCAGGGTGCGGTGGCAGAGAGTGCAGTGGAGGATGCTGCCGGGAATTGAGGAGCGGGGGCGGCTTTGGACTGTCTGGGCGCAGCAGGTGGGCAGGCCCGGGTGAAGGGGTGCGGGGTACCAGTGGTGGCCGCATGTGGCGCACATCCGGTCACGGTCGCCGGTGGGGATGTCGATGGTCGTCAGGGTGCGCGAGGAGGCGCATGCGGGGCAGTTGAGGCGGATCATCTGTGACCGGTCTCCTTCTCGCGGTCGGTTTTCTTCTCAGGGGCTGCGGGGCGTTGTGGGCTGGGTTCTGGGGTTTGGTCCGGGGTCCTGGTGGGGGTGGGGTCCGGGTGTGCCTGCGGGTTGGGTCATCTGGTGGCGCCGCTGTTCGAGGCTGGCCAGGCGGTGGGTGATGCGGGCGTGCCGGTAGTGGTTGAGGGCTTGGGTGAGGTGGTCCCATTCGGTGGCGGCGGCGTCGTGGGGGCGGGGGCCCAGTGGGTCGGTTCCGGCGCGGTGGCGGCGCTTGCGCCATCCGATGACGTGGTGGGTCAGTCGGGTCCACAGCTGTTGCTGGTCCTCGTCGTCGGGGTCGGGTGCGGGGATGTGGTCCATCCATGCCTCAGAGGCCTGTCCGGTGGTCATCAGCTCGCTCAGGGCGGCGGCAGCCTCATGGGCGGCAACGGTCTCCCAGGCGAGCGGGGCCACGCCCAGGGGATTGATCGGCACGGGCTGATGGGGTGGTGGCCGGTGGGCGGCGGCAGTGTCGAGGCGGCGGTGCGCGGCGAGGACGAAGGTGTGCGGGTCGTCGCCGCGCAGGTGGGCCTGTGCGGTGGCGTGGGTGCGTCGGGACAGGGCGCGGATGCGGGCGTTCAGTTCGTCCCAGGCGGCCGCGTCTCTGGGCTTGTCGGGGCGTTTACCGATGCCTTCGACGCTGCCGGGGATCTTGTGCTGTGTGCGCCATGCCTCGGTGAGGGCGGCGGTGTGGCCCCAGTGGGGACGGAGCCGGTGGTCGGGTTCGGGAACCGGGCCAAGGGGCCTGGTCCAGGTCGGCGCAGTGGTGGTCAGTGCGGTGCCGCGGTGGGCGAGCGCGGTGGCGAGCATGCGGTGGCGTTCGGTCAGCTGCGTACGCCAGGAGGGATCCAGCAGGGGTTCGGACAGCACGGATGTCTCGGCGAGCCAGTCGGGCAGCGGGCCGGTGTCGTCGACCGGTGTGGGTGGGCGGTCGGGCAGCCAGGTGCGCAGGCGTAGTTCGGCGTCGATACGGGCGGCGATGACGTCCGCGCGGGCGAGGGCTGCCCGTGCCTGTTCGGCGCGTACCCGGTTTCCGGTCAGCTCGGCCCGGGTCTCCTCGGCGCTCTGACGGGCGGTGTGCGGGGCGAGGGGGCTGTGCTCGCGCTGCCAGTCCTCACGGGTGCGCAGGCGCCACGGCATGGCCCGGCGGAGGGCTATTTCGTCGTGCAGTGCGGCGTGGGTGGCGGCGGCGTCGCGGGCCTGGGCCGGGGTGCGCACGAGGGCGGATTCGGTGCGGGCGCGGGCCAGGTGGTGGGCGAGGTCTGCGTAGGTGGCTGCGCCGTAGGGCCGGTTCGGCCAGGCGGGATGGGGCAGGCCGTCGAGTATCACCACGGCGGGCTGGGATGCCACCGCGGCGTCCGCGGCGGCCACTTCGTCGAGGGCTCGCTTCCGGTGAGCAGCGGCCTGGGCCTTGAAATTCTTCAGCTGCTCGTCGGACAGGTCCGCGAGCGGCCGCGAGGTCGTGGTGCGGTGTGCGTGTGCGCCTTTGTCTGCGGCCCGCTCCAGGTAGCGGTCGATGCGCCAGGCCAGGACGACAGCTACGTCGTCGGCGTCGGTGAGTCCGCGCTGCGGCAGGACGGTATTGATCAGCCGGACGGGGTCCCAGCCGCGCGCCACGGCCGGCTTCAGGGACCGTATGAGTATGGGCCAGCCGTCGGCCTCGACGAACATCTTGCCCGTGTCGCCGCCCGCTCGGCGTACGGATGTCTCCAGTACCTGGGCCCAGGCCCGGTGGGTGACGTCGGCGAGTTCCAGGGCGAGCCGGTGGGGGGCGGTCGCCGCTTCCTGCAGGTCGCGGATCGTCTCGGTCGCCGAGCGCGAGGCACGCGAATTTCCCGCGATCTTCTGCACTGTCTCGGCCACCGATACCCCGGCCTCGCACTCCAGGTACAGGCGGTTGGTGCGCTCGCCGCGGGAGAGCTGGACGTAGGCGCTCTCCCGGCTGGTGCGGGCACTGGCCAGTCCGTGCGAGGTCTGTACGGTGATGCCCTGGGCGCGGTGGACGGTGGAGGCGTATCCGAGCTCGAGGAAGGCATCCGCGTACGCGGCGGGCAGGCGGACGCGTCCGTGGTGTTCGGTGTGCCGGACCAGGACGTCCCCGTTGTCCAGGAGCTCGGTGACGACCCAGACATCGCCGTTCTTCACGAAGTCCCTGGTGCCGCGGGTCAGCAGGTGGCGGGCGTTTTCGCGGGTGACGACGAGGTCGCCGACGTGTGCTGCGAGACCGTCGCGCAGGGGCCGGCCCTGGCGGGTGTCCAGGCGGCCGGATGTCGCGAGCCATGCCTGGGCCCGCTGGTTGAGCGCGGTGACGGTGTCGGTTTCCTCGGCCGTCATCAGCGAACTGCGGCCTTTTTCGACGTCGTGCTGCCAGGCGGCGAACACGGCGTGGAGCATCGCCTCGCGGTCTCCGCCCAGCAGCCTTCGGCGCTCCAGATACCAGGCGAAGGCGTCCTCGACGGGCCCGTCGCGCAGCGCGAGCGTGGCGTCGGCTTCACCGTCGGTGGTGAAGCGGTGCAGCATGGCGAGTTCCACCGCGCCCACCTCGCGGGCCACCAGTCTGAGGACCCCGCCGGCTTCGATGGCGGCCAGCTGGGCGGGGTCGCCGAGCAGTCGTACGTGGGCCCCGGCGGCCCGCGCATCGTTAAGGACCCGCTGCAACAGGACGGTGCCTGCCATGCCGGCTTCGTCGACGACGACCACGTCGCCGGGTTGCAGCTGGTAGGCGGGCGGGACCTGTTCGCCGTTGGTCGCCTTGTCCCGCATGTCGCTCCACCCGTGCAGGGTGTGTGCGGTGCCCAGGTCCTTGGAGAGGACCTTCGCGGCGCGGCGGGACGGTGCGAGGGCGACCAGGTGGGAGCCGGAGGCTTTCACCGCCTGGGCGACGGCTTTGAGGGCGGTGGTCTTGCCGGATCCGGCCGGGCCGATCCCGGCAATCAGCAGGCGCTCGCCGCACGCGAACGCCTTGGCCAGGGCGCGTTGTCCCGGGTCCAGCGGGTACTTGGAGTGCCGGTCGTGCGCGTCGGCCACGGCATCGAAGTCCGCCGCGGCCACGGCCGGGATCACCGGGGTGCGGGCCGCTGCCAGCAGCGCGTCCTCGGCGGCCAGCACCGCTGAGGTGGTGTAGGTCTGTGAGTGTCTTTGCCGGTAGATGCTGGTGCCGTCGGCGCGCAGCAGTTGAGGGTGCGGGGAGTGGAAGTCGGGCGGGGTCAGGTCCAGGCACAGCGTCAGAGCACGGTGGGTGAGTGTCTCGGCCAGGTGGGCCGGGGCCCGGGCCCCGGCGAGCAGCCGGGCCAGGTGCCGCTCGGACTCGGCTGCCACATGCCGGCGGCCGAAGACGGCCCGGTGCTCCCCCACCGTGGCGATGACGGCGGCCGCTTCCTGCTCGACGTCGACCTCGGTCACCGGGTTCGGTGCGGCGTGCTCCTGGGCGCGCTGGAGGAGATGGTCGACGGCTTCGACACCGACCAGGTCGACGGCGTGCTCGCGCCACTTTCCGCGCAGCCACGCGAGGGGGCGTGCCCGTTTCTTGGAGGGCCTCGTCTCCCGTGCCGCCCTGGCCAGCAGTGTCATGCGCTGCGCTTCGTGCGCGCTGCGGCTCGTGCGCAGTTCGAAGTCGGCGAGCAGTTCCTCGAAGCGGGCCCGGATGTCCGCATCCCGTGAGGACATCGACCGGATCAGCTCCAGCGGTACACCGGCGATCTCCAGTACCGGGCGTCTGCCCGGAGTCGGTGTCACCGGGCGGGCGCTGACCTGCAGGCGGGTACAGACCTCTTCCAGGACGCGGCGGTTGTAGCGCTCGGAGGCGGTGACGATCTGCCGGTACCACAGGCGTCCGTCGATGCTGCGCCACTTCCCGTCGAGCCCCTGGATCTTGCTGGCGACGACGACGTGATCATGAAGAAGAGGGAGCCCGTGGCGGTTGTCGAAGTGCCGGTACCGGGCTGCGATCAGGCCGGGCCGGGCATCCTCCTGGGCCACGCTTCCGGCGCCGGTACGCACGGCCAGGGCGTTGTCCTCAAGCCATGTCAGGGTCTCGGCGATTGCCTGCTCGTGTGCTGCCTCGATGATGAGGCGGGTCTGTTCGTCGGCCAGCGCCCACAGCGCCTGGATCGACTTCACGGGCCGGAACACCAGGTCGTGGCCGGCCACCGGCTGGCGTGTGTCGCGGCTCTTGGCGGCCAGGTAGCGGCCGAGTTCTTCCCCGTCGGCCGGCCCGCGGCCGTAGTCCTCCCGGAAGGCGCGGGCCGCCACCCGCATCCGGATCCGTACCCGCTCCGCCCCGTCCAGGGCCTGATCGCCGGCCAGGCGTTGTGCCTCTTCGATCGCCTCGCCGATACGGCGTTCCAGCGGCCCCGGCCCGTCGCTGTACGCGGGAAAGGCATAGCCCAGGCGTACTTCGCGCAGGGCCTCGGCCGTCGAAGCGCCCGAGGCCACGAGCTCTGCGGCCTTGCGGTGCGCATCCGGGTGCAGCCCCATCCCGAACAGGGCGTGCATCTGCTTCTCGCTGACCTGTCCGGATACGCCCAGTTCGGCCGATGCCCGGCCCATCCACACCCCCGGTGGGGTTCCCGTGTCGGCCTGCATCTGGGCCAGGTTCTTGCCCCGTGGGCGCGGCTGATCGCCGCAGGAGACGGTTCGCTCGTAGTAGAGGTACCCCCAGCCGGCGCTCACTTTGTGCTGATCGACAGTCATGTGGCGGCCAGTGTCAGCCGCCCCAGGACCCGTCCCTACAGCACAAAGGGGTCGTAGCCTGCCGACTTCCCGCCGTGCGGGAGCAGGTGAGGCTGTCTCCCGTACGGCGGGAAAACAGCGAACCCGCCGAGAGCGTCCGAACAGAGCAAGAGCTTTCGCCGAATTTCCCGGCTCGCCTGCAGGGCGATGACGCTGTGCACAGGGGTGCTCCCCGAGCACCCCTGTGCACAGCACCGCCCCCGCCGTTGTCCCCCGCCCCTCCCCCGCACCCGGGTTTCCCCCGCTCGGGTACGCGGCGCGTGCTCTCTCCCGCCGGGCGGGAAGTCTCCGATCGGTTAGGGCCGGTTACCGGCCGTTTTACGGCGCGCGGGTCAGCCTGGCTGCCCGGCCACCCGGCCGCACCGGCCATTCCCACCAGGAGGGGGTACCACATGGCGACGAAGCCGAAGCGGACCGCTCAGGAAATCGCGGCGCGTAAAAGGGCGTTGACGCGGGCGCTGGATTTGAACGCTGAGCGGATCAAGCGCGAGCAGGAACTGACCGGTATGGCGGCGGACTTCCTGATGACCCGTGAGCTGGAGACGGACGTGGTGGCCGCGCTGGAGGAGCAGATCGCGGGGCTGCGTGCGGCGGCTGAGGCCGAGTGCGGGCGGCTGCGGCGTCAGGGGGCTTCGGTGGTCGCGCTGCTGGTGGCCCGGGGTGAGGGGGCGGGCCGGATCGCGCAGCGTCTGGGTTTGGGTGTGGGTGAGGTGCGTCAGTTGCGGGATGAGACGGCGTCGCGGGTGGAGGCCGCCGCGGGGCGTGAGGACCGGGGTTCGAGGAAGACGACGGCGACGGCTGCGGGTCCGGGTGGGGCGGTGGCGGATGCGCCGGTCGCGGGCATGCCTGTCGCGGGCGTGTTCGGGGTGTTGGGGGGTGGAGCGGAGGTGTCGGGGGCGGACGGGGCGCGGCGGGGCGCGGCGGGTGCGGGTGCGGTGTAGCCGGGGCGGGGCGGCGGTTTGCGGGGGCGGACAGCGATAAGGCCCTCCGCGTGTTTGCGGAGGGCCTGGTGGTGGGGGTGGCGGGGTCAGGGCTGGGGGTAGGGGTGGCCGGTCGGTGGGGGGTAGTTGGTGTGGTCGGTGGGGGGGTTCTGGGCGAGCCAGGGGGCTGGGGGGCGTGGGGCGGGAGTCGTCGTCGGGGGTGCGGCGGGGGTCTGCTGGGGTGTGGCTGTCTGGGGGTGGGGGGTGGCGGGGTGGTGCTGTGCGGGTGGTGTCTGGGTGGTGTCGGGTAGGAGGGTGAAGCGGACGGGGGTGCCTGCTTCGACTCGGATGATGGTGTGGAGGCCGGTGGGCCATATCTCGTAGATGTCTTTGTCGCCGGGGCGGGGGCGGCGGTTCATGGCGGTGATCGGGCCGAGACTCCAGTCGATGGTCTGGCCGTCGGGTTCGCCTTCGGTGAGTTCGAGGCTGGCGATTCTGGTGACGCCGGCGGCGTAGGCCGTTTCGATGGTGGTTTCGTGCGGCGTCATCGCTGTCGGTGTCCCCCGTGTGGTGGTGTGGTGGTGTGGGGACGGTATGGCGGCTGGGGTGTGGTGTGGGAGTGCTGGCGGGGGTGGGGGTCGTGGTCTCCCGTAGGACGGGATGGGGTTGGTCGGAAGGTGGCGGTGGGCGGGAAGGGTTGGGGGTGGATGCGGGAAGAGCCCCGGCGGCGGGCCGGGGCTCTTGGGGTCTGAGCGTGGTTGGTGTCAGTGGTGGGTGGGCCACTCGCTGCCGGGGGTGAGGTCGTAGCCGTTGCGGTATTCGGTGTCGGGCTGGGGTTCGTCTGTGGGTGCGGTGCTGAAGGCGGTGAAGACGTCACCGGCGGTGAGCGGGTTCAGGTTGCCGTGTTCCAGGCGCCATCCGGACACGCGGTCGGGGGCGTTGAGGGTGCTGGTGCGCAGGATTACGCCGCCGGTGGTGTGTGTGGCGATGCCTGCGGCGAGGATTGTGACCACCTGCAAGGCTTCGTGCTCGTTGATGCGGACGGGGGTGTCGACGGTGCTCTGTTCGGCGTTGACGCAGGCGGTGAGCTTCTCGCCGAACGCGTCGATGCAGCTTGTGACTATGTGGGTGCCTGTTCCGGCCCGGTCGAGGATCGCGATGAGCAGTCGCGTCGCCTTCTCTAGGGCGTGGCTGGTGCGGGCGCTGCTGTCGCCGCAGTCGGGGCAGGGGCCGAGGTCGGCAAGATCGAGGATCCTCCTGGCGCACTCGTAGGAGTCGTCCTGAACGGCCTGGGCGTGGAGTGCGTTGGTGAGGTGGGCGATGTCCTGGCCGTGGTACGTGAGGTGGGTGCCGGTGGCGGCTTCTTGGGCGGTGTATCGGCCTTGGCTGGCCGGTGCTGCGGGGTCGATGTTTCCCTCGGTGCAGTAGTCCGCGTAGTTCTCGGGGTCGAAGAGGACGGCGATGGTGTGCTGGCCGCGTGCGGTGTGGGCGCGCAGCAGGTTTTCGATGTGGGTCAGGTAGGTGGTGTGGTCGGTGAAGGGGAACGCGTCGTAGGTGCGGATCGCCTCGAAGTCTTCGGCGTCGGCGATCACGGCGACGATGGCGGGGGTTGCGGCGGTGAGGAGGTCTTCGGTGGTGATGCCGGTGTTGGTGGGCATGTGGGTCTCCTGGGTGGGTGGGGTGAGGCTGGGGTTGGTGTGAGTGGTTGGCCTCGGTGGTCGCTGAATCTATGGGTGGGTGGGGTCTTGGTCTGGGGCTGTGACCTGCGTGAATACGGGAAGAGCCCCGGCGGTGTGCCGGGGCTCTTGGGTTGGGGTGTGCTGCTGGTCTGGCTGGGGTGTTCGGGAGGTTCTGGGTCTGTCGCTGCTTGCTGGTTCGGGACGGGTGTGGGGTGGTGTGGGGGTGTTCGTGCTCTGGTCAGTCGAGTCCGGCGATGCGGGCCTGTTCGCGGCGGGTGCGTTCGCCGGCGTCCTGGGGGTTAGTGGCGTAGATGGTGCTGACCGTGCCCCACTGGTCTTCCGTGTCGAGGCCGAGCTCTTCGAGGAACTGTTCTCTGGTGTCGGGGTCGGTTGGTGTGGGCTCGATGCTCCACACGTTGTAGGTGCTGCCTTCTGTGCGGCCGACGACGGCGTATTCGCGTTCGGTGGGGCGGGGTGTGCGGCGGCGGGCGCGGAGGATGGCGGCGGCGCGGCGGGACTTGGCGGAGGCGCGGCGGGACTTGGCGGAGGCCATGGTGAGGGTTCTTTCTGTTGGTCGGGTCGCAGGGTGCCGGAGCGGCTTGTGCCGGTGGGGGTGGGGGTGCCGGGCAGCGGCGCGGAGGGGGGTGGGGTGCCGTTGCCCGGCTTGAAGCACGCTACGGGCTGTGTGCGGTGTGGGGTGGTGCGGTGACCTGCGGGAAGGCGGTCGGGGTGGGGTCGGGGGGGTGCTGCTGGGTGTAGCTCTGTTTACGTTGCAGAGCAGCGTTTCGACGGAAGTTCGGGAGGTAGCACCCGCGCCGGATGTTCGCGGCTTCGGGCAGTGGTCGGTCAGGCGGTGGTGGTGAGTGCGCGCCGTGCCTCTGTGACTGCGGTGGCTGCGTCGGGCCAGCAGAAAAGCCTGTCGACGGTCAGGGCGCTGATGGTCTCTTGCCAGCCTTCGGCCGTCCAGGCCCGCCCGCCGCCGTGTCCAGGAACGCTCACGGCCCACCCTGTGCCGTTGATGAGTGCCTGGCGCCGGACGAGTAGGTCCGTGCCGCCGCCCTCTGGCACGGGGATGCGGTATTCGGTGGCGCCGTCGGCGAGCGCCTGGGCCTGCTTCAGCTCGTCCTTGAGTCGGGCGAGCTCGGCAAGGAGGTCTTCTCGGGTGGGGATGGTGCTGTCGGTCATGGCGTGCTCCTGGTCGTGGTGGCGGATGGTTCGCGGGTGGGGGCGCCGTGAGTGCTCGGGCGGGACGGCCGCCGGGGGCGGGGTTGGGTGCGCTGGTGGGTGTTCCATGCCGTCTCGCGGCGGTGTGGGCGCGTGGTTGGGCGGGTGGGGTGCACGAAGGGGGGTGCCGCTGCTCTGCCCGGCTGAGGGGTGGAGCAGCGGCGGTGGGTTAGTGGTTGGTCGGGGTGGCTATGCAGTCTTGGCTTGGGAGGTGGAATTCCTGGTGGAGGTCGGGTTCCTGGATGACCCAGGGTTCGGGGTCGCCTTCGGTGCGGGGTCGGAAGGTTGCTGGTTTGTGTGTGCGTTTTTCTCGGATGGTTGCTCCCTCTCGCTGGGCGGACAGGAGTTGGTGGCGGGTCAGTTGGTCTTCGTGGACGCGGCGGAACCGGTTGAGGTGGAGTGTTGCTGCCTTGGAAGGTTTGATCGCGTTGATGGCGAGTACGTATTCGGCGGTCGCGATCGTCTCGTCGGTCAGCTGGGTTATGTGCCGGTTTGTGCGTCGTTTGAAGGTTGCGTTATCGAGTGCGGTTCTGAGGGCGCGGGTTGTCTCGGTCTGGCATTCATGCGGTGTGGTGAGTCGTATGAATGCGGTGTATTGCCCTGGTGTGAGTTCGACTTGGGTGGTCCATGTGGCGGTTTGGAGGGGGTGGTGCGGGGTGGGGGTCTGATGGGTGTCTGGCATGGGGTTGTTCCTCGCTGTTGGTTGAGTGCCCTCGGGCGGGAGCGGGGGCGGGGGCGGGGGCGGGAGCGGGGGTCCTCCGGCCTGCGGTGGCTGAAGGGCGCTTGATGCGGGGCCATGTGGCGGGGTTTTCCGGGCTGGGTGAACGTTAGGGATCAACTTGGTGGCGGGGTGTGGTCCTGACCTGGGAAGACGCGGCCCCGGTCAGGTGCCTTGGGCAGGGGGCAACAGTGAGGCCGGGGGTGGCGGCCGGGGCGGCGTCGGTGACGCCGGGGGCGGCCGGGGGGTGTCAGCGGTGACGCCGAAGGTGGCGGTCGGGGCGTTGGAGTGAAGCCGGAGGTGGCGGCAGGGGTGACGCCGGGGAGTGGCCGGGCGGCGGCTGCCCGCCCCGGGGCCCGGGGCGGGCGGCGTGTCTGGCTGTGCGCCCGGGCCGCAGAACGCCCCGGAACGGTTGGTGAACGGGCGGCACAGGCCCGGCGGTTGCTCAGACAGGTACCGGGCTCGGCCGGCGACCGGGATACAGGTCCTGCCGGCTGTGGTGGGGGCGGTGAGGCTGGGGGTGGCGGCCAGGGCGGCGGCGGTGAAGCCGGGAGGCGGCAGGGTGGGGGCGGGCGGTGAAGCCGGGGGTGGCCTGGCGGCGGAGTGAGGCCGGGGGCGTCGGTGGTGAAGCCGGGGGCGGCAGGGCGGGGCGGGCGGTGTGTTGGTGGCCTCCTCGTTCGGGTTGGGGGCTGCGGGGCTGTCTGTCGTCGGGCTGCTTGTTCCTGTTGGTGATGGCTGTGTAGTCCGCCGGGGTACGGGCAGGACGGCCACCTTGGGGCGGGGCAGGGTTGTTTGGGCTGGGCATGGCTGCGCCCCCGGTCACGTGACGTGGCCGGGGCGCCGAGCTGGTAGGAGGGTGGGGTGGGGCTACGAAGCTGGGGTGTTCACGGCGGTGGTGAGGCGGTCGAATATGTCCTTCGGGTTCATGCCGTGTGCGAGGGCGGCTCGCAGGAGTTGCGCCATCTGGTAGTCGCTGTCGTGTTCCAGTGCGGTGTCGAGCGTGACGCGGGCTGTGCCGGTGTCTCCTGCGAGCCAGCTCGTCCATCCGTAGAGGGTGAGCAGGGGTGGGGTGAGGGCTTGGTGGGGGGTGACGCAGTGACGTACGAGGTGGTGCCACAGCCGGTTGGCGGTGGGATTTGAGGGGAAGATGAGGGCCCAGTCGCGGGTGTGGCGGTCCTGGAGTCCGAGGGTGATGCGTGCGGTGGTGTCCGCGTCGGGGAGAGTGCTGGTTGCTTCCAGCTGGGTGAGGGACTGGGTGATGAGTGTCTGGGTCTCTTTCTGGAGGCAGGAAACGAAATCCGGTGAAGAGGCGTGGGTGTTGAGGTTGTCGGCGGCGTGGTCGAGGGCGTGGGTGGCTGTTTCGGCGGCGGGGCCGGTCAGTGGGGCGAGGGTCTGGGCGATGGCCTCGGGTCGCGGGGAGGGGGTCATTCCGGCGACGGTGGCGGCGACGGCGACGGCGCCCGGGGCGGTGGGGAGGGGGGTGCCGAGTGAGGGGTGGGCGTCGAGTCCTTTGTAGGACCAGTAGCGGCCGTCTGAGATGCACAGTGCGTCAGGAACGTGGATGTGGTGGCTGGTGAGTGCGGCCCGGTAGTGGTCGGCGAGCAGGCCGTAGCGGTGGGCTGTGTGGTGGGCTTTCTCGTGGGTGCTGGGGGTGGCGCATATGTAGATCACGACGTGGTTGGGCAGGTCTTCCCCGCGCTGGTGGTGGGCTTGGATGTACTGGGTGACGGTGTCGTGGGCGTATGTGGCCCAGTTCTCTCGGGGGGTGGGCAGATCGGTACGCACGACGGCTCCGAGGTAGCCGCGCCCGGTGTGGTCGGTGTGGTGGCCGAATAGCACGATGCTGTTACGGGGCTGAACGTCGTAGAGGTAGGGCAGGAGTTCGACGAGATCGGCGGTGCTGCGGAGCGTGATCGGCGGCAACGACGACGGCTGGGGCGACGGCATGGGTGACGGCTGAGACATGGTGGTAGGCCCTTCGCTACGCGGGGTCGGGCAAGAGTTGAGGGGTCCTCGCCCGGTGGTCAGTCCGACCGGGCCGGGTGTGGGGCGGCGGGTCGGGTCGGGTGCGGCAAGGGCAGGGCTCGTAGGCGTCTTCTGCCCTTGCCGCACGACCAGAAAGTTAGAGCGCTGACCGCCCATTACGCGGGGCTGTGACCAGGTAAAACACCACACCCCGGTTACGGGCGGCGGTCACGACGGTGGTGGATGGTGGCCCGGTGGCCCGGCGGCCGGTGATCCGGCGGTTGGTGTTCCGGCGGCGGTTGGTGGCCGGGTGTTCCGGTGGCCGGTGGCTGGGTGTTCCGGCGGCCGGTGGCCGACGGCCAGGTGTTCCGGTGGCCGGTGTTTCGGACCAGCCCGAAGAAGGGGGTGGGCCAGGAAACGGCCCCGGGTTACCGCCCCGGGGTAGCCGGGCGGGACCTACCGCCCGGGGGTCTGTTGCCTGGGGCCCGGGGCTCTGCGCGCTGTGCCGTGCGTCTGGTCGCGGGTCCAGGCGCAGAGCGCCCCTGGGGCGGTTGGTGAACCGGGCGGCACAGGCCCGGCGGTCACTTGGACACGTCTGTGCCCCCGGCCGGCGACCGGGGGCACGGATCTGCGGGAGAGGGCGGGGGCGGTGGGGCGGCGGTCCTGGGCTACCGTCCGAAAGTCCGCCCCGAAGGTCCGCCCGGCAAAGTCGCGGGTCTGGCTGTGCGTCCCGGCACAGCACACCCCAAGGGTGGTTGGTCTACAGCCAGGACCTGACGGTGTCGGGGGCCTCGCCGTAGCAGGCAACCGTGACGTCCTCGAACACGGCCTGCGGGTCTTCGAGCAGCGTCAGTACGGCATTCACCAGAAGGTTGTCGAGATCGTCGGCGTGGCCTCGCCCGGTCATCGCGGCGGCAAGGTCGATCCCGCCGTTCACGGCCGTGGCCACTTCGTCACGGGTGAATGCCCGGGAGTCGGCAGCCACCGCGTCGGCGGCGCCACTGTCGGCGGCGGCGGTGTTGGTGGCGTCCGCGTCGGTGGCGTCCGCGTCGGTGGCGGTGTTGGTGTCCTGCGCGTGGCTGATCATCACGTCGGTCCACGTCGCGGCCGGCTTCCCCAGCAAGGTCAGAGCGGCGGTGACGGCGTAACTGAACCGGTCGTCGTACGAGGGGATGCCTGATGCGTCGGCGGCCATGTCGGCGCCTGCGTTGACGGCGGTCCGAATCTCATCGCGGCTGTATGTGGTGATGCGCACTGGCGTGTTCATCCTTCCGTTCGGGTGTTCCGGCGTCTGCTCTGCGCCGGTTGGATGGCCTGGCGGTTGCTCGGACGCGTCCGTGCGCCCGGCCTCCGCCCGGTCCGGCCGGGCGTGCTGGCCGGACCGGGCGGAGGGGTGTTCACCAGCGCTCGGGCTTCCGGCCTGGGGCCGACGTTTCGACCCATTCGATTTCGCCGCTCTCTGTCACCTGGATGACGCCGCGCTCGCCGTCGTCGCCGTCGAACTCCAGCTTGCTCACGACTTCGTGACCGGCCGCCAGGCAGAGCCGAACGAACCTGGCGAGCGGCTCGTGAATCGCCGTGCTCTTGGAGATGTGCGAAACCGCGAGTGCGCTGACGGTGACCGGTCGGGCCTGGTCGAGCGCAACGTCCTCCGGGATCAGGGCCCACACGCCCACTATGTCGTCCCACGGGCCAGCAGCGTCCGGGTGGTTCACGCTGGGGGCGAGGCAGAAGATCGGCAGATCCGGCCCTTGCGTCAGCTCCAGAAGGGCGGGGAAAGCGATCGGTGGGGTCACCTGGACGGTTCCCTGAACGCTGTAGTCGTAACCCATGCGAGGCTCCATTCCGTAATCGGATCGGATCGGGTATCGAGTGGTGGTGCTGGTCGGGGTGATGCGAGTCGTCACCACGCTGGCCGACCTCTTCCAGGTCGGGCCTGCCCGTGTGGCCGCCACCTGGCCGGGGCCTGGGTACGGCGGGCGGGGTGGGCGCTTGGTCTCGGCGGCCGCCAAGGGCGTGGACGTCGGCTATGCCCACTGGCCGTTCGGCGGCCTGGTACGTGCGGGCGTGGATAATTCCGGCCGTGCTGGCGGGCCGGGTACGGCAAAGAGGTTCGGGCTCGTAGGCGTCTTCCGCCCCTTTGCCGCACGACCAGAAAGCTAAAGGGCGGACGGCCTGCTGTGTGGGGCTGTGACCAGGCAAAACATTGCACCCCGGCTACGGAGTCCGGGCGCTGGCGGCTGGGGGCTGGCGATGGTGGTGTTCTGGTCCAGCCCGAAGAAGGCGGTGGGCCGGGGCCGGACGGCGGCACCAGGCCGCCACCCCCGGAATCTGACGCCCGGGCATCCCGGGGGTCAGTTGCCCGGGCGTCTGTTGACCGGCGGTCAGCCGTCTGGGGCGGGTCCGCTCCCGGGGGTCTGCCCGCTGTGCTGTGCGTCTGGTCGCCGGGCCGGGCACCGCAGCCCGGGACGGTTGGTGAACGGGCGGCAGAAGCCCGGCGGTTGCTCGGGCTCGCCCGGTGACCGGGACACAGGTCCTGCGGGCTGGGGTGGGGGGTGGGGGCGCGGCCTGCGCCAGGAACAACGCGGAACGGAACGGCGCGGTGGTGCGGGGGCTCTGGCGGGGGCCGGAGGGGGGATCAGGGGTTATTGACCCAGTGGTAGAAACCCACACCGGCGACGGTGAAGCCTCCGAAGGAAGGCGCGTCTTCGGAACCGAGACAGGGCGAATGAAGGGCAGTGGGCGGTACCCCGTGGCAGGCGATGGCCCCGCGTTGAAAGTCGTACTGCCCACTGTCGCGAATGGCTTCCAGTTCCTTACGCGTCAACGACGGCAGGTGCGTGCGTGGACCGCCACCGACGATGCGACCCTCGGGGCTAACCAGGTGCCAGGCGCCTTCGGCAGCGCGGAGGGCCACGCAGGTAGCAGCGACGTCCAGTCGTCCCTGTTCGTCACGGTAGACGGCTACAGGTCGTCGTGCGGCATCGCCGAAGAGCAGCTCTGCGGAACTGTGCGCCCAGCCGACGAGGCGGGTCACCAGCCCGGGGCCGGGCGTAGACGAACACGTCGTCACCCACTGCGAGTACAGGGGACGAGCTCGACTTGCTCTGGGGTGTCATTGAGAGTTCCTTCGGTTCGAGTGTTCCGGCGTCTGCTCTGCGTCGGGTAGTTGGCCGTGTGGGGCGGGTTTACGTCGCCCGCCCCACACGGAGGCGGTTTCTTGGTCACCTCTCGTCGTCGGGGGTCGCGAGGATGCGGTACGCGGCCCGGCGGCTGGTGGTGCGGATCGAGGCGA
>NZ_JBVJWD010000091.1:0-16552 GCF_055602785.1 Streptomyces sp. NPDC037301
CCGCCAGCTGCCAGCCGTTCTTCCGGGAGACCGGACCCAACAACCCACGCACGCACGCCGTAGCCCGCCGTCGCAGATCCGCCCGCGGGAAGACATCAGCAATCTGCAGCAATAGCTCCTGCAACTGGGCGTCCCACGCAGTGACTTGGGCCACCTCAGCCGACCAATTCTCCATGACCGGCAATTACCCGACGCATCTGATCACCGAACTACAACTGAAGGGCTAATACTCCAGCTGTAGATCGTGATCTCGTGGGTGCCTGGTCTGGCGCAAGGCGCCGTGGCGTTAACTGTTCTCGCAGGCCCTGGCTTTGAACTCCGCTATGGGGACGGTGATTGCGGATACGTCGCCGTTACCCGAGACGTCGTCGTAGCGGACCGTTCCCGGGGTGAGCCGGTCCGGGTCGGTCAGAGTGAAGGAGACGCTACTCGATGACCACGAGCTGTCCTTGGTCCAGCCGTAGAGGGTGTAGGTGGTCTTGGCGGTGAGCGGTTTGAGAGATCTGGTCGGGGTCCAGCCGGCGGATGGAGCATCGAGGGTCCAGGTGGCGAGACCGGCCGTCAGCGGTCGGTCGGCGGCCCATGAACCGACCGTCACCTCATTGTCGACGTCGGTGCTGTCCACGTAGAGGGTCGCGCCATCGATCTGATGCCCGCAGACCATCATGACGCCGAGCAGATGGCCGTCGCCGGTCACGGAGATGCCAGCGACGGCATCGACGGGCACCGTGCACCCTGAGGTTGCGGCCAGGGCCACGCCGACCGTGAAAGCGCCGGCGAAGCGCCGGAACACCGGCCATGAAACGGTCGACTGCACAGAGCCCCCCTTGACCGGGGGTCGCTATTCGTACCCCCTGTACGCCGGATGGTAGGGACGACCCGTGTCGAGCCGCAGCTCCGCCACCCACCCGTTGCGCCCTCGTTGTGGGCTTGTAGCCGCTTGGCTGCGTCAGCCCAAGGGGCGGTGGCGTTGCCCGGGACCTTCTGCGCAAACCTTCAGTGGCATGCGTTCAAGCCTCGCTGTCACAGACAGTGGGGCCGGGTCCGGGAACGGGTACGGCCACCGTTGATCATCGTGACTTGTGTGGAGTAACGATGAGACGGTGGCCGCGGGTCACAGCATAGATCCCGCTCGTTGGCGGGAGGCGTTCGAGGTGGCCATGGGCCGTATCGCGGGGCGGTTCGCCCGGGTCGAACCTCGGCGCCGGGCTGGTCGGTTGGTGCTGGGCCTGCTGTCGGACCTGACGCGCAAGAACTGCTGGACGATCGCGGAGTGGGCTGGGGAAGCGAGTCCGCATGGCATGCAGCATCTGCTGTGCCGGGCCTCCCGGGATGCCGACGCCGTCCGTGACGATGTCCGCGAGTACGTCGTCGAGCGCCTGCACGATGAGGAGGCGGTGCTGGTCGTGGATGAGACCGGCGATGGTGTCCACACCGTCGGCGTCCAGCGTCAGTACACCGGCACGGCCGGGCGGATCGAGAACTCCCAGGTTGCCGTCTACCTGGTCTATGCGGGTGCCCGAGGCCATGCGGCGGTGGACCGGGAACTGTACGTGCCCCGTTCCTGGACCTGCGACCCGGACCGGTGCGGGGCGGCGGGGCTCGGCGAGGACATCGCCTTCGCGACCAAGCCTGAACTGGCCCGCACGATGATCGAACGGTTCCTGGACGCCGGACACCGCGTCGGCTGGGTCACCGGCGACGGGGTCTACGGAGGCAACCCGAAGCTGCGGTCCGCCCTGGAGGAGAACGGCCTGGGGTATGTCCTCGCGGTGGCCTGCTCGGCCGAAGTCACCACCAAAGCGGGCAAGTTCCGTGCCGACACGCTCGCGGCCAAGGTGCCGAAGCGTGCCTGGCAGAAGCTGTCGGCAGGCGCGGGAGCCAAGGGCCACCGCTTCTACGACTGGGCCGTCATCGACGTGGCCGAGCCCGGCCCCGGCCACCGGCAGCTGCTGATCCGCTGCAATCGCCGCACCGGTGAACTGGCCTACTACCGCTGCCACTCCACCCGGCCGGACCCGCTCGCCACCCTGGTCAGGGTTGCCGGATCAAGATGGCGGGTGGAGGAAACCTTCCAGACCGAGAAGGGGCTGGCCGGCCTGGACGAGCACCAGCTCCGCCGCTACCTCTCATGGGCCCGCTGGGTCACCCTCGCCATGCTCGCCCACGCCTTCCTCGCCGTCGTCCGCGCTGACGAACATACCCGTCCTGCCTCCGACGACCTCATTCCGCTGACCTGCAACGAGATCCAGCACCTGTTCATCGCGCTCGTCGTCCAGCCGCTGTCCAGCGTGGCCCACCGCCTCAGCTGGTCCGAGTGGAGACGACGTCATCAAGCCCGATCACGCACCAGTCACTACCGGCGACAAGTCGCAACTCAAACATGAAGATCACAATCTACAGCTGGAGTACTAACTGTTACCAGGGCCACGCTCCGGGAAGCCAAGGCGGAACTGTCCCGAATTGAGAACGAGCGGAACTCGGGTACGTTCGTCCCGCCTAGCCAACTGACGGTCAGCATATGGATTGACCAACGGTTGGAGAAGAAGGCGGAAGATCTGGAAGAAACCACCATCTACAACTACCGAATCACCCTGGACCGAGTCTGGGGAAAGCTCGGTGAGATCCTGCTTCAGGAACTTACCGAAGGGGATGTGGAAGATTGGATGAAGTGGGCGCTCAAGTGCGGGCGTATCCGTGGGGCAAAGGCCGGAACTCCGCTCGGTGTGACGAGCGTAGACATGAGTCTTGCGCGCCTCAAAGACTGTCTTAATCGCGCGGTGGCTAAGCGGCTCGTTTCGATGAACGTGGCTCAGCACCTTTCGATTCCGCGTAGGGCTCGGAAGGAAGAGCGGAGAACCAAGGCAGAACTGAAACCTTGGGACGTTACGGAGATTCATGCATTCGTGCAGGGGATCAGGGAAGACAGGCTCTACGCTCCGCTCCTGCTTTGCCTCATGGGTCTCCGCCCGGCGGAAGTCTGCGGACTTCGTTGGGAGGATATCGACTTGGAAGCCGGAACTCTCAGCATCGCCAATACTCGGACGATGATGGGGAACAAGGCGGTGGTGGAGAAAGACACTAAGTCCATGGCCGGAGAACGAGAACTTCCATTGCCGGCTCCGGTGTGGGATGCGCTCCGGTCATTCAAGGCTCTCCAGGCAAAGGAAAAGCTTGCTCTCGGTCCGGATTACGTTGACTCCGGCTACGTCCTGGTGGACGAGATCGGGGAGGCTCGGAATATCAAGCAACTCCGCCGACGGGCATACCGGATCACGGAGCTACTAGGGCTCCGTCAGGTGCGCCTGTACGACGCTCGGGCGTCCTGCTTCACGTACCTGGCCAACAAGGGCGTGCCGGACCACCTGTTGGCTCGGTGGGCGGGACACACGAACGTCAAGACTACGAAGAAGTGGTACGTCAAGCCGGGTGTGGAGGATCTTCGTGGAGCTGCCACGGGGTGGGGCGGACTGCATGGGTCCGGAGAGGGACAGACCGCGCGGTCGTGAGAGATTGTGAGATGTGGGAGCGTGGGCGGGTGAGTGAGACGACGACTGAAACCCTGCAATACCGCTTTGACGGGCCAGAAGACGCACCGGTCCTGGTCCTGGGCCCCTATCTCGGTACCACATGGCACAGGTCGTAACGACCGTCCAGCCGCGTCCAGCCAATCCAGGACAGGCGCGTAATGCCAGCTCAGGGCATCCCAGTCCAGGGGAGTCGGCCCAGTTGGTGAGAGCTGCGTGAGAGCGGACGAGACGACGGAGCCCCGCCGGGGAGGCGGGGCTCCGTCGTGCGGTGTTGCGACGGCCTGCCGTGCTCGGGCTGGCCCCGTGCCACTCCGGCTTTCTGTCGAGCCGGGCGATGTCGGCGAGGCGCGAACACTCGACCGCCTACAGCCCCTGAGTTCCGTGCTCCACGGCTCCAGGTGGCGGCCAAGTTCCTTCCAACGTGCCTGCCGGTCCATGCAGCCGATGCCCGCTGGGGTTGGGCGGGGTGAGGTGGCTGCTGCTGTCGCCGACGAAGCTGCTGCCGTGGCCCGGAGATTGCTGACCCCGGCGGCCGTGCCAGAGCCCTGGCTACCGTGGCCAAGAGCCTCGCCGCAGCGCATCCATGTAACGATGGCCATTCCTGCGGTCAGACAACAGTCTCGGCTTTCCGGCCTCCCAACGTTGCTATGGCTCGGGAGATTCTCGCCGATGCCCTGAACGGCCTTGCATGGATCCCTGAGATTGCCGAGGCAGTGCTGACGGTGGCACCCGATTGCAGTGCAGCCACATGCGCCAGAATTGTCGCAGGGCGACGGGTGGTTCAAGGCGAGGACGCCGGTGCTGCGATCACCGTTGTCGGACTTACGATCCGATGAACATGAAGTCATCGCAGCGAAAGATTCGATGCGCCGGAGTGCTCCGACCCGAAATGTGACAGGAGGATTCCGCCAACAGCCGGGTCAGTTGCCCATCGACCGTAAAGTCCGGACCTTGCGGCGGCATTCATCTCACCCCAGCCGAGCAAGTGGGGCCGTGTCCGTCCCCGCAGATTACGACTCCCAGGGAAGTTCCACGGGGCCGGGCATCTGGCGGAGGGTGTGGTGGAGATCCTTGCTTCACGTCCCTACCTCATCCCCATCTACGCGGCCAGCGCGCCGAGGAACCTGCGGTGCACGGCGTGGAGTTGGGGCGTATGACCGTGGGTGAACGCGCGCAGGAACGTGCCCAGCGTGGACGGGGTACGGATACCGTCGAACACGGCCGGCATCGCACCGTGCCGCAGCAGGTGAAGGTCGTCGATGCTGTCCGCGCCTGCGGCCATACCGCCCACGATGCTGGTGACCTTGGCGTCCGCCGCCGCACCCGCACCGTTGCCCGCCCCGGGCAGCTTCACCTTCTCGGCCACCAGACGCCAAAGACCGCACCGCTCGGCCAGCCGCATCACCGGGACCAGCCCCGCATACGCGATCAGATTCCCGTCATCGAACGCAGCAGAGACCGCCGCCGGGATGTGGGAAACTTTCATCTACGAGGTGCCTTGCTGATAATGCGTGATGGTGGTGTGGTAACTCCCATCTTCGCAGGTCAGCAGGCACCTCTCTTCATTTCTCTATCCACAGGACCCGGGACAGCCGGTGGATCCAGGCTTAGTGGTCCGCTCCGGAAATCCTTCGGGGGTTGACTCAGGAGTCGGGACCATGCACGTCGCTTCGTCGAGCGGTCGCGGCCGCGACGTGGTCGAAGTGATGCTGGCGGGTCGTGGGCAGGTCTGGGGCGAGTGCTAAAATGATCGCGTTGGCCTTCGGCGGCGCCCACGGCGCGCGCGTCCGGAGGCTTTTTTCATGCCTTCTGACACCTCAGCACTCGTCACACCTGCCCCTGCCGGTTACCGTGCTCTGCTCCGCAATCGCGAGTTCACCGGCCTGTACGCCAGCTTCACGCTCATGGTCGCCGCGAGCACCTTGTCGGGCTTCGCGCTCGGCACCCTGGTCAACCACCAGACCAACTCTCCATTCCTGACCGCCGTGAGCATGTACGGTGCCACATTCGCCACCGTGTTCGGTGCGTTGACGCTGATGTCGGTCGCGGACGGGCGCCGTCCCCGCCGGACCCTCGTCGCGCTCCAGTGCGTCTCGCTCATGGGTGTTGCCGCGCAGGCGATCCCAGGGCTTTCGTTGGCTCCCCGGTTCGCTCTACTGCTGGTGCTGGGATTCTTCCAGTCCCTGGGGACCGGCACGCGGATGGGGCTGCTCGCCGAGGTTGTACCGGCCTCCGCCTACGCGTTGGCACGTTCGCTGATGAACATCACCTCCGGTGGCATGGCGATCCTCGGCTACGCCATCGGCGCCGTGCTATTGCGGTACCTGAGCCCGCAAGGAATCTTCATCGTCGCCTCAGCCCTGACAGGAATCGGGTTGATCGTGGTGGCCACAACCGTCCGGGAACACTCGATCCGTCTGACCCGTCGCCCCGGACTGCGTCAGACCTGGACCACCAACATCGCGCTCTTCTCCCACTCCGGCCAGCGGGCACTCCTGCTGAACCTGTGGGTTCCCAACGGCCTGATCGTCGGCTGCGAGGCTCTGTTCATCTCCTACGACCCGCATCACGCCGGCGCTCTCCTGGCCGCCGGATCGGCAGGCATGCTCCTGGGAGACCTGACCGTCGGGCGACTGCTCACCGCAGACCAGCGACGCCGCTATGCGTTTGCCCTCCGACTGCTACTCGCTGCCCCTTACCTGCTGTTCGCGATCCACCTACCCCTGCCGGTTGCGACAGCCGCAGTGTTCATTGCCAGCGCCGGGTTCGCCGCCACCCTGCCCCTGCAGGAGCAGCTTCTCGCGCTGACCCCCGATCCGGTCCGCGGCCAGATCCAGGGTGTGGAGTCCGCAGGCCGGATGACGTGGCAGGGCATCGGCGCCGTGATCGCCGGCGGGATCGCCCAACACCTCACTCCAGGCACCGCGATCACCGCCACAGCCGCAGTCTCCGTCGCCCTCACCGTCATCTCCCGGCCGTTCGTGGTCCGTGCCCGCACCGTCGGTGTCGAAAGCGTCAGGGCATGAGCCGTTCCCTCATAGCCCGCTGCACTGAGTTGTGGAGCCGTTCTATGGGACCGCCCACCGGTCGAGAGGTATCCGTGCCCGTCGCCACCGCACGTCCGATAGCTCTGGCCGCAGACGAGCGGCACCAGTTGAAGAAGATGGCCTGGGGCCACAAGACCGAGTACCGGCTGCGCCTACGCGCGCAGATCGTCCTACACGCGGCACAAGGGCTGGCCAACGCACGCATAGCAGAGCGCGTCGGGGTACATGTAGACACCGTGCGCAGGTGGCGGGGCCGCTTCGCTGAAACGAGGCTGCCTGGCCTGGCGGACCGCAAGCGCCCCGGCCGCCCACCCTCTTTCACCGCACTGCAGGCGGCTCAAATCACCGCCCTGGCCTGCCAGTTGCCCGCCGAGACCGGCGTGCCGCTGTCCCGCTGGAGCTGCCCGGAGCTGGCCCGCGAGGCCGCCGAACGTGGCATCGCGACGTTCCTGTCGGCCTCCACCGTGCGCCGCTGGCTCGCACGGGACGCGCTCAAGCCCTGGCAGCACCGCTCATGGATCTTCATCACCGACGCCGGATTCCGCGCCAAGGCCGAACGCGTGCTGGACTTGTACGCCCGCACCTGGCAGGGCAAACCGCTCGATACGGACGAGTACGTCATCAGCGCGGATGAGAAGACCTCCGTCCAGGCCCGCTGCCACCCCACCCTCGCTCCCGGGCAGGCCCGCGCGATGCGCGTCAACCACACCTACGGCCGCGGCGGAGCCCTGGCCTATCTCGCCGCCTACGACGTTCGCCACGCGCAGATATTCGGCCGCACCGAACCGCGCACCGGCATCGAACCGTTCATGAACCTGGTCACCCAGGTCATGACCCAGGAGCCGTACGCCAGCGCCAAGCGCGTGTTCTGGATCGTCGACAACGGCTCCTCTCACCGCGGTAAGAAAGCCACCGACCGACTGTCCGCCGCGTTCCCGAACGCGGTCATGGTCCACACACCTGTCCACGCCTCCTGGCTGAACCAGGTCGAGATCTACTTCTCCGTCGTACAGCGCAAGGTCGTCTCACCCAACGACTTCACCGACCTTGCCCAGGTCAGGGATCGGCTCCGAGCTTTCGAAGACCGCTACAACGCCACGGCACAGCCGTTCCAGTGGAAGTTCACCACCTCCGACCTGGACGATCTACTGGCCAGGCTCGACCGGCACACCGCCGATCACCACGACCAATCCTCCGTGGCACCGGCCGCATGGTCAACCCCCGAAGGATTTCCGAAGCCGACCACTTAGCCGTGTGAGGTCTCGGCGACGTCGACCGCTTCGGAGCCTTCGCGACGCATCCGCTCAACCCCCCAGGCGCCGAGCGGCCCGAGCGCTTGATTGAGCGTGCGCCCGTGCTCAGTCAGGGAGTACTCCACCCGCGGCGGCACCTCGGCATAAACCTCCCGGTGCACGAGACCGTCCACCTCCATCTCACGCAGGTGCTGCGTCAGCATCTTCTCGCTCACTCCCGGCAGACCGCGGCGGAGCTCAGCGAAGCGGCGTACGCGATGGGCGTCAAGTTCCCAGAGGATCAGTCCCTTCCACTTGCCGCTCACCACGTCGAGCGCAGCGTCGATGCCGCAGATGTAAGGCCCGCATCTCGGCGCCTTGGCCATCACTGATCCCCTTACTAAAAGGTAAGTACCGCAGAAAATAGTGGGTACTTCCGAGAATAGTGGCGCTCTCCGAGCATGGAGGGGTGAACGAACAAGAGAACCGCACCACCAGGCAAGACGGCGCTGTCACCGTGATCGGGCTTGGCCCGATGGGCCAGGCGATGACCCGCACCCTCCTCACCGCCGGCCACCCGGTCACCGTATGGAACCGCACTGTCAGTCGGGCCGACGGCGTCGTCACCGACGGAGCCACGCTCGCGGCGACACCCAGCGAGGCGGTCGAAGCGAGTGACCTGTTGATCCTCAGCCTCACCGACTACCAGGCGATGTACGACGTCCTCGACAGCGCCACCGAATCGCTCGCCGGCCGGACGCTGGTCAACCTGAGCTCTGACACTCCCGACCGCACACGCGAGGCAGCAACCTGGGCAGCGGGCCATGACGCCACCTTCCTCACCGGTGGCGTCATGGTCCCCGCGCCGATGGTCGGCACCGAGGCAGCCTATGTCTACTACAGCGGCCGATACCAGGTGATGGAGAGCCACCTGGCGGCGTTGACACTGCTCGGCACACCAAAGCACCTGGGCGAGGACCCGGGCCTCGCTCAGATGATGTATCAAGCCCAGCTCGCGGTGTTCCTCACCACCCTGTCCGGACTGATGCACGCCACCGCGATGCTAGGCACCGCAGGAATGAAGGCCAAGGAAGCGCTGCCAGAGTTGCTCTCCTCCGCCGACTCGATTGGCGACATCCTGAGGGCTGGCGAAGAGAACCCCGGCGCCGCGCTGGATGCTGGAGAGCATCCCGGCGACCTCAGCACGGTCACCATGATGGGTGCGACGTCCGACCACATCGTCGAGACCAGCACGTCACTCGGCCTCGACCTCGCGCTCCCACTGGCCGTGCAGGCCCACTATCGGCGCGCGATTGAGGAAGGAAATGGCAGCGACAACTGGACCCGCATCATCGACAGCATACGAGGACCACGCTGACCAAACGCGGGACCGATGAACACACTCCCAGCCGCGACTCCGCCCAGACCCCACCGCCTACTTGCGCCCTCGGCGGACCGTGACCCGGGACCTGACCCGGCTCGGAGTGGGGCTACGCCGGTTCCACGACCCCACCCTTCGTGCACTCAGCGATCGATGAGTTCTCACGGTTGGCCTATACCGAGGAGCTCGGCTCCGGGGCCGTCGAACGCGCAGGGGGCACGTATTCGTCGTATGCAGCTCATCACTGGGGCCACCCTATTCCTTCTGCGGCATTTCCCCGGTTAAGCGCTGCTGCTGTTGCTGTCCGCGACAGATGTCGCAGACAGCAACAGCCTGCCGACCTGCTAGAACCTCTGGCGCCACCCTGGGGACCCCAACAGAAGCGACATGGTGAAGGCACGCCTTACGGCCGTCGGCCGTGCCGTGGGTGATCTTCTCCTTGGTCTGCGGGTCCTCGTAGGTGACCGGGGCCTCGTCGGAGGAACCCTTCACGCGGGCACAGAAATCGTTCTGGACCCAAATTGTCGCTGCTTTCTTTGCCTGTCTCACATGCCTCGACTCCGTTGATCGGTTGTGGGGTTACGAGTTCCCCCGCGATTGATCGGGGCGGGGCCGTGACATGACGAGGGCCGCGCGGGTTCTTCGAGTGCGATCAAGAAGTGGGCCCGCGCGGGCCTTGTCTCATCCTGCCTTCTGCGGCGTGAGCCGCCAACACTTCGGCGAGTTGCTCGACGAGCTCGAACCGGGGTGGGAATCACGGTGCGAGAGCGAGCGTCACGACCGGCGCGGGCACGGCCGCCGCCGTCGGGCCGGGGCTGGCCCGACGTACGAACTCGCCTTCCGCGACCGGCTGGTGATCACGCTGGCCTACCTGCGTACCGGCCTGCCCCAGGACGCCCTCGCCGTCATCTACGATGTCGGCTCCTCGACCATCGGGCGGGCGATCGGTGAGGTCCGGCCCCTGCTCGCGGCCCGCGGCTTCGCCGTCCCCGACCGGCCCGGCCTACGCTTACGCACCCTGGAGGACGTGTTCGCCTACGCGGAGGCCGAGAACATCGAGCTGCGGCTCGACGGTGCAAAGACCCAGGTCCGCCGTCCGAAGGCCGGCCGCCCCGGGCGCCGGGCGTTCGTCTCGGGCAAGCGCAAGCAGAACACCATCAAGACCACCACGTTCAGCGACGGTCAGGGCCGCTTGCTCTACTCCGGGGCGGAACGGCCCGGCCGGATGCACGACCAGACCGCCGTGCGCACCGAGGGCATCGCCGAGCAGTTCAGGACCCGTCCCGGCGTGAGGGCGAAGGTCGACTCCGGCTACCAGGGCCTGGCCAAAGAGTTTCCCCGCCAGGTCACCGCGCCGCTGAAGAAACCGAAGGAGGGCACCTGCGATGGCGACAAGTACGCCTGGCGCGAGGCGAGACGACGGCAGTCCTCGGCCCGGATCTGCGCCGAGCACACCAATGCCGAGCTGCGGAAGTGGGCCCCGATAAGGCGGTTCGCCGGACGCCGCGAGACCTTCCCCGAGACCCAGCGGGCCATCGCCGCCCTGATCTCCGACCGTGCTGCCAAGAGGCCCCCCCCGCCGCGTGCACAGCCAGGGCGTGAGCGTTCTCAGCTGTCGGGCTTGATCAGGTCGAGTGCGCGGTCAGGGCGTGACCGGTAGTGATCAACAGCGGCGGCGAGGTTGGTCCAGCCAGTGAGGTTGGTCACTACAGCACGCGCAGGGCCTGATCAACGTCACGCTCACGTCTGGCGAGCGCATGCAACACGGCTTGGTCACCGTGCCGATCCCGGGCGGCTGCAACGAGCACATCCACCGCGATGGCGAGCGCAGCATCGGGCACTTGGCATGGTGCGTTCACGCTGAGTGTGAGGTCATCGAGGTGCACCGCCAGCTCGACGCAACGGGTCTGCAGGTATCCGTCGAGCAACATCTCCTCTCCCGGCCGGTGGAGGACGGCTACCCGTCGATCGGCCGGCTCCATGCCCAGCCGCTGCGATAGCCGCACCCACGCCGCCTGGGTCTGCTCAGCCACGACAGCGGGGCCGGCTGTGGCTGTTTCCTCGCTGCGGGCACGCACCCCGACGTTCAGCGCAGAGCCCGGCAACGACGTATCGGCGAGCCGAGCGTAGTACCGAACCGGTGACACCGGTTCTGCGCCGAGTACCTGACCATCGAGGAACCATTCGACCTGGAGGACGCTACGCGCAAGGTGACCAGCCAGCCCACCTACTGACATCCCTGGGAGCACGGACTCGGCCTCCCAGCACTGGGCTACCTGCTCTGTAGTCAGCAGGTGCACTGCCTTCTCGGCAGCCTGCAGGTATGTCTTCCGTGTCTCATCAGTCATGCGGGCATCGTCGCAACCTCATCATCACAGCGGCTGACAGGTCCACCTTGTGGACCGCTCCGCCGCTTCACCCGAGCGCGTCCCGAATCTATGGCCACGATCCGTAGCCTCGCCGTCGACCCCATGCGACAGGACCGGCTGGACCACCATCACCCCCCGTGGCCGACCACGACCGGTCCCGTCCCGATCACGCGATCGCCGTATTCTGTCTCGCCGTCTGAGAACGCATCGGCCCTGCGTGCACAGCACCGACCTCGTCCTCGCCCGCGACGCCGCCTGCTGATCACCCACCAGCCGAACCGCCAGACCAGCATGCCCCGAACTCAATCGCGGGTGAGGTCGTTACGGGGTGGGGAAATTTATCCGTCCAACCGCAACACCAGCTCGTCGATCTCCGCTCCCCGCGCGTTCGCGAAGCCCCGGTCCTCGCCGACGACCTTGAAGCCGCACTTCTCCAGGACCCGCACCGATCCGGTGTTGTCCGCCGCCGCCCGGGCGAGCAGCGGGCGTTCGGGGACCTCGGCGAGCAGCCCCCACAGCGCCGCGGTCGCGATGCCCCGCCCCCAGTAGTAGCGATCGATGAAATACGTGACCTCCCGCTCGCCCGGCTCGCCGTACACGGCCGCGTGCCCGACCACATCGCCGTCCGCGAGCACGGTGCGGGTGACGACGTCGGGCGAGGCGAGGATGCGCTTCCAATGCGCGTCGAAGTGGGCCCGGTCCGTCGGGTCCTCGGCGGTGAAGGCGGCCATCCGATTCGACTCGGGGTCGCTCATGTGCCGGAAGAACACAGGCAGATCGCTGGGGTGCACGGGACGCAGGGAGACATCTATGGAAGCCATGGGCCCGACCCTAACGACCTTGGGGGAAGGGCGGGAGTGAGTCGGCCGTGACACGGGAAGGGCTTTACGGGTTGGGCGAGTTGTGAAGCTGACCTGGGCCCGTACGGCCTGTACCCATCCTGCCCTGTCCGGGGTCTCCCGCGCACATTTCGGGGAGTTGCTCGAAGAACTCGCCCCGCCCTGGGCGGCGGCCCGCGCGTCGGCCCTGCACGTGATGAGGGGCGTGCCCCGCAAGCGGGCCGAGGGTGCCGGACGCAAGCCGCGCCTGGTGTTCACCGACCGGCTCGCGGCCACCCTGGTCCACCTGCGGCTCGGGCTGCCACATGCCGCCCTGGCCGAGTTGTACGGGGTGGACCGCTCCACCGTCTCCGCCGCGATCCGCGAGGTCAGACCCTTGCTCGCCGCGCGGGGCTTTGCCATCCCCGGCCGCCCCGGTCTGCGCATCCGCACCCTGGACGACCTGTTCGCCTACGCAGATGCCGAAGGCGTCGACATCCGGCTCGACGGCACGGAAGTCCAGGTCCGACGCCCGCGCGCGGGCCGCCCCGGACGCAAAGCCTTCGTCTCGGGCAAGAAGAAGCAGAACACGATCAAGACCACCACATTCAGCGACCACCAGGGCCGCACCCTGTTCTCCGGCGTCGTCCGCCCGGGCCGCATGCACGACCAGACCGCTGTGCGTACCGAGGGCATCGCCGAACAGTTCCGCCTCCACCCCGATGTGCACGCCGAGGTCGACTCCGGCTACCAGGGTCTGGCCAAGGAGTTCCCGTCCCAGGTCAGCGCCCCGCCGAAGAAGCCGGCCCAGGACGCTCCTGACGGCGACAAGCGTGCCTGGCGCGAGGCGCGCAGGCGGCAGTCATCGGCCCGCATCGTGGTCGAACACACCAACGCCGAGTACAAGCAGTGGCATCCGCTTCAGCGCTACACCGGACGCCGCGAGGACTACGAGCAGACCCACCTCGCCATCGCTGGCCTGGTCTCCGACCGCGCGGCCCGACGCACGACCCGTCGCCTCACGAGCACCGAACTCGTGCCCGTTCGCGCGACGGCCTGCTGAATCACCCACCAGCCGAACCGCCAGACCAACACGACCCGACCTCAATTTTCCCCAAGGTCGTTAGCAGCCGCGAGGGCCGTCAAAGCGGATCAAGCTCAAGGGGCCGGGTTTCTCAGTCCCTTCGGGAGGAGCTGTCGGCCGCCGCTCGGGTCGTTGACTGGAGTCGTCTTACTGGCCGGGGGTATTCGTCGTGGAGGCGCCACCAGGCGTACGGGGCGGTTTGGGGCCATCCGTCGGGTGAGTCCTCCCACGTCTCCTGCCTGCCGAGGGGAGTCAGGTCGAGGAGGCTGAAGTCCATGCGGAGCCGGTCGACGCCGCGGCCCGCGGTGAAGTAGGTGCGGTAGACGCGGTCGCCGTCGCGGAGGAAGACGCTCAGCCCGAAGCCGCCTCCGGTTCCGCAGTCGGCGTTGAAGTCGCTGTTGTGGGAGGAGTACCAGGGCACGGTCCAGCCCATGCGCCGTTTGAAGGGTGCGATCTCGGCCAGGGGGCCATCGGAGACCAGAGCGAGTGTGGTGTCGCGGGCGTGCAGGTGGGCGAGGTTGCCGATGTTGTCGGTGAAGCTGGAGCAGCCAGGGCAGTAGTGGCCGCCACCGGACCACATGAAGTGGTAGACGATGAGCTGGCGGTGTCCCTCGAAGAGCCCGGTCAGGGTGGATTTGCCGTGTGGGCCCTCGAAGGCGTAGTCGGCGTCGAACCGGACCATGGGCAGTCGTCGGCGCTCGGCGGCCAGCGCGTCGAGTGCGCGCGTCAGTTGTTTTTCCTTGGCCAGGAGTTCGTCGCGGGCGGACTGCCATTCCCGCGCTGAGGCGACGGCGGGTAGTGGTGGCGTCGGATCTGTCTGGGCGGTCATCGTTTTCTGCCTTCGTTTTCTGATTCCTGGGGGGTGTGCCGGGTCATTGGCCGACGCCGAAGGCGGCGAGCACGGGTTGCGGGGTGCGGCCGGGGAGTCGGCCGGACTGGAAGTCGAGGAGGCCGACCCAGGTCGGGCGCAGGCCGATTCTGGCCATGCGCAGTCCAGGTTTGTCGATGGCGTTCAGGTAGGCGTCGCCGGCCTCGGGGCCCATGACCGCGCGCTGCATCGTGACGTACTCCGGGAGGACGCCGTCGACTTCGGTCACGGTGACCGTGCCGCGCAGCATGAGCACCTGCGGCGGGCCATCGGCGGAGTCGATGCAGACCGCGACGTCGGGGTGGGCGCCGAGGTCGCGGACCTTATAGGTGCCGGCGAATGCTCCGACGACCAGTTCCTGGCCGGTCCACAGGAAGTTGACGGGGATCAACCGAGGCGCCCCGTCCTTGCCGGTGTACGCCAGGCGCGCCACGAGGTGGGTAGTGAGCAGGTGCTGGGCTGTCGGGGTGCCCAGTAGCCGTACGTCGCCCTGCCGCAGGTTCGCCGTTTCGGTTCTCTGGAAGCTCATGGCTCCACGCTAGATTCATCAACTCCTAAAAAACAAGCTCTCATCCTAAAAGCGAAGCGATCTGTTAGCGTGGAAGCATGAACGGCAGGCGTAACTACGGAAACCCGTGCGGTGTGGCCCGCAGTCTGGATGTCGTAGGGGAACGGTGGGCGCTCCTGGTGGTGCGCGATCTGCTGCTCGGCCCCAAGCGGTTCAACGACCTGCTCGCCGGACTGCCCGGTGTGAGTCCGAACGTTCTGAGCCAACGGCTGCGCGATCTGGCTGACCATGGCGTCGTCCACCGCCGCGAACTCGGGGCGCCGGCCCGCGTCCACTACTACGAACTGACCGAATGGGGCCGCGAGCTGGAGCCCCTGCTGCTCCAGCTCGGGCGCTGGGGCAATCAGGCCCCGCACCCCGTCGAGGGTGAACTGGGCGTCGACTCGATCATGCTCAGCATCAAGGCCGCCTTCGACGCGGTACGCGCCGACGAGCTGCGCGGCACGTACGAGTTCCGCATTGACGCCGACACGTTCGTCGCCGAGGTCGCCGACGCCTCGCTGCGGATCTACCGCGGTACCGCGGAGCACCCGGACGCGGTGCTGGCCACGGGCATCGAGACCTTGCGGGCGGTGTGCGACGGTCGCCGCAGCCTGGATGACGCGGCTCGGACGGCCGACCTGCGGCTCGACAGCGACCGAGCAGAGGCGACGGTGCATCTGTCGGAGCTGCTCATGGCGCCGTTCTTGCCGCAGACGTCATGAAGCGAGACACCAGGTGCGGCACGGGCGGTCCGCCGCGGTGTTGGATGTATGGCCAGCCGGTCTGGCAGACGGTGGCGGGGTGGAAGCTGTCGCGTGAGGCTGATCCTTTGGAGTGGACACCCTGACAATGGATCTTGATGGTCCAGGGAGGGATGTTCAGGTGGGACGCAAGTCTCCGTATCCGGAGGAGTTCAGGAAGGACGCCGTCGCGCTCTATCGCGCCGCGGGCGGTAAGCGCACGTATGCGGCGGTGGCTGCTGATCTCGGTATCACGGCCGAGTCGCTGCGGACGTGGGTCCGCAAGGACGAGTCCCAGGCGGCGCCCGAACACCGCGACGTTGGCAGGAGTGCGGCCGAGGATCTGGCCCGGCTGCGGGCCGAGAACGCCCGGCTACTGAAAGCGGAGAAGGAGTGGCAGCTGGAGAGCGAGATCCTGCGCCGGGCAGCCGCCTATCGATCCGCGCGCACAGCCTCAGCAGGATCTCCTTCCCCTGGTGACGACCTGATCGGGGAAGTAATCGTCCTCGAACAGCCCCTTCAGAAACGGATACTCTGCCACCTGCTGGTTTGTGATCGACATGGCGATCCCACCTCCCTACCGAAGATCCGACGCCCCCATCCTGGACCGCACCACTGACAATGGACGGGCCAGGGGCCCAGGGTCGGGGTCGGCCTGATGTGTGAGCGGGACAGGAGGAGAGAGCGGGACGGGGGGAGAGCCCCGCCACGAACCCGCCTGACACCCAACGCCCCTCCACGAACCCCCGCAGAGCAGCACTAGATGCAATACCGGTGACTTTGAGGGTGTCGGCTCGTTGTGTTGGGTGTGCCAAGGCCGGGACAGGTGAAGTCGGTCGGGGGTGAGCGGTTTTCGGATCGCATCGCTCTCGGAGTGTTAACGCGTGCGTTTACGCCTGATCTGGTGGACGAGGTGGTGGCGGAGTGCGGGCG
>NZ_JBVJWD010000092.1:0-15927 GCF_055602785.1 Streptomyces sp. NPDC037301
TCACACTGGAGACGGCAGCACCAGGCCATCGCCAACGAACACCACCGCAGACGCCGCAACCTCGAACTCGCCCTGAACTACAACTGAAGGGTTAGGCAGGAACCGAATCAATGGCGACATCGTCGAAGGGGCAATTGAGCTACTGAAAGGCCTGACCGTGACGAAATCCAGCACGTATCTGCTCGCCGCATCCGCTGCGCTTGCCCTCGCCGTGGTCGGCTGCGACGCAAAATCCACACCGGCCGCTGCCGGAGGCGGTGCCAAGGCAAAGGGAGCACGATGGTCCGAACCAGATCGGTATTCTTTCCGGCTCCTCTCCGAGTCCGGAGAGCGGGGCGGCCTTGGAAAGTACCGGATCACCGTGGGAAACGGGAAGGTCATCAAGGCGATCGGCCTCGACGAGCCGGCCCGGCGTACCGTCAAGGAGAATCCGCAGGATGTCCCGACGCTTGGCAGTCTCCTCACTGTTGTCCAGAAGGCCCGTGCAGGGCAGGCTGATGTCGCGGAGGCGGTATTTGCCGCAGATGGACACCCCACTGAGATTCACATCGATTGGCTGGCGAATGCCATCGATGACGAGGCCGACTACCTCATCACCGAATACCGCGAACTCCCCTGACCGGCGCGCCCCCAAACGTCCAGGTCTGCAGCGCCGGGGCCGCACGGGCAGGCCATCACCGCCGAGGTCAGCGACCGGGAGGCGTCCTGGCGTGAGCAGGCCCTGAATGTGGAGGAAGCCCTCGAGGCAGCGAACAACGAGGTCCTCGCCCAGCGCGTCCACATCGGCGACCTCCTCGGGCCTTCAGGCGCGCAGGCAGCTACTGAACTTGATTGGGTGATGTCGGGCCGTTCGCCTGACATCGGCTGAGTCGGGTCGGTAGCTGTGGGGTGTGAGATACGCGCAGGGCGGCGGTTTGACCGATGCCAAGAGGGCTGCAAGAGAGCGGATCCGGCTGGAAGCGGTCGGTCGCTTCGAGAGCGGCGCGAAGAACCGGGAGATCGCGGCCGCGCTGCGGGTTAGCGAGCGGTCGGTGGAGCGCTGGCGCCGTCAGTGGCGTGAGCGGGGTGAAGAGGCTGTCCGGTCGAAGGGATCGCCAGGGCGTCCGAGGCTTTCGGCAGACCAAATTGCCAAACTGGAGCGGGAGTTGGAGCGCGGCCCGCTCGCCCATGGCTGGGTTGACCAGCGGTGGACACTGGCCCGGGTGAAGACTCTGATCGGACGGTTGTTCCACGTCGGCTACACGGTGGAGGGGACATGGCGGCTGCTGAAGCGCCATGGCTGGTCGTGGCAGCAGCCGGCCCGCCGGGCGATCGAACGTGACGACGGAGCTGTGGAGTTGTGGAAGAAGGAGGTGTGGCCGCAGGTAAAAGCACGGCGGCGGCCCGCGGGGCCTGGATCGTCTGTGAGGACGAGGCCAGCCAGTCGCTGAGGCCGCCACGCGCGAGGTCCTGGGGCCGCATCGGCCAGACGCCGGTCGTCCGCGTCCGGGGCAGGGGTTCCGGACGGGTTTCGATGGCGGGAATGGTCTGCTTCCGACGCGGAGACCGGTCGAGGCTGATCTACAGCTTTCGCGTCCACCGGGGCCGCAAGGGCGAACCCAAGGGATTCACCTGGCAGGACTACCGCGACCTCATCGTGCGGGCCCACAACCAGCTCAAAGGCCCCATCGTCCTGGTCTGGGACAACCTGCGCACCCATCTCATGCCGCAGATGAACGACTTCATCGCTGCGAACGAGGACTGGCTGACCGTCTTCCATTTCCCGTCCTACGCACCCGACCTCAACCCGCAGGAGGGCATCTGGTCACTGGTGAAACGGACGATCGGCAACCTCGCCGCCGCGAACCTCGACCAGCTCGCCGCCGCCGTGAAGCGCAGCCTCAAGAAGACCCAGTACCGACCGCATCTCATCGACGGCTGCCTCATAGGCACCGGCCTGACCTTGACCAGCTGACACGATCAGGCCGACATCACACATTCAAGTTCAGTAGCGGTGGTTTGTTAGACCGGGGAGTAGAGATCAAGTGGGTGGCCTGCTCCGACGGCGCTGATCAGGGCTTGGAGTTCGGGTGGCGGGGGTGCGTTGCTCCAGGCTCGCCAGCAACGTTGGAGGGTGGTCCAGGGGTCGAGCCAGGCCCGGACGGCGCGAATCGCCTGTGGCCAGCTTGCTGGTTGGGGCTGGTGGGGTTTGCTTGGGCCCCCTCTCAGCCGGTTCGGCCGGTGTCGCCGCCGACGGGGCCGCTGGGGCGACGATGGGTTCCGGGTCCGGAGGCTGAGTGAACCAGGTGTCCCAGCAGAACGAGAACGCGCAGGTGACCAGTGTCTGGTGGCGGCGGATGGCGGTATCGGAACGGACTTGGAAGTCGGCCCACCCGAGTTCGCCCTTGACCTGTTTGTAGCTCTGCTCGATCCAGTGTCGGATGCCGTAGATCCGGACGACTTCGTGCAGCCCGGCGGCCGGTTCGGGGCTGTCGGCCTCGCGGGGACCGCCGGGGCGGGGCAGGTCGGTGGCCAGGTACCAGGTGGCTTGCGGGGGCAGCGTGGCCGGGTCGGTGGTGGCCACGACCAGGCGGACGTTCCCGTCGGGTCCCCACCAGCCGAGGCGGGCGTCGGCGGCCCACCAGGTCTCGGTGTGCCCGTCACGGAAGGTTCGCTCGACGGCGGTCCAGTCACCCGGATGCTCGGGGTCCGTCCAGGTCAAGGCGCGGGCGGCATCGACGGGAGTGTAGGCGTCCTTGCCGTAGGCCCAGGTGCCGTGGCTCGGTTTGAGAGCCATGACGAACGGAAGCCCTGCCGAGGCGAGTTGTCTGCGGAAGCCGTCCTGGTCGCCGTAGGCACAGTCGGCGGCCACGGCCCGGAAGGCCACCCCGGCAGCCTTCGCGGTGCGGGCCAGCTCTGCGGCGATCTGCAGCTTGGTGCGGAAGCCGGGGTCGCTCTTGCCCTTGGGGAAGTGATGGGCGGGGCTGTAGGGCACGGCTTGCAGCGGGTAGTAGAGGTTCTCATCGGCCCAGCAGGTGGTCACGGTGACGATCCGTTGTCGGTCTTGCCCAGCCGGCCCAGCCACTGCCGTCCGATGTGCGCGGTCGCCTTCCCGTCCTTGCGGTCCCCGGAATCGTCGATCACCAGCACCCCGCCCGGGTGCGGCGCGGTCGCGGGATCGGCCAGCAGCAGTTCCACCCTGCGGGCGTTGACCCGCTCGTGGTCCCAGGTCGACTCGGACAGGAAGAACTGCAGCCGCTGCACCGAGGGGTGCTGGGCCCCGACGACGGGTTCGGTGCCGGCCAGGCAGGTCAGCGTCTTGTTGCGGTCCCGCGGCAGCAGCAGCCCAGTCAGGTACTCGCGGAACCCACGGCGCTGTGCCAGTGTGGAGAACAGGTCATCGAAGCGTGCGGCGTAGGCTTCCAGCGGGCCCGGTGCGGGCGGACACGGCAGACGACGGGTCATCACAAGCCCCCAGGCGGCGAGGCAACGTTCCTCTGCTACCGGCCTACTACAGCCCTGACCCGCAGTCAACAAACCACCGCTAGTGCAGCAGGACATCGATCGAGGCGGCGACTTTCTGGCACATTTCCGTGAACAAGGCCTGCTCGCCGGGCGAGAGCACCTCTGCAGCGGCGTGAACGTTCTCCCGTCGGCTGCGCGCCGCACTCGCCAGGAAGGCGTGGCCCTTCGGAGTCAGCGAGGTCGCATGTTCCCTCTTGTCCTCGCCGAGTGCTGCCTGCTGGATGAGCTCGAGGTCTTTCAGGACGCGCAGCGCCTTGGACGCGGTCTGCCGTGACACCCCCAGGGACTCGCTGAGCCGCGATGGGTTCATGGCGCCGCGGATACGGAGCATCTCCAGTACGTCGTACTGCTGCCAGTTGATGCCCTCGGGGTTGGTCGCGGTGCGCCGGGCGACCAGCACGCACTGCAGATGGGACAGTGCGTCCTCCAGCTCGGAGGGCGGGCTGAGCTGCTGTGCGCGGACGGCGTGTACGTCCGTCATCGGTGAGCTCCTTTTCGAGGCGGACACGGAGAACCGGGGCCGCTGCAATATCCAATGCACCCCTGCTTGATTTCCGCATGGAAATGATGCAAGCATAGCCGCCTTCTGCGCAAAGAAACGGCCACCCCTGTCGGGGGTAGCCGTCCCTTTGCCGTACCGGGGCATGTGCCTACCCCGTTGCTGCCCGCAGGGCCGCCCCGTGGCGGGATGCCTGCTGCATCAGGGCGAGGAACAGCTCGGCGCCAGAGCGGCCGAGAACGGACTCCGGATGGACTGCATCCCTGCGGCGCCAGGCCCTCGCAGAGCGAGCACCTCGTCCGTGCCCGGCTGCCGGCAGAGCTCCACTCCGGCCTGGTGCAGGGCCTCGATCGGGCCGCCGTCGGTGCGTACGGAGAAGGATTTGTAGAAGCCGGCGGTCACCGGGCGGTCGAACGCTTCGATCGGGCGACCGCTCGGCTTCTTCCGCAGCGCATTCCCGATACTGACCGCAGAGGGCATGGGGACCGTTATCGTCCTGCGGACAGCAACGACGTCTTCGTCCATGTGGAGCAGGAGCGGGACGACGGCCTGATCGTCAGCGGCGCCAAAGTCTTCGCGACGGGCCCAGCGATCACCCACCACAACTTCATCGCCCACTACGGGCTGCCAGTGCAGATGCGCGAGTACGCGCTGGTGTGCACCCTCCCGATGGACGCCCCCGTAGTGAAGCTGATCTGCCACCCCTCGTACGGGATGATGGTCAACTCCACGGGCAGCCCCCGTTCGACTGCCCGCTGTCGAGCTGGATGGACGAGAACGACACCATCTTCATCCTCGACCGGGTCAAGGTCCCCGGGAGAATGTCTTCGTCTGCGGCGACACCGCCAAGGCCGGCACCTTCCTGAACGCCTCCGGCTTCACCCGCCGGCTCACCTTCCACGGCATCACCCGCCTCGGCGTCAAACTCGACTTCCTCGCAGGCTTGTTGCTCAAGGAAGTCGAAGCCGTCGGCACCAAGGACTTCCCCGGTATCCAGACCCGCATCGGCAAGGTCCTCGCCTGGCGCAACATGTTCTGGGGCCTCGGCGACGCCATGGCGCAGAACCCCGACCCCTGGCACAACGGGGCGCTGCTGCCCAACCTCGACTATGGCATGGCATACCGATGGTTTATGACGATCGGCTACCCGCGGATCCGCGAGATCCTCCAGCAGGACCTCAGCAGCGCGCTGATCTACGTCAACCCCCATGCCAAGAACTTCCAGCAGCCCGAACTGCGACCGCTGCTCGACAAGTGCGTGCGCGGCTCGAACTCCTGCCGGCACAGCAGAGCTCTGGGCTCGTCGACGCATACAAGGGCTTTGCCGAGGAGTGCACGTACGTCCACATGGGGGAACGACCTCCAAGAGTCGGGCCGGTGATCAATGCCGAACGATGCCTAGCCTATGATTGCCGTACGGAAATCAATTGGCGTAGGGTGACGACAGCGGAGCCATTGCGGCGGGCGGAGGATGCGGAGCATGGCAGGTCTGGGAAACGCGCGATTCGGCGGCGATATCGTTCTCGGCGGCGCCCGGGAGAACAACCTCAAGAACATCTCGCTGACCGTCCCCAAGGGAAAACTCACCGTCTTCACCGGTGTATCCGGCTCCGGAAAATCCTCGATCGTCTTCTCCACGATCGCGGTCGAGTCCCAGCGCCAGCTCAACGAGACATTCCCCTGGTACGTACGAAACCGGCTCGCCCGGTACGAGCGGCCACGCGCCGAAGTGATGGAAAACCTCTCCACCGCGATCGTGGTCGACCAGAAGCCCATCGGCGGCAACTCACGCTCGACCGTCGGCACCATGACCGAGATCCACCCTATTCTGCGGGTGCTGTTCTCACGGCACGGAAAACCCAGCGCCGGACCGTCGAACCTGTACTCCTTCAACGATCCGCACGGCATGTGCGGGACCTGCGAGGGACTGGGCCGCACCACCACCGTGGACCTGGACCGGCTGCTCGACGAAAGCAAGACCCTGAACGAGGGCGCCATCAACTGCCCCTCGTTCGCGGTCGGTACCGCCCAGTGGCAGCTGTACGCGGAATCGGGTCTCTTCGACCCCGACACGCCGCTGGCCCGCTTCACCGACCAGGAGCGCGAACTCTTCCTGCACGGCGGTGGGTTCCGCGTCGACCGCCGCAGCCGGCACAGCGTCTACAAGAACAAGTACGAGGGAGTCGTCACCCGCTTCACCCGCCGCTACCTCAAGCGCGACGGACAGACCCTGAGCGACCGCGACCGCGAGGCCGTCGCCCGGGTCGTCACCGAGGGCCCCTGCCCGGAATGCGGGGGCGCCAGGCTCAACGCGGCGGCCCGGCGCTCGAAGATCGGAACGCACAGCATCGCCGACTACACGGCAATGGAGATCGGCGAGCTCATCGAGGTGCTCACCACCATCGACGACCCCGTCGCCAAGCCTGTGGCGACAGCGGCCCTCGCCGTATTGCGCCGCATCAAGGCAGTGGGCCTCAGCTACCTCAGCCTGGACCGCGAGACCTCCACCGTGTCAGGCGGAGAGGGGCAGCGACTGAAGATCGTGCGTCACCTCGGCAGCAGCCTTACCGACGTGACATACATCTTCGACGAACCCAGCGTCGGACTGCACCCTCGCGACGTGCACCGGCTCAACGAGCTGCTCCTGGCCCTGCGGGACAAGGGCAACACCGTCCTGGTCGTCGAGCATGACCAGGAGGTCATCGCCATCGCCGACCACGTCATCGACATGGGCCCGGGCGCCGGCCCCCACGGCGGCGAGGTCGTCTTCGAAGGCACGGTCGCGGAACTGCGCACCTCCGACTCCCTCACCGGGCAGCGCCTCAGCGCAGTGTCCGGGCTTAACCAGGCACCTCGCACCCCCACCGGCACCTTCACCATCACCGGGGCCGATCTGCACAACCTCAAGGACATCACCGTCGACATCCCGGCCGGTGTACTCACCGCCGTCACCGGCGTCGCCGGATCGGGCAAGAGCACTCTGGTCTCCAGCGTCCTCGCCGCCCAGCAGCCCGACGCGATCATCGTGGACCAGTCGGCGATCGGCATCTCGTCGCGCTCTACGCCAGCCACCTACATCGACATCATGGACACCATCCGCAAACTGTTCGCCCGGACCAACGGGGTCGACGCCGGGATGTTCAGCTTCAACTCCACCGGCGGCTGCCTCGCATGCAAGGGCCGCGGCCTCATCGACAACGACCTCGCGTTCCTGGACCCGGTCACCACAGTCTGTGAGGTCTGCGAGGGCCAGCGCTACCGGCACGAAGTCCTCGACTACCGCCTCGACGGCCACGACATCGTGCAGACTCTGAGCCTCACCGTCGAGGAGGCACTCGACCACTTCACCGAACGCACGGTGCTGCGCAAGCTCGCCATGCTCCGCGAAGTCGGCCTTCCCTACCTCACCCTCGGACAACCGCTGTCCACACTGTCCGGCGGCGAACGACAACGACTCAAACTCGCCGACCGGCTGCGCGAGACGGGCAGTCTCTACATCTTCGACGAGCCGACGACCGGCCTGCACATGGCGGACGTCGAGTCACTGCTCGCCCTCCTCGACCGGCTCGCCGACGGCGGCAACACCGTAATCGTGATCGAACACGACCTAGACGTGATCAAGCACGCCGACTGGGTCATCGACCTCGGCCCCGAAGCCGGCCGACACGGCGGCCACATCATCTTCGAAGGCACACCGGAACAACTGAGCGCCACCCAGGGCTCGTTCACCGCCGAGTACCTCCGGAAACACCTCGCGCGGGCCGCCGCACAGCACTAACTTCGATCGTTCATGAGTCCTCGTCAGTTCGATGACGGGGACTCTGCGCTTGCGACGTGCGGTCTTTTGGGGGCCATGGCAGGTTGAGGGCCCGGTTGTCGCGTCGGGTGGTGCGGCTTGTCGAGACGGTCGAAGTGGCTGGTCAGCCCGGGTTCGGCATGCTCTGCAGCCGGTCGATTGCGTCGGTGATGCTTCTTCCAGGTCGGGGTGGCGTCCTGCTTCTCGGAGTGCGCGAGCACCAGCACGCCGTCGATGTCCACGATCACCCGGCCGTCGGCGACCGGACTGGCCGCACCGGCAAACTCCCAGACCCGCTGCCGTGCTTCGGCACGGGCAGAACGGATCGCTGTCAGGGCTTTCGGGCCGGCCGCGGCGAGGGTGTCGACCAGGCGGGAGACGGTCGGGTCGGAGGCCACCGGACCGAACACCTGCGGCTCGGCCCGCAGCATCGCCACGTCCGCCAAACAGTCCCCGCCCAGCGCGACCGCCAGCGCCACATCGAGGAGGACCTTGCCCGGATCATGCACGGCCCTCGGTTTGCGCCACGGCGCCGCTCCCCCCGATATCGCGCCGTCCAGGCTGAACTTTCGGACCGTCTCCACCAGCGGCACGGCCCCGGCCTGCGAAACCACCTCGCCACCACAACCCTCGACGCGGACACGTGGGTAGGACCCGATACGCTTGTTCACCTGAGAAGTGCTTCTTTCCACGCGACGACCAGGCCTTAGGCAAGCCCTATCGTTGCAGGTCAGGAACACTTCTCGCGTTTGCGATCAAGCCTCGGACAGGCCGCTTCGTGAAAGCCCGAGGCCAATGAGACTCACTGGTCAGCCTGCTCAACCCTTGGACGACAGCAACCGGCACCTGACCTCTTCCGCGGTGTGGGCGGACGTCGTGGCAATGCGGCCATGACGTGGGGCGGGGAGGTTCACGTGGTCAACTCCACCGTGCCTGTCAGTCTCCGTCCAGGCGGAGGCAAAGCCGCCGCGCGTCGCCATCACCAGCCCCTACAACATCGCCGGGCTGCCCACGACCTGGGGCATGCCGCTACACCGGAACTACATGCCGGCCGAAGACGCGGTGCAGGTGTCGCGGCTCAAGGCCGCAGGCGCGGTGGTGCTCGGCAAGACCAATGTGCCCTTGGGGCTGCAAGATGTGCAGAGCTTCAACGAGATCTACGGCACCACCAATAACCCGTGGGATCACGGTCGCACGCCTGGTGGATCCTCCGGCGGATCAGCGGCGGCCCTGGCGTCCGGATTCGGCGCGCTGTCCATCGGCTCCGACATCGCCGGTTCGTTGCGCACCCCCGCACACTTCTGCGGTGTCTACGCACACAAGCCGACGCTCGGGCTGGCGGCGAACCGCGGTATGGTCCCGCCGCCCGCGCCGGCATTGCCGGCCGACCTTGACCTCGCCGTCGTCGGTCCGATGGCGCGCACTGCCCGCGACCTCACGCTCCTGCTCGACGTAATGGCCGGACCGGACCCGCTGACGCTCGGTGTGGCACACGACTTGACACTGCCGCCCGCGCGCCACGAGCGGCTCTGCGACTTCCGGGTCTTGCTCTTCGACAAGCATCCGCTCATTCCGACCGGGTCCGCTGTGCGGGCGGGCGTGAACCGGGTGGCCGACGCGCTTGTCGACGGCGGCGCCCGCGTCGAACGACACAGTCCGCTGCTGCCCGATCTGACCGAAGCCGCGATGCTCTACACGCAGTTGCTGTTCTCAAGCTCCGCTGCACGTTTTCCCGTCGAAGCGTACGAGCAGCTGCGGACCCGCGCCACAGGACTGAGCGCAGACGACCAGAGTCTCGATGCGGCGCGGCTACGCGGCATGGTCTTCAGCCACCGCGACTGGATCGAGGCGAACAGCCGTCGCGAGCTCCACCGCCACGGCTGGCGGCAGCTCTTCGCCGAATTCGACGCCGTGGTGTGTCCCATCACGCCCACTCCCGCGTTCCCCCACGACCACAACCCCGATCCGAGAGAACGCCGGATCGATATCGACGGCGTCGAGTACCCGTACTTCGACCAACTCGTCTGGGCCGGTCTGGCCACCATGCCCGGTCTACCCGCCACCGCCATACCAGCGGGCCGGTCCCCCGAGGGTCTGCCGGTGGGAGTGCAGCTCATCGGTCCGATGTTCGAGGACCGCACCCCGCTGCGGCTGGCCGAACTGCTCGAGCAGAAGATCAGCGGCTTCCAGGCACCGAAGTAGCGCGTACTACCTGGGTGGCCGTCGAGGACGAGGGGTCATCTGGCGGCGGGTGCTGACCGGCAGCCCTTCCGCTGGGCTCCCGGATCAATCAGGATCCGACTACCGCAGGCAGGGCGAGGTCTTCCTCGCTCAACCCGATCGGTCGTATGGGGACAATCAGTAACACCTCACCACCCCAACCGAAACGGCGAGGTTAAGTCCAATACCGGCGGCTCAAGGGCAATCCGGTCGTTGTTGTCGGTGTGCCAAGAGCGGGTCAGCTGAAGTCATCTGGTGAGCGACTGTCGGACCGGGTCGCGGTCGGGGTGTTGACACAGGCGTTTCGTCGGTCGCTTGTGGACGAGGCATGGGAGGAGACGGGCCGGGTACAGCAGAGGAACCGGCTGTTGTCGGCCCGGCTGGTGGTCTACTTCGTGTTGGCGATGTGCTTGTTCTCGGGGCAGAGCTATGAAGAGGTCGCCCGACTGCTGACAGCGGGTTTGCGGGGTGCGAGGCGTTGGCGTGCGTCGTGGGCGGTACCCAGTACCGCTGCGATCTGGAAAGCCAGGTCCCGGTTGGGTGTGGCGCCTCTGCGGCAGCTGTTCGCGCGGGTGTGCCGTCGGGTCGCCACACCGGACACTCAGGGCGCCTTCTACCGCGACTGGCGGCTGACCGCGATCGACGGCACCACGTTCGGCCTGCCTGGCACGAAGGCGAACGTGGAGGCGTTCGGCCGTCCGCCCCGATCCGGTCGGGGTGAACAGAACGTCGGCTGCCCGCAGTTGCGCATGGTCGGCCTGGTGGAAATGCGGCACCCATGCCATCTTCGACGCTGCGACCGGAGCCCTGCGCACCGGAGAGCAGACTCTGGCCCGGGCAGTCCTGGCGTCTCTGCGGCCGGGGATGCTACTGCTGGCCGACCGTGGCTTCTACGGCGTGGACCTGTGGAGCAAAGCCGCGGCAACTGGGGCGGACCTGTTGTGGCGAGTCCGCAAAGACCTTGTGCTGCCGGTAGTTGAGCAGCTGTCGGACGGCTCCTACCTCACCGAGATCTCCGACCGGAGCGACATCCACCACACCCGTCGCGGGGTACCGCCCCGGTACGCGCGGTGGAGTACACCATCGCCGGCCACGAGGGCGTCTACCCGCTCCTCACCCCGATCCTCGACCCGGACAAAGCCCCAGCCGCGGAACTGGCCGCCCTCTACGCCCAGCGATGGGAGTTCGAGTCCACCCTCGACGAAATCAAAACCCACCTCGGCGGGCCACGCCTGATCCTGCGTTCGCAGCACCCTGACGGAGCCGAGCAGGAACTCTACGGCTTCCTGCTCGTCCACCACGCCATCCGACACCTGATGCACCAAGCCGCGCGACAAGCCGACCAGGACCCCGACCGGATCTCCTTCACCCGCACACTGCGCGTCGTGCGCCGCCAGATCACCGACCGGGCGGCGTTTTCCCCCCGGCAGACTCACCCGCGCAATCAAAGCCACCCACGCTGAACTCCTCGAACGACTCCTGCCACCACGACGCCGCCGGGCCAACCCCCCGCGTCATCAAACGCAAAGTCGCCAGCTGGCCCCTCAAACGCTTCACCCACCGCGTTGCAGACCCTCCACGCGCCCGGGCCATCACCATCGTTGGCGCCACCAACCCCAAACGGGTCAAGCGAACATAAAAACGCCCTTAAGTTACCGGTATTGAGGTTAAGTCCCATGAGTCGGGCCTTGCTCAGTCAGTCGGCCCTGGTCGGGGTGGATGCGGAAGTAGTGCATCGCGCCGGAGATGATCCTGAACGGCTCGCCGTTCAGGAGGAAACCGTCGGATGACGTGGTCAGAATGGGCACGTAGAGCTTCCCTTCGGCCGTGGCTGGGTGAGCGGGTCCCACGTCAGTGGATCGTGGTGGTGCGCGTGGCGCGGATTAGCCAGAGGGTCGCCGCGAGGCAGAGGACCGAGATGCCGCCCAGCAGCAGCGGAACCGTGCGGATGCCGGACCACTCGATGGCCTTGCCGAGCGCGGGCCCGGCCACCACACCACCGACCATCGACGCGGCGATCACCAGGGCTCCGGCTCGCCGGGCCTGCGGTGCGGACTTGTTGAGCCACGGCAGACCGGTGGGGAAGATCGGTGCGATGAACAGGCCGACACCCGCATAGGCGTACGGGGCGAGCCCACGTATCGAGGCGAGCAGAAGGCAGACCGTCATTCCGGCACACGAGACCGTGATGATCGACTGGGCGGAGAAGCGCAGGGCGATCGGGGCGACCAGGAATCGGCCGACGGTCATCATCAGCCAATAGACGGAGGTGGCGGTCGCGGCGATCCCCGTCCCATATCCGACGGTTTCCAGGTGGGTGGGCTCCCAGCCACCGACACCGGCTTCGATGCCCACATGCAGGACGTAGAGCGTGACGAACACGGCCAGCACCGAACCCACGCTACGGCGGAGTACCTGCCCGCCGTCGTGCTGCACGTCGGCGGTGCCGCCCGGTTGCGAAACCTGGTTCCGTACGCCCTTCAAGCACAGCAGCAGCGGCAGGTTGGCCACCGCGAAGCCGAGGAAGACCGCCGGGTAGTGCGTGGCACCGACCGCGCCGATGAGCACCGGGCCGAGGATCGCACCGACGCCGAAGTGTGCGTTGAGGACGTTGAGCATCGCGGTTGAGCGGCGCCCGAAGCCGGCGGCGAACAGTTGGTTGAGGCCGTAGTCGATGCCGCCGAAGCCGAGCCCAGCGAGCAGGGCCATGGCCAGGCTGACAGGCCAGTTCGGTGCCAGCGCGAAGCCTGCCGCGCCGATGGCCATAAGGAGGTACGAGGAGCCGAGGATCTGCCGATTGCCGATCCGGCCGAAGAGCCGGTCGAACAGCAGCACACCGGCGACGCCACCGATGAAATGGGCGCTCAGCCCCAGCCCCGCAACCGACGGCGAGAGACCGAACTCCGCACGGAACGCCGGAATCGTGGGTCCGTACAGCGCCTGGAGCGCACCGATCAGCATGAAGCCGACACAGGACGCCACCACGGCGGCCGGACTGAACAGCGGAGTCACCGGCGCTTCCTGCGCCGAGGTGACGCGCTGTGCGGTTGGTTGGTCGGTCACGTGCTCTCCAGATGACGGCCCACGATCTCGTGGGCGAAGGACATGATCGTTCCCTGCGGGCTGATGCCCGGAGCACCCGGCAGTACGCTGGCGTCGCACAGGTGCAGGTTGGTGAAACCGTGAGGTCTGCCGAGTTCGTCGCAGACTCCGCCGCGTTCGGGCAGTGCCATAGGGCAGGTCGCCATGCCGTGCACGGATACCAGCTCCCAGTCGCCCGGACGGACGCGAGCTCAATAGTCCTCCGCGTCGGTCTCCGAAAGGAGGGGTTCGGCAGAACTCGTCGGCGGTAGCAACTCCGTGGCGCCTGCCGCGAACAGCAGCTTCGCCGTCCTGTGGAAGGCCAGACGCAGGGCGTGGTGATCGGCGTGGGTCAGGCCGTGGCGCAGCAGCGGTGTGCGGCCCGCCAGAGCGGCGATTCGGGCCACTCCCTGCATCCGCACCTGCGTGGTGTACATGCCCACATGGGCCCGTGCGGCCAGGTATGTGTCGACCTGGCGGGGCTCGCGGCCGGCCAGCGCGGCACCAAGGCCGCCCGGTGTCAGGTTGGACGGCATGACGAGCATGCCGAGTTCGGCATCCGCGAGGGCACCGCCGCCTGGCTCGACGTCAGCTCCGGCCACGGACAGGTACGCAACACGCTCACCGCGTCCGAGACCCCGGAGAAGACCGAGGACACCGTCAAGGTCCGCGCCCGCACCCGGCACGGCAACATCGACGTCCTCCGCGCCAAGGCCTGACCCACAGAAGAACCGGCCTCGACTCACCTACTCCCCCAGCCACTTCATCCTTCGAACGGGAGGGCCCCATGCCTTCTTTTGTCATGCCCACATCCAGGCGGGGCGACGGCCCGCAGTCGCCCCCCGCCGTCTCCACCGTCGGTCTGCGCAAGTCGTACGGCGACAAGACCGTCCTCGACGGCATCGATCTGCGCATCCCGGCCGGGTCCGTGTTCGCGCTGCTCGGGCCCAACGGCGCCGGCAAGACCACCGCCGTGAAGATCCTCTCCACCCTGATCAGTGCCGACGCCGGCGACATCCACGTCGGCGGCCACGACCTCGCCACCGACCCGCAGGCGGCCCGCTCCTCGATCGGGGTCACCGGACAGCTCTCCGCCGTCGACCCGCCTGCCGGGCCCGGGACGAGGACCGGACTGGCCTCCGAGCCGTCGGTGCGGGCTCTCGCGCAGCCGCGGTCAAGACGTTCCAGACCGAGCAGGGCCTCCAGGCGGACGATGTCGTCGGCCCCAACACCTGGAACGCACTGATCGCTGTGTCCACCAGCGCCAAGCCCGCCCCCGCCCGCAGGAACGCCAAGCCCAGCCCCAGCGGGTACTACTTGCAGTTCACCAAGAACTGGAAGAGCCTGACCTGGTCGAAGCTGTCCCTCGTCCGTGACAGCAAGGTCGTCAAGAGCTACCGAGCCGGATCCGGAATGGGAGTCACCAACGAGTGCGCCAGCGGGGCCTACCAGATCCAGGGACACCAGACCCACCGCAACAGCGGGATCAACACAGGGATCAAGGGGTACGCCATCCAGCTCGCCGACAAGACCTGCAAGCCGGAGCCCGGCCAGACGCCAGTCAAGCGCGAAGCCCTGTTCATCCGCAGCGAGATGCTCAGCGACGGCACTCAGGCCATCGACGTTCCGTTCATGGACGACGATCACTACCGGTGGGACGGCGACACCGACTACATGTCCTGGGGCTGCATCATCGCTGGCATGGCCGCGAACGCGGGGACGGCCAGCCGCCCGTCGGGGCGGCTGGCCGTCGAGGTAGGCAGCTGTCACGTCGCAGCGAGTCTGGAACCGGGCGGCTCAGCTGAGGTTGTCACTTGACGTGGAGTTGCGGATCATGCGCACGTTGGGCAGTCTTCCTCGCCAAATCTCTCGTTCACCCGTGGCCCTGAATCCATAGCGCTCGTAGAAGTGGACCGCGCGCTCGTTGTACTCGGTGACCCATAGGCGCATGGGTGTGCTTCCTGCCCAAGCCAGGAATTCGCTCATCATTCGCCCCCCGACACCTTCGCCCTGGGCCTCGTTCAGCAGATACATTGGCCCGAGGGTGACCACGTCATCCCGGCGGCCGCAGAGGAAACCGACGATCTCCGTATCGGAGCGGACGACACGGCAGAACAGCAGGTCCGGTCGTTGCTTCGCTGCCACAATGAACTCCCGCCACTGAGCGATCCCTTCCGCGGTAGCGGAGGAGCCTCGGTGCTCACGTATCCATCTCTCGTCTATCCCTGCCTCCTCGTTGGGATACGTCTGCAGCCAGGCCCTCAACTGCACGGGCCCCAGAGACTCGGCGTCCTCGGCGTGGGGGGCTTCGATCACGTGGGTCATAGCGGCCATCCTCGACGATGCCCCGCGAGCACCTCGCATTGTTTTCCTCGATCTGGTCGCTACCGGCAGAGGTCAGCTCGCTTTGGCGGGCTCCTCGGCTCGGGCTCGGGTGCTGGCGAGCCGCTGGTAGTGCAACCGTGTTTGGCGTGACGATGAGTCGTCGTGGTCGTTGTTCCTGTCATGGGAGGGTCAAAACCCGGTGAACAGCACCTCGTCCCGCTGAGCCTGCCCGAGATCCGCCGCCTGACCGCCCACCTCGCAGCACGTCTTCTTCCCCCGGTCGCCCAGATCCTGCACTGGTCCCACTGGCGACGACAAGCACAACACCGGGCACGCACCAGCCACTACAAACGACGAGGCCACAGCCCCTGAACCGAAACACCATCACGCCAAGCGCGGTTGCAGTACTAGTGCCGCATCAGGCAACGTTTGCCCTGTTGTGATGTGACGCGCCGTCCGGATGCTGTGGTGGACGGCGCGTGGGCGTCATTCTGTCCGGGTG
>NZ_JBVJWD010000093.1:0-3880 GCF_055602785.1 Streptomyces sp. NPDC037301
CGGACGGAAGAGCACCCGACGGAGGAAGAAGCCCCTGGCCATGGGCTCAAAGAATCAGCGGGGCTCTGGGGAACTCGCGGGATGTCGCACACCCGACCCGGTCCGCGTGGCCGACGCGCTGCGCCGCAGCCCGCACTTCGCGGCCGCAGACGCCGACCCGGGCGGCGACACGGTGTGGTTCACCACCGAGGCCGGCATCAACTACACGCTGACCTTCAAGGACGCGGAGCCCACCGACGACGACCCACCGCCTCCGCGATGGCGTCGGGGCAGGGGCGTTACGCGTCAGCGGTTCCTCTACCGTGTCGGCGGCGGATGCGGGCGCTGGCGATCACAAGAGCGGTGCTCAATAGGAGGATCCCCGAGACCAGCGTTGTGAGCGCGCCACCGCCGGATGCTTCGGCGTCCACGGCGGCTGCCGGGGAGATGCCCGAGGTGTGCGGGAATTTGATCTTCGCGTGGAACTTCTTGACGAGCAGCCCGCTTTTCAGTTCCAGGGTGGCGCGCCAAGGGCCGTCGGCTACTTGGTCGGTTACCGGAATCTTCACGGGCTCGGACTGATGGGGTGCCAGGCTAGTGCCCAGCTGTACCTGGTAGGGGCCCGCGCTCAGGCTTCCCGACACCGAGGCGAGCTTCAGGGTGCCGGACAGGTCCAGAGCGCGGCCCCCGGTGTTGATGATCTGGGCGCGCACGATCGCGCGCCCGTCCGGGCCGCGTTCAGCCGTCATCGTGCGCGCGGTGAAGTTCGGGGCTGGGGGGTTGTGGCCCCCGACTGAGAGATACATCCGGATGCCGGTGCGGCTCACCAGGGCGACACCACCACCTCGACCGCCCCTGACTTGCGCCCAGACCACGGCATAGCTCTCACCCGGCGCCGCGTCCCTGGGCACCGCGATCGTCACAGTGTCGCGGACGGTGTCGTGGGCGGGAACATCGAGCTTCCTGTGCCTCAGCCTTGTCCAGGACGAAAGCTCGTTCCGCTTCCTGCCGGCTGCCCCCACGAACGAGCCGTGGGTGATCTTGGCGGCGGCCGGATACACCTCGACGTGCAAGGTGGAATCAGTGGTATTCAGCACCTCGATGCGGCGGTGCACGGTCGTGCCCGGCGTCAGATTGTCGATGATGTAGTGCCGTGCTCTTGGATCGTCGGCCAGGTCGGCCGGGATGTCGACGAGGCGTACGCCGACGCTTCCTGGGCCGGAGTCCGACGAACGTGGCGGCGCCGCTGCATTGGTCGCAGGTGAGGCAGCGCCGGTGGCCGCGATGAGTGCCGCGGCCACCAGAGCCAGAACAGGAACGAAACTGCGCAAGGTGGAGTCCCCCCAGTGATTTCGGTGTGCTGGATCAGGCCACGGAATGGGTGATCGTCGAGCTGTAGGTGCCGGCCAGGGCGTCCGCCGGGATCGTGACGGAGATGGTCGGGTTCCAGACGGCGCTGTTGATGCCGGACACGCCGGTGGCGGTCTGAACGGGGCCCGGCGGGTACAGGGGATTCAGGTTGCTGGCGTTGACAGTGGCGGTGCCGGTGACTGTGGCGGATGGGGTGTTGTAGCTGCTGGAGCCGGGGGCGGACACCGAGATGTTCTGGGGCCCTGTGAAGTCGACGCCGTTCGCGGTGACGACCCAGCCGGTCGTACCGCCCCGGTTGTCCGTCACGGTGACGTTCCCGAGCTGTGCGCTGACCGTCTGGGGGGTGCTGCTGGCGGCAACGGTTCCCAGGCTCACAGGCCCCGTCGGCACAGTGATGTCGATGGTGCCGGTGGTGACCGAGAGCGTCACCGGCGTGGTCCCGCTCTGATCGGCCGATGCCGGTAGGGGGGCGGCCAGAGCCGCCACCAGGCCGACTACGAGTGACGCGGCCGCGATACTTCTGCGCATCTTGATCCTCAGTTGTCACAGGTGCAGGTGGAATTCACCTCCCCCTGGGTATCGGCAGAAGACCGCGTTCCTGACCGTCTTCTCTGCTCTTTTCGCCGGATCAGCCCATTCGCTCTTTAGAATGACTTTTGCGACACTCCGGGGCTTTTCCCAGCGGGTCGTACTACGACGCGGAGTTCGGCATCAGCCGCGCCCAGGCGTACCGGCTCCTGGACGTCGCCCGCTCCCTCGCCGCTGTCGCCGCCGGCACCGAGACGTCTCGCATGCGAGACAGCGCCCCGGCCGCCGCGGCCGCGCTCGACTAGGGCTGTCCCAGCGCGCCCTGATCGCCGTCTCCGGACGTACCGGCGACGTCGCGGAGCCTGAATCACCCGCCGACTCACCACACTCGCCCACAGCGGCCTCCAGGCCCTCGATGAGCCGACCGTGCGCGCCGTGGTCCGCCAGGCCGTCCGCGACGTCCGTACCGCCCCGCCTCCGCCGCCTGTCGATCCGCCGGCGGATCCCGCCCTCGCCGCGCTGCGCGCCGTCGTCGACGACCTCGCCGCCAGCACCCACGCGATCGGGGAGCTGATGCTCGAAGTCGCCCCGGCCTACCTCTCCGACACCGACGCCGCACACGTCCTCGCGCTGCTGTGCGAGCAGATCGGCGAGCCCCTCGAACACGGCCTCGCCGCCCGCCGCTACGCGATGTCCGGGGACCGCCGCGCCCTGCACGGCACCGTCTTGTAGCTCACCGATCCCGGCTGCGCCTATGTGACACACAGCCTGTTTCCCCAGGTGGGCGAGGCGCGGTGTGAGGGTGTGAGGTGTGAGGCGAGGGCGTGCAGCAGGGACCTCGTGCTGCTCCTGGTGGTGGTTGTCGAAGGGCAGCAGCAGCGGGGGTGTCGGTTGCAGCACGGTTGTGGTGGGAGTGCAGCAGGGCGGTGTCGTGGGTGCAGCGCAGCATTTGCATGGGCCAGGCGGCACACGGGTGCTGCACGGGTAGCAGGCCGGCCCCGGCGGTGCAGCAGGCGTTATCTCGGGTGCCAGCGAGGCAGCAGGCATGTAGGGCAAGTGGCCGTTTTCGTACATGCCTTACGGGTATCCGAGGGATCGTCAGGCACGTACGGCATGTGCGTAAGCGTTGTGGGTGCGCCGCCCTGCGCCGGATCAACGAATTCCTGAGCGATCCCCCCTGCCGAGTGATTGTCGGCGGAGGGTGCCCTTCCCGGCCCGTCGTGCTCACCGTGCCTGGGTCCAGTCGCCCGCCTCCGTGCCCCGGATCCTCCGGTTCAGTCGCGGCACCGGACCGGGTGCGGTCTCGGTGGGGCGCACGAACGTCCAGGCGACCGCCCCGGCCCATGGTCGGGGCGGTCGCGCGTCCCCGCCATACCGAATATGGCGAACTGTCATAATACGTCCGATTCTGTCAGCTCGGTCGGGAGGATTGCTGTGACTATCTGTCAAACCGTGAGAGGGGTGGGCGCGCAGGAGGCCCTCCCGTCGTCGGCGCCGCCTGGTCTTCGAGTGCGTCGCTCGTGGTGGGGTGGGTTGCTGCGGGCGCTGGTGGCAGGTCTCGTGCTAGTGGCCGGCCTGGCCCTGCCCATGGTGGCCCCGCAGCCCGCCCAGGCCGTGCCGCCCGGCACCTACGCCTACGTCGCCAACTTCCTCGATGGCACGGTGTCGGTGATCAACACAGCGACGAACACGGTGGTGGTCACGGTTCCCGTCGGCGATGCGCCGTGGGGAGTGGCGGTGTCGCCGGACGGCACCCGCGCCTACGTCACCAACCGCGCCGATGGCACGGTGTCCGTGATCAACACCGCGACCGACACGGTCGTCGCCACCGTCCCCGTCGGCCTTGAGCCCCTGGGGGTGGCGGTGTCGCCGGACGGCACCCGCGCCTACGTCACCAACTTCAGCGCCAACACGGTGTCCGTGATCAACACGAACACCAACACGGTCGTCGCCACTGTCCCCGTCGGCGATGCTCCCATCGGGGTGGCGGTGTCGCCGAACG
>NZ_JBVJWD010000093.1:3978-15863 GCF_055602785.1 Streptomyces sp. NPDC037301
CGGCACCCGCGCCTACGTCACCAATTCCGACGACGACACGGTGTCCGTGATCAAGACGAACACGAACACGGTCGTCGCCACCGTCCCCGTCGGCGACTTCCCGTTCGGGGTGGCGGTGTCGCCGAACGGCACCCGCGCCTACGTCACCAATTCCGACGACGACACGGTGTCCGTGATCAAGACGAACACGAACACGGTCGTCGCCACCGTCCCCGTCGGCGATGTGCCCCAGGGGGTGGCGGTGTCGCGGGACGGCACCCGCGCCTACGTCATCAGCGCCGGCGACGACAACGTGTCCGTGATCAAAACGGCGACGAACACGGTCGTCGCCATCATCCCCGTCGGCGATGCGCCTCGAGAGGTGGCGGTGTCGCCGGACGGCACCCGCGCCTACGTCACCAACGCCAACGCCGACACGGTGTCCGTGATCAACACCGCCACCAACACCGTCGTGGCCACCGTCCCCGTCGACGACCTCCCGTTCGGGGTGGCGATCGGGGTCGTGCCTTGCCCAGGCCACGGCAAGCCGGGTCACGGGAAGCCCGACCACGGCAAGCCGGGTCACGGAAAGCCATGCCACGACCGGCCAACCACGGCCACCGCCGGCCCCCGGTAACCGCACACCGGCATGACGAACGCCCCGGCGCCGGCCGCCCACCCTCGGACCACCGACGCCGGGGCATCCCGTGACCACGCAACCCCACACCACGGCCCGCCGCCCAAAGCCTCCGCCGACCCTTCGCACCCGACCGGACCACCGATCAGACCGCGCTACGTGACTCACTTGCCTGAACGGCCGAACTTGCGCTGACCTGCACGTTCTCTTGACAACTCCAGATAACAGGCGCTGATCCGCCCTCGGCATCGACCGCAAGGCGCTGACGTTCCGCGGCACCGTTGCCCAAAGCAGGTCAGCGAGGGGCTCACCGAGAAGGCGACGCCGCCGTCATTTCCCATGAACATCCAGAGTGCCGATGATCACTGAACGCCGTCGGAACCCGCGAACAACCGCTGTCGGTTGAAGTGAACGAAGCCAAGTCACTCTTAGTGAGATCCTTACAGGGAGACGCAGTCCGGACCCCGGGTGATCGCAGAGTCCAGCCGAAAGTGATCGGCCGGGCAACCGTTCGTTCGGCATCAGCCGCGCCCAGGCGTACCGGCTGCTTGACGTCGCCCGCTCCCTCGCCGCGATCCACGGCGCCGTCACCGCTGGCCCCGGTCTGTCTCGCACGCGAGACACCGACCCGGGCGCCGCGGCCGCGCTCGACTACGGCCTGTCCCAGCGCGCCCTGATCGACGTCTCCAGCCGCAGCGGCGACGTCGCGGAGCTTTGAATCACCCGCCGCCTCGCCACGCTCGCCCACAGCGGCCTCCAGGCCCTCGATGAGCCGACCGTGCGCGCCGTGGTCCGCCAGGCCGTCCGCGACATCCGCACGGCACCGCCTCCGCCGCCCGCCGATCCGCCGACGGACCCGACCATCGCCGCGCTGCGCCGCGTCGTCGACGACCTCGCCGCCAGCACCCACGCGATCGGGGAGCTGATGCTCGAAGTCGCGCCGGCCTACCTCTCCGACACCGACGCCGCCGACGTCCTGGCGCTGCTGTGCGACCAGATCGGCGAACCCCTCGAACACGGCCTCGCCGCCCGCCGCTACGCGATGTCCGGCGACCGCCGCGCCCTGCACGGCTGTCCTCCGACACCGAAGTTGGACTGTTTGCCAATGAAGTTGGACTGGTCAGGCGGTAGTAGCGAGCTCCGCCTTCTTGCTCAGTAGGAGCGCTTTGCTCGACAGGAACCTGAGCGGGTCAGCCGGACCCGTCCGTAAGCACCCGGGAGAGTGGCGTCCCGCAGACGGCGCAGCCGTCCCGTTGAAGGCCCGGAGGGATGCCGGCGGCCGGCTGGGGCAGGGGTGACAGACGGCGATCGAGGCGTCGATTGATGTGGGCCCCCCGACAAACCCGCCGATAGTCCCGGCTTGCGGCCCGCTCACGAAACCGCAGACGGACCCCTGCACCCCAATAGGCCTATGAGAAGGAGCCCTTCCCCCGTAGAAGGCCGTCAACGGCCCGCCCGGATGCCTTTGGGAAGCCGGGCCCGAGCCCGCGCCGCCTCGGCGGCCGCCCCGGCCGGCAGGGCCGCCGCGGCATCGCTCAGGACGCCAGCCGTTCCGGGGAGCGGTGGGTGGAGCCGGCGGGCCCGACGACGCGTTCGGCCCCGCTGATCTCGGCCCACACCGCGTCGAGGGAGAGGCCGAGGACGTCGGCGATCGCCGCGATGGTCGGGAAGGCGGGGGTGGCCACGCGGCCTGTCTCGATCTTCCGGAGAGTCTCCGGCGAGACGCGTGCGGCGAGCGCGGTGTCGAGCATTGAACGCTCCCCTCTGGCCCGGCGCAGGAGGGCGCCGAGACGCTGTCCGCGTTCGATCTCTTCGGGAGTGAGCGGCAACCTGACCATAGTGCGAATTCTATACCGGTACAGTATGGCCGGTATAGTTATTGGTATCGCGAGGAGGACGCCGCATGATCGAGATCCTGAATCCCACCCTGCTGACCCGGGCGAGAGACACCGGCGCCCTGGTCGCCGACATCCTGCAGACGCTGAAGAGCCGCAGCACGATCGGCACGAACCTGTTGGACATCGACCGGTGGGCCAAAGACATGATCGTCGAGGCGGGAGCCACGTCCTGTTACGTTGACTACGCCCCGTCCTTCGGACGCGGCCCGTTCGGCCACTACATCTGCACCGCCGTCAACGACGCGGTCCTGCACGGGCGGCCGTACGACTATCCGCTCGCCAACGGTGACCTGCTGACGCTCGACCTCGCCGTCTCCCTGGGCGGAGTCGCCGCCGACGCCGCCATCAGTTTCACCGTGGGCGACGCGAAGCCCCCGGAGAGCGTCGCCCTGATCAGTGCGACCGAACGCGCGCTCGCCGCGGGGATCGCTGCCGCCGGGCCCGGGGCGCGGATCGGCGACATCGCCCATGCCATCGGCACGGCCCTCACCAAGGCGGGGTACTCGATCAACACCGAGTTCGGCGGTCACGGCATCGGCTCGACGATGCACCAGGACCCGCACGTCCCGAACACCGGACGGCCCGGCCGCGGCTACACACTGCGCCCCGGACTGCTGCTGGCTCTGGAGCCGTGGGTCATGGCGGACACCGCCCGACTCGTCACCGACGCCGACGGCTGGACCCTCCGCAGCGCCACCGGCTGCAGGACGGCACACAGCGAGCACACGATCGCCATCACCGACGACGGAGCGGAGATCCTCACCATGCCGAAGCAAGCGCGGGCGTGAGGCCGAGTGCCATCCTGCCGGCGCAGAACGGCTGCGAGGTGACCCCCACCACCTCCGGATCGCGGCCCATCAAGATCAGATGGTCCCGCTCCAGCCACTCGGCTTCGTCCCGGGCCAGGACATCGACCCCATCAGCTACGGCAAGCCGTACTTCGCGGGGCCCAACGGTCCTGGGGCCGACCGACCGTACGTCCTGCTCGTCGAAGCCCTCGCCCGAACCGGATTCGTGGGCGTTTCCAAGATCGCCATCAGGAGCCGGGAGCGCCTGGCGCTACTGCGTCCACGGCATGGAGTGCTCATTGTCCAGACCCTGCTCTGGGCCGACGAGCTGCGTGACCCCGGTGATCTCGCTCCGTCCGCGCCCGTCACAGACCGGGAGCTCGAACTCGCTGAGACGTTGATCGGATCACTGCCCGGCATCGAGGAGAGCGAGCTGCAGGATCAGTACGGGCACGCCCTGGAGCAACTGGTCACGGCAAAACTCAGCGGCGGCGAGCTGATCGAGCCCGTGGGGCCGGCGGCGCCGGTGGATCTGATGGCGGCGCTGGAGGAGAGCGTCCAGGCGGCCCGTGCGAGGCGAGGGAATTGAGCCCGTAGTGGCCCGGGAGTCAGTCCAGCGCCGCAGCGCCCTCGGACCCAACGCGGCGGATATCTGCATACAGCCTCGCCGTCACCCCAGGCTCGCCAGGGACACGGCGAACCCGGCCACCGCCCGACGTTGCCCAGCGCCGACCGAGCGCATCGATCGCGGCCTGGACGGTCTCTTCGTCCGCCGCGGCGAGATCGAGGACCAGCAGGCCCGGTTCCGAGACGTGAAGAGAGTCGATCTGTTCCATGACCGGGCCGACGCTCCGGCAATGGCAGACAGTTCGCCGGTGGTTGCAGTTTCACCCGTACGAGCACTCCGGATGAAACGGGCCCGTGGCCGCGACTCACAGCCACGGGCGAGAGGGTCCCCGAACCGTCGATCTCCTACGCGGAGGACGACGGAGACATGGGCGAGCACGGCCGCGACGTCGCTGAACCGGCGCGGCCGCCACTGACCGCCTCCCGCGCCCGCGAGGTGACGGCCGGGATCCGCGAGGACGACGTCCGGCGCTCCGTGGCGGTGCTCGTTGCCCGGGTCCGCGACGCCCACACCGCCCGTGTCTGGGTGCCGCTCAGCTACAGCACCTTCCCTGTTGGATCGACGTGTTGAAGCGGATCGAGGGTGGTGGGCCGAGGACGCATCCCGGCTACTGGGCGTCCCGACAACTCTCGCGGAGGGCAGCAGCTACCGGTGGTGCGGCGGGTGTGGTGGCGGGGGCGGGATCGTGGCGATGCCGGGCGCGGGTTCGGGCCACACCAGCAGGACGGGGCAGGGAGCGTGGTCGACGATGAAGCGGCTGGCGGGGCCGAGGCTGCGGGGGCCCAGGTGGGTGCGGTCGCCGTCGCGGGCGAGGATGAGCAGGTCGGCGCCTTCGGCGGCGGCGACGACTTCCCGCTCGACGCGGCCGCTGCGCTCCTGCCGGGTGCAGGGGCGGCCCAGGCGCTGCGCGGCGTCGGCGAGGAGCTGGTCGGCGGAGGCGGCGGCCAGGTGCTCCAGCCTTGTACCGGGGTTGCGTTCGTGGTGGCCGCGGCCGAGCAGTCCGGCGAACGCGCCGTGCGCCGCTCCGGGGATGTCGGCCGGGGTGACGTGGAGCAGGATGATGTGCGCGCCTTCGGGGGCGTGGGTGCGGGCGGCGTCTACGCAGGCGGGCCAGGTGCCCTCGACGGTCCAGACCACCACGGCCATGGGGGTCAGCCTCCTCCGATCGCGGTCAGTGAGACCCACAGTGCCAGCACCGCGGCGCCCAGGCTCGCCGGTACGGCATACAGGCCGAGCCGGGTGAACTCCTTCAGCTCCACCTCGGCGTCGTGGGCGTGCACGATGCGTCGCCACAGCAGGGTGGCCAGCGACCCGGCGTAGGTGAGGTTCGGGCCGATGTTCACCCCGAGCAGCACCGCGAGCACGGCGCCGGGCCCGGACGGGGCGGTCAGCGGCAGCAGCACCAGCACAGCGGGCAGGTTGTTGATCACGTTGGCCAGCACGGCGGCCAGCACGGCGATGCCCAGCAGCGCGGCAAGGCCGGTGCCGTCGGGGATCAGCCGGCCCAGGGCCGCATCGAGACCGTTGTCGACGACTGCGCGGACCACGATGCCCAGGGCCAGGACGAAGGCGAGGAACGGCACCGCGCCGGCGCGCAGGATGGCGGTGGGGGTGGTGCGGTGCTGGGCCAGAGCGCGGACCGCGAGGACGGCTGCGCCCGCGAACGCTGCCCAGGCGGGGTTGATCCCGAGCGCGGAGATAACCACGAAACCAGCCAGGGTGCACGCCACCGTGGCCAGGGCAAACACCGGCACCTCGCGCGGCGGCTGGGCGATGGCCGGGGCCGTGGCGCCGGCGTCCAGGTCGGTGGCGAAGAACCGGCGGAACACGACGTACTCAGCGGTGATGGCCACCAGCCAGGGCAGGGCCATCAGGGCGGCGAACCGGGTGAAGCTCAGCCCACTGGCCGCGAACGCCAGAAGGTTGGTCAGGTTCGAGACCGGGAGCAGCAGCGACGCGGTGTTCGACAGGTGGGTGCACGCGTACACGTGTGGTCGGGACCGGGCTCCCAGCCGAGCGGCGGTGGCGAACACCACCGGGGTCAGCAGCACGATGGTCGCGTCCAGGCTGAGCACCGCAGTGATCACCGAGGCCAGGGCGAACACCTGCACCAGGAGGCGGCGCGGCCGTCCCGCCGCGGTGCGGGCCATCCACGCCCCGCACGCGTGGAACAGTCCCTCGTCGTCGCACAACTGAGCCAGGACGAGCACGGCCGCCAGGAAGCCGATCACCGGCCCCAGCCGGGCAGCCTCGGCAGCCACGTGGTCCAGCGAGATCGCCCCGGTGGCAATGACGACACCGGCGGCCGGGACGGCGACGACTGCCTCCGGCCAGCCCCACGGGCGGATGACCGCGCACGCCAGCACCACCGCAAGAAGGACGGCGGAGAGAGCCTCCGCCAGCACAGTATTCACCGCTCCATATTCTCCGGCCCTGCGGTCGGCGACCGGGGCGGGTCGCTCAGCGTGGCCTCGCCGCCTGCCGACGAGACTCAAGCGCGGCGGAGACCAAGGCGTACTGCGCCGCGGAGTTCAGCCGTGCCCAGGCGTACCGGCTCCTGGACGTCGCCCGCGCCCTGGCCGCGATCCACGGCGCCGTCGCCGCCAGCACCGATCCGTCTCGCGAGACACCGCCGCGGCCGCGCTCGACTACGGCCTGTCCCAGCGGGCACTGATCGCCGTCTCCGGCCGTACGGGCGACGTCGCGGAGCTGATCACCCGTCGCCTCGCCACCGACGTGGTGGAGCCACCACCGAGCCCTGGGATATCACCAGACATCCCAGGGCTCCGTGGTGTGCAGTGCGCTGCGTCAGTTCAGCGCTGCTTCGCGTTCTTAAGGCGATCGAGGCTTTCGCGAAGACATACGGCGCCAAGTTCCCCAAGGCCGTCGCGAAGATCACCGACGACCGCGACGAGCTGCTGGCGTTTTACGACTTCCCGGCCGAGCACTGGATCCACCTGCGGACCACGAACCCCATCGAGTCGACCTTCTCCACCGTCAAGCTCCGCACCAAGGTCACCCGCGGCGCCGGCAGCCCCGCCGCAGCCCTCGCGATGGTGTTCAAACTCGTCGAGTCCGCCCAGGCCCGCTGGCGGGCGATCACCGGAGCCCACCTCGTGCGCACGGGCGCCCGGTTCGAGAGTGGCGTCCTGGTCGAAGGTTCGCGGGGCGCTGCCTGATCTTGTGGCGGCTGGCCGGGATAGGGCAATTACTCAGACAGGAGTGGGGCTGCCATGACAGAGGTCAGCCGGATTGTGCAGTCTCGCGCCGACGGAGCACGTCGTAGCCCACGAACTCGAACAGCCGGGTGCCGGTGTGCAGGGGTCGAGGCGTGCCGGTGAACCGGTGCACACCGACCCCGTAGCCAGCACCCGGTTCGGACAGCCACTGCAGTTCGAAACCCTGCTCGCCGAACCAATCGCAGATCATGGGCACTCGGTCGGGGGCGGCACGGTTGCGAGTCCAGATGACGCTGCCACCGGTCTTGCACAACTGGTTGCAGGCGCCGATGGTGCCCTCGATGTCGCTGTCGGTGATGTTTCCGAAGACACCGCAGACCAGAACGAGGTCCGCGGGGGTCATGTCCCGGTACTGGTCGATGAGGGAGGCGTCGCCCGTCACTACCTCGACCTGGTCCAGCTTTGCCAGGCGGGCCGTCTCCGAAGCCGCGGCGGTGTTGCAGGCGTCCAACTCGACAAGCCGCGCCCGCACCTCGTGGCGGCGCGGATGATCAGACAGGACGTGGAGGAGGTCACGACCGTCCCCGGCGCACAAGCTGATCACCTTCAGCGGCCCGGCCGGGGCATCGTCCAGGGCAGCCCGGGTCTGCGATTGAACGGTCCGCAGCCTCCGTGCCATCCAGGAGTCCGCTACGTCGTACTTGCCATGCCAGGCGTTCCAGTCCATTGCCGCACCCTACGGCTGACCACGAGCCGCAGACGATCCAATTTCGATCACCGCAGGGGCAGCCGTTGCAGCGGCGAAAAACGAGTCACAGCCCGTCAGATCGCGGCGGTCACGTCCTCCGTGATCGGGACAACCGTCGAGCGGCCATCCACAAGTCTTGACAATTACTCGCCCCAAGGCGGCGGATATCTGCATAGCGGTAGTGGTCGTCAGTGGCAGCACGGTGGTGTCGTGGGTGCAGCGCAGCATTTGCATGGGCCAGGCGGCACACGGCTGCTGCACGGATAGCAGGCCTGCCCCGGCCGGCCCCAACGCCGCTGCTCTGAGGGCAGCAGTACGGCAGTGGCGGCTGCATAACATCGCAGTTCCGTGATGTTCCACGCGAGATCTATGCACGGCTGCTGCATACAGCGCCAGCGCCCGTGCTGCTCGCTGCACGTTTCCCCTCCAGGGGAACGATGTACGCACTCGCCGGAGCAGCAGCCGGTTGTTTTGGAGAACCAGAACAACACGGTTCCCCTATCTCCTCGCCGCACAGCGCCACGGCCGATGGCGAGCCGAGGTGCTTGTCTTGTCCGTGAGCCCCGAACGGCTCCCTGGTGATCGAGAATGAGGTGTCATGCGAGGACATCCGAACCTGGTCTTGGTACACAGCCCGCTCGTAGGCGCTTTGACATGGCAATCAGTCGCGCGGCTGCTACGCGCGCGCGGGCACATGACGGTCGTGCCCTCCCTGGGAGGGGTGTTAGCGGATGCTGGACCGTACTACGCGAGGCTTGCCGTCACCGTCGCCGATGACATCGCTCGGCGAGCCGACGGGCGGATCGTTCTCGTCGGTCACAGCGGCGCCGGCGCTCTGCTGCCCGCGGTCGCTCATGCGACGGCGGCCACGGTCGTCGGCATGGTCTTCGTCGACGCATTGCTGCCGCATCCGGGCCGCGCCTGGTTCGACACAGTGCCTACCGAAATGCGGGATCAGCTGCGGAGGCTTACCAGGCAGGGAATGTTGCCGCCCTGGAACGAATGGTTCCCGCCAGGCACCATCGAGGAACTCCTGCCCGACCCCACTCTGCGGGGGCGCTTTTGCGAAGAACTCCCCCGTGTCCCCCTGGCCTACTTCGACGAGCCTGCTCCTGAATGCCCAGCTCCTCCTCCCGCTCACAGCGCCTACCTGCAACTGAGCAATGCGTACTCGGCTGAAGCCAGCCAGGCCGAGCGCGAAGGATGGCGCGTCAGGCGCCGCAGGGCCCATCATCTGGCCATACTCGCTGAACCGGAAGAGGTCAGCGCCACGCTGGAAGAACTGATTCAGGGCTTCGCGGCCTGATCACGCCTCGTAGCCGGACCGTTCAGCTCAGGCCGCCCTCGCTGCGCACCGCTGAGCTGCGGTTTCCCCCGGAGGGGAACGGTGTGCACCAGGTTGTCCAGCCCTGCTTGAACGAGTTGGCCCACCCTGTTTGGACAATTACGCCGCTGGCGACACACCACTAGCGTGCTCACCTGTGGGTTGGCCGTCTCCGACCGCACCGTCGAGATCGCGGAGTTGATCGCGCGCTCGCACACCGACCCGTCGCCCAGTCGGGATCACTTGCGCGCGGGTCCGGCCGCGTAGCTGCACGGTCAGGCCGGCCTGACCCTCGGCTGAGTTCCGTGGCGCTGCTGCCACCTTTTCGTGTCCGTGGTGCCTCGGTCCTGAGCATGGAAGCGGCGCTGCAACCGGGGGTACAGCGCCGTACGTTCAACGACCAGGGTCAGGCAACGCGGAGCTTCTTGCGGCGTTCGAGGGCGAGCTGTTCGCGGTAGTCCTCGACGGCCTGGTGGTACCGGGCGACGAAGTCCGGGTCGTCCAGCCGGTCGTCGACGTCCATGTCATCGATGGCGCGCTGCGCCGCGGCAGTCGACTCGTAGCCGGCGAGCATCGCGTTGATACGGTAGACGCCGTTGCGCTGCTTGGTGACCAGGCGAGCGAGTATCAGTTCGCGGAGGCCGGACGTGACGCTGGGGCGGCTCAGGCCCAGCAAGGCCGCCATCTGGTTCTGGCCCATCTCGACCCGGCCACCGGACTCGCTGCGAGAGCGCAGTGCGAACAGCACACGGTACGCAGTCTGAGGCAGGTCCAGGGCCGCAACGACCCCTTCGGCGTTGACCGGCGTGAACAACAGCATTCCCCTGCTCACTGTCCCTGCTCCTTCTCCGTCTGTGCATCGAACCGCTTGCGTCGGTCCCGACGCTTCGCGGCCCGCTCCTTGCGCAGTTCCTCGATTGCCTCGCGCATGTGCTGCAGCGATGGATAGCGCACCAGCTCCGGCAGACTTCCCGCCCGCAGCTCTTCCAATGCGTCCTGCTGATCGATCTGAACATACTCCGTGCGGCCTTCGACGCCACGGACCAGTTCGGCCGCGACGTACGAGTAAGGCGGGTTGAACTGGTAAACGCCGGGCCGCCGCTTCAGCACGATCCCGTGCTCCATGACGTCCTGGAGCGCCGGGTTCACCTTTTGCCGCGGCACGTCCAAAATGGCCGCCATGTCGTCCTGAGTGAGCGGAATCTGTCCGCCAGCCCGTTGCCCGGCGATCAGCAGCAGGATCAGCCGCAGGGGCAACGCCTCGCGGTAGTACTGCGCGATGACCAGCAGGAATTCCAGGCTCGCCATCGCGAAGGCGTTCGGCCGGTCGTCGCTGGAGTAGAACTCCAGCTTCTGGCGCTTGCGGCCGACGTTGATGTCCCGGTCGGGGTACTGCCGTGCCAGGTCATCCAGGTCCTTGATGCTGCGCAGGCGCGAGCCGAAAGCGGTCAACGGGTTGTCAGGATCGAGGCCGGGCTGACGCGCAGGCTTCGGGGCACGACGGCGACTCGACGAATCAGACACGGACGACTCTCCACACTTCAAGATCCCAGGCGACAGCAAGGTAGCAGTAGGTCAGCACTCCTGACCTACAGGTCGGCATTTCTGACCCCTGGCGCGTCGTGTGTCACCCCTGGGGTGACATCTCTCCCCGGGGGTTGGGATGAACAAGGCAGCGTTTCGTGCGGAACGCTGAAGGTGACACAGGAAGCGCGAGAGGTCAGGAATCCCGACCTCTTTGCGGGGTCTAAGGTCAGTTCTTCTGACCTTTCGGCCGCTCTGTGTCTACTCAGCGGGGACACCACGGGGTTCGAATGTCCCCGCTGAGGCGACACTGCGCCCCCACCCACAAGGCTGTGACCAGCAGAAACGCTGACTCTCTCCTATCTGATGTCCTCGGACACCGCGCGGGCCGGATCCCGTTGTGGCTGAGGCGGCTTCGCGTGCGGCGCCGCGCCCCAGTGCGAGTCGTGGACGGCAGCAGCGGCTCTGAGTCTCGGGTGGTGCCGACCGTGACGATCAAAAACCGGGAAGCGTGGCCGGTGCCGGTGGGCGGTTCCGCCGTCCGGCCCTGGGGGGGGCCGGACGGCTCCGGTACCTCCGCACGTTGAATTCAACCGGTCCCATATCTGAGCTTCCTTTCCGTGGCTGAGCCATTTCGGGCCGCGCAATGCTGAATTCAACCGGTAGTTTATTGGCCGGGCGGGGGTGGCGCGGCCAGGACCCAAACGCTACACAGTGCACGCGCCTGATGCATCATCCACAGCGCGTGTTCACCCTCGCGCATGACGTCCCATCGGATTCCGCCCCACGGTGGCGAGTTGGCGTGTATGCTGGCGGGGTATTAGTGAACGTGAGCGGGCAAGCTCGGGAGTGGGGAGGGGTCAGGGTGGAGCGCAGCGGAACCCGTCACTGCGGTGGGGGCCGGCACCCATGCGACCCGACGATCCGTCACGGTCGTTGCGGGGGTGGTGGCTGGGATTCCCAAGCCCTACACAGTCCCGCGCGTGATGCACCTCCCCCGTAGCCAGCCCCGGTGATCGCGCTTGCGCGGTCGCCTCCAATTCGCGCTTGCGCGAATTGCATTCCGTCCGGAATTCCGTTTACGGAATTCCATTCCAGCGCTTGCGCTGGAATTCGAATTGCGCTTGCGCAATTCGGCGCTCTATGCCCCGGCTTGCCGGGGCATATCCCGCTCCGCGGG
>NZ_JBVJWD010000094.1:0-14952 GCF_055602785.1 Streptomyces sp. NPDC037301
GGCCGTTCGAGCTGAAGGTCGAGATGACCGCACGCCTCGTCCAGCGCGTTCGCGAACACCGGGAAGACGGCGGCCAGTTCACGGCCCATACCGACCCGCTGCGCACCCTGCCCCGTGAACAGGAACGCCAGCCGACCGTCAACCACTTCTCCCCGCACGACCTCTGACGTGCTCTCACTGCCTTCGGCCAGTGCTCGTAGCCCTGCGATCAGCTCGTCGCGCCCGGCGCCCGTCACCACCGCACGGTGGTCCAGTTCCGCGCGCGTCGTCGCCAGCGCGACACCCACATCCACCGGATCCGGAGCATCCGCACGCTCCATCAGGCCCAACAGCCCCGCCGCCTGCGCGCTGAGTGCGTCGCTCGTACGGGCGCTGAGAACCAGCGGCAGCGCTGCCGGGTCCGTGGAGTCCTGACGCTCCGGGGTCTGCGCCGCCTGCTCCTGCGGTGCCTCTTCGATGATCACGTGCGCGTTCGTACCGCTGATACCGAACGCGGAGATGCCCGCCCGGCGCGGCCGTCCGCCCGGGGCGTCCCACGGCATGGCCTCGGTGAGCAGTTCCACCTCACCTGCCGACCAGTCGACGTGATGGCTCGGAGCATCCACGTGCAGCGTCTTGGGCAGCATGCCGTACTGCATGGCCAGCACCATTTTGATCACGCTGGCCGCGCCGCCGGCGGCCTGCGTGTGCCCGAGGTTGGACTTGGCCGAGCCGAGTCGCAACGGCCGGTCGGCGGACCGTTGCTGACCGTACGTCGCCAGGATCGCCTGGGCCTCGATCGGGTCGCCGAGCTTCGTTCCCGTACCGTGCGCGTCGACCGCGTCCACATCGGCCGGGCTCAGTCCCGCGTTGGCCAGGGCCTGCAGGATCAGCCGCTGCTGCGACGGGCCGTTCGGCGCGGTGAGGCCGTTGCTGGCGCCGTCCTGGTTGACCGCGCTGCCGCGCAGTACTGCCATCACCCGGTGACCGTTGCGCCGTGCGTCCGACAGGCGCTCCACCACGAACACTCCGGCGCCCTCAGCGAATCCGGTGCCGTCCGCGGCTTCGGCGAAGGCCTTGCAGCGGCCGTCGGCCGCAAGACCGCGCTGCCGGCTGAACGCGGTGAACATGCCGGGGCTGCCCATGACGGCGACGCCGCCGACCAGGGCGAGTGAGCACTCGCCGTTGCGCAGCGACTGGGCCGCCAGGTGCATGGAGACCAGCGAGCCTGAGCATGCCGTGTCCACCGTCACGGCCGGGCCTTCCAGACCCAGGGTGTACGAGACGCGGCCGGACGCGACGCTGGGCGCGTTGCCGGTCATCAGGTAGCCGTCGAGGCCCAGCGGGGCCTGGTGCACCCGGGTGCCGTACTCATGCACCTCGGCGCCGAAGAAGACACCGGTCCGGCTGCCCCGGAGTGAGGCCGGGTTGATCCCGGCGCGCTCCAGTGCTTCCCAGGAGGTTTCCAGGATCAGGCGTTGCTGCGGGTCCATCGCCAGCGCCTCGCGGGGGCTGATCTTGAAGAAGTCCGCGTCGAAATCGGCCGCGTTCGCCAGAAAGCCGCCCTTGTCGACGTACGACTTGCCGGGCTGGTCCGGGTCCGGGTCGAACATGCCGGGAACGTCCCAGCCGCGGTCGGTGGGGAAGTCCGAGAGTACCTCACGGCCCTCGGCCATCAACGCCCAGAATTCCTCGGGAGAGTTGACACCGCCGGGGTAGTGGCAGCCGATGCCGATGATCGCGATGGGGTCGTCGTCGTCCCCCGATGTCTGCCGGATGGCCGCGTCGACGGGCTCGGGGGTCAGGCCGAGGGCCTTGGTGCGTACGAAGCGGCTCAGTTCGACCGGGGTGGGGTGGTCGTAGACCGCTGTGATGGGCAGTTCCAGACCGGTGGCCGCGGACAGCCGGGTGTGCAGGTCCACTGCCGCCAGCGAGTCGAAACCCAGCTCCAGGAACGGGCGTGCGGTGTCCACCGCGTCCTTCGTTTCCGGACGGGCCCGGCGCAGCGCGGCGACGGTCTGCTCGTGCACGATCTCCAGTACGGCGCGTTCCTGCTCGGCCGCGGTCAGCCCCGTGAGCCGCCGCACCAGAGCGGACTGTGGCGCCTCCGGCTTGCTCCTCGGCTTGCCACCGGACTCGGAAAGAACGTTCTCAGACTCGGTCATTCGGTGCACTCCAAAAAGAATTCCGCGGGCGAGGAACAAGGCGGGGAGGGACGGACGGGGAAGGACGGGGGAACGGGCCGGACCGGCGGGCGGTCAGGACAGCGGCCGGTCCCCGTACAGGAACGGCTGGTCGTAGCTGCGCTGCACGAAGGACAGCGCTTCGAGCAGGTCCGAGGAGGTGACGGGACGGGCCCGGCGGCCGCCCACCAGGCCGGCAAGGGGCAGCGATCCGGTGTCGGCCCAGCGCAGCCAGCCGTCGCCGTCGATGTGGCTGCGACTGCGGCCGGCGTTGTCCGGATGCAGGCAGTAGGGAATGTCCAGGTAACCGCGCTTGAACGCGAGCAGCAGGGCGTGGCCCAGGTCCGGGTGGCTGTTCAGCACCGCGTCGACGAGCGAGCGCGCCTCGGCGTACGTCTGCGAATCCTGCGTCACGGCTTCCGCGGCCGCGGTGGCCGTGGCGGCCGGCGCCCCTGGGCCTTTGACGGCTTCGGCCGTCCGGGCCACCCGGTCGGCGTGCTCCAGCGCGGCCACGTTCTCCGCGATGGTGGGGATGCGGCGGGACTCGGCGACGGTCTTGACGATCAGCCGTTCCGAGCCGGTGCTGACCGCGAGTTCGGCGGCCTGCCCGAGCAGCCGGTAGCAGCCCTCGGGCGTCGTGGGATACACACCCATGTAGGCGTAGATCACTACGTGCCAGTCGGCGTCCGGCAGCAGCTCCGCGCACAGCCTGCGGAGCGCGAGCACCGCCTCGCGGTCCTGCGCGCCATTGGTCTGCTGGGCGTAGCTGACGGACAGGTCGCCGATCCCGAGACGGTGGAAGAACAGCGCCTCCAGGACGCTGACGGCGACAAGCATGCTCGGCGGGCACAGCTGGCCCAGCATGCAGCCGCCGAAGGTCTCCATGTGGGGATTGGCGCCCCACTCGCGAAGCTGTGCGAACAGGGTGCCGCTGCGCTCCCAGTTGTGCATCGACTCGTCGAGCGGGGTACGGCCGTACGGCAGGCAGTATGAGACCGGGCCGCCCTCGGTGGCGCTGAGCCCGGCCCGCATCAGGGCGACGAAGATGTCGAACGGCACCGCGGAGCCGTGCCTGACCTGCACCGGGAAGTCGTCGGAGCGCACGTTGCGCAGTACCGAACGGGTGGTCTCGACGTCGTAACTGACAATGGGGAAGCCGTTGAGGCCGATGCCTTCCCGCAGCGCCGTCTCGATCGCGGCGAGGTCCCCGACCCGGGTGTAGCTGTCCAGGGTGAGGGTGCCGACGGTGGTGGCGTCGGCACGCCGGGTGGCGAGCAGCCCTTCGCGCATGGTCGCTGGGTCGCCGAACCCCATGCGGGGCTGCACGACGAGTCGGCCGGCCCGGTGCGAGCGGCGCACGAACGCGCCGAAGTCGCCGACCGGGGAATCCGGAGCGCCGACCGCCCGCACGGCCGAACCGGGCGGGTCCACGGGCCGGGTGCGCGCCGGGATGACGCCGGGCACGGACGTACCCCCCGTACTGCCGGCGACAGCACGGACTGCCGGGTCCCCGCCGGACACGGAACCGCTTGCCGGGGAGCCACCCTGCGGGACAACGCTCGTTGGGGCTCCGTCCAACGGGACGTTCCCGGACACGGCGCCGTCCAGCGTGGCACCGCCGGGCGTGCCGTCCGGTGCCAGGCTCGGCTCCGTACCGGCCGTCGCGGCAACTTTCGGCTCGGCACCGGCCTTGCCGGCGCCTCGCCGGGCCGGACCGTTCTCCGGCGCCGCAGCGAAGCGGTCGTTCACGACAGCGCTCTCTGCGGTATGCCACCGATGAAGCGTTGGAAGGCCGCGATCTCCTGCGCGCCGTCCTCGAAGACACTGTCGAAGCCCGCGGCGACCAGTTCCGCCACGAGCCCAGCGCCCTCGCCGCCGGAGATGCCGAGCTTCCCACCGATCACCGCGGGCAGCTGCGCCAGTCCACGCTCGTCGCGGAGCTTCCTGATGACGCGCAGACCGTCCTGGGCGCCGTGACCGTTGACGCTGCTCAGTACGAGCATGGCCGGCGCGCGCTCCAGGCATTCCTGTACGAGCAGCTCGTCCGGGACGCACGGGCCCAGATTCACCACGTCGTACCCCTGCTCCTCGATCAGCAGCTGCATGAACACCAGATTCCAGGTGTGCGAGTCGGAAGCCAGCCCGCTGACCAGGACCGTCTGCCGGCGTCGCGCCGTGGCCACCGCTGCCGTGTTCGCCTCGGTGCCCGCCGGTCCCGGTCCTGTCAGCTGCCGCGCGAGTAGGGTCATGCCCGCCCTCCACCGACCGGTGCCGGGCCTTCCAACGGGGCCGACGGGGCCAGCGGTGTCAGCGGGACCCGGCTGTGCTCCAGCCGGGACGCGGACACCACCTCACCACCGCGCACCAGCACCTCGGCGGGAGCGGGCCGGCCCAGGAACATCAGGAGGCTCGCGGTGGGGCCGTACGCCCCGGCGTTAGGGATGGTGAGGATGTCGCCGACGCGCAGATTCGGCAGCTCCACCTGCCGGCCGAGCACATCGCCCGGCGTGCACAGCGGACCGACCAGACTGGCGCTCAGCCCTGTGCCGTCCTCGATCTCCGCGGCCTGCTCGGGACCCTCCGGCTGGACCGCCACAGGCAGCAGCCGGCCCAGGCCCGACATCCCGCCGAAGGTGTTGATGCCGGCGTCCAGGATGACGAACGTACGGCCGCGGCTCTCCTTGATGTTGATCACCCGGGTCAGCAGCACACCGCTGTCGCCCACCAGATAGCGGCCGGACTCGCAGGCGAGGTGCGGTGTGCCTCGGCGCCAGTCGGGGAACAGCTCGTCCAGCGTGGTCTCCAGCCGCTCGCGCAGCTTCTCGTACACCGGGCGCTCACCGGGCACGGCGTACGGTGCGGCGAACCCGCCGCCGATGTCGAGGAACCGCAGCGGCAACCCGTGTTCGCGCTCAAGATCGGCGGCGACCGACAACGTGTGCCGGAACTCCCCGACCAGGCTGTCCTCGTCCTTGGCATTGCTGAGCGGGAAGAAATGCGCACCCGCGACCCGGGTGCCGGGCACCGCGCGCATTTTGGGCAGCACCTCGCCCAGCGTCTCGGTGTCGATGCCGAACTGCGAGGGCGTGCCGGTCATGCGGATGCTGGTGGTGGCGCTGGCCGAGGCGCTGTTGATGCGCAGCAGACAGTCGGCCACCACCCCCTGGACACCGGCGGCGGCGCCCACGTGCTCCAGGTCGGTGAGGGACTCCACCGAGAACAGCCGCACCCCGGCGCCGATGGCGTCGACCAGCTCGCCGTCCGTCTTGCCAGGACCGGTGTAAAGGATCTCCGCCGGATCGAACCCGGCCTCCAGTGCGGCGCCCAGCTCGCCCAGCGAGCTGATCTCGGCCCGGCAGACGCGCCCGTCGCCCGCGCCAAGGGCGCGCAGCACCTCCGGGTGCGGATTGGCCTTGACCGCGCTGAACAGACTGAACGGTTCAGGCAGAGCGTCGAACAGGTCCTGCCGCGCCGCGGCGACCCGGTCCAGGTCGTACACGTACAGCGGAGTGCCGTACCGCTCGGCCAGCTCGGTGTACCGAGTCACTGATCGCTCCCGTCGAGCAGCTCGGCGAGCCGCTTCTTCTCGTTCTTGCCGTGCAGGGTGAGGGGGAAATCGCTGAGTACCCGACAGGTCGCGGGAACCTTCTGCCGCTCCAGCCGGCCCGCCAGCTCGCGCAGGATCGCGTGTGGCGCGAGATCGGACTCCACGAACAGCGCCAGGTCGTGCCGGTCCGAGGGCGGCAGCACCGCCGCCTGCCGCACGCCGGGAATGTCCATGGCGGCGGCCTCGATCTCGATGGTGCTCATGCGGATGCCCTTGCGCTTGAACATGTCGTCGCGGCGGCCCTGGAAGTACAGATAGCCGTCCTCGTCGAGAGAGCCGTAGTCCCCGGTGTGCAGCCGCAGCTCTCCGGAGGGCTCGTGGCGGCGGAAGTTGCGGGCGCTCACCTCCGGATTACGCCAGTACCCGGGCATTACGTGCGGGCCCGCGGCGACGATCTCGCCGGACTCCCCGGCGGGCACGGGCTCGCCGTCCTCGCCCAAAATGAGGACCCGGGTGCCGGGCAGCGGCAGACCGACCGAGTCGGGCCGCTCGCGGTCCTGCTCCGGCGGCATGATGGAGACGCGCTTGCACTCGGTCTGCCCGAACTGGCGGACCACGCGCACACCGGGAAACGCGTCGCGCAGCGTCTCGATGGTCGGCTGGGGCAGCGCGGCACCGGTGTTGGTGAACATCCGCACCAGGGGCGCGGGATTCTCGGAGCGGCGCGCCAGCGTGGCGATCATGGTGGCCAGCGACGGCACGATCGGGACGACGGTGGCCCCGCTGTCCCTGATGGCGGACAGCAGCCAGAGGTCCGACTCGCCGTCGGCCAGCACGATTTCGCTGCGCCCGACCGCGCACATCAGGACCTTGTACAGGCCGTAGTCCCAGGACATCGGGAAGCGGCAGAACACCACGTCGTCGGGGCGGTAGCCGAGCACCTGGACCATCGACCGGGTGGCGAAGGTGATCTGCGCGTGCGGGCAGATCACCGCCTTCGGGGCGGCGGTGCTGCCCGAGGTGTAGACGAGGACCGCGGGCAGGTCCGGCGCGACGTCGACCGCCGTCTGCGGCCGCGGGCCCCGGTCGGCGATCTTCTCCACCTCGCTCCACACACCGCCGAACGGGTGGACGGGGGCCGTGGTGACCGTGCTGAGCGTCTCGTGCTGTCCCTCGGCGCCGATGACCAGGGCGGGCTCGGCGTTCTCCAGCACCGAACGCAGGTGGAATGCCTTCATGTTCGGGTTGAGCGGTACGAAGACGACTCCGCGCCGGGACGCGCCGTAGAACAGGGCGACCAGTTCCCGGTTGGTCGGCAGCTGTACGACCAGGCGATCGCCCGGTCCGATACCCTGCGCCTCCAGCCAGTCGGCGAAGGCACGGCTGTACTTGTCGAGACGGGCGTAGCTCCACTGCCCGTCGGCGTCGCTGACCGCCGCCGATGAGGGCGTGGAGGAGACGGCCTCGTCCAGCAGGGTGTGGACAAGGCTGCCATGACTGTGGCCGGGCACGGGGACCCCGTGCACCGCGCCGGAAGTGCTGTCCAACGCTCTTCTCCTGTCAGGTCGTCGGCGTGCTGGGCTTGCTGGACGTGCTGGTGGTCTCAGTGGTGGCGTCGGGGGCGCTGTGGGTACGGGACCCTCCCAGCCGCGCCTCGGCACGGCCCCGCAGTACACCCCGGTCGGTCTTCCGGTTGGAATTGAGCGGCAACTCGTCCAGCCGCCAGTAGTGCCTGGGCGTCATGCCCTGCGGCAGGACCGCCCGCAGCTGCCGGGCGAACGTGGCGGCGGGCACGGCCGAACCGGTGTAGAAGACCGCGAGTTCGGTGCCCGAAGCGCCGGCCACATCGACCGTGACCGCCTCGGTGACGCCCTCGCAGCCGCGCAGCGCGTGGTCGATCTCGGGGAGCTCCACGCGCCATCCTGCGATCTGCACCTGCGAGTCCAGCCGTCCCAAGTAGGCGAGTTCGCCGTCCTCGCCGATTCGCCGGACCCGGTCTCCGGTGCGGTACCAGGTTCGCTCGTCGTGCTCCAGGAAGCGGCCTTCGTTGTCAGCCGGATCCAGGTAGCCGCACGTCATCTGAGGTCCCGTCACACACAACTCGCCCTCGTTGAGGGCGGGTTGGCCGCCTTCGTCGAGCAGGAGGTGGTCGTGTCCGTCGTTTACCCGGCCGATCGGCACCACACCGTTCACCGCGATCCCCGGGGAGCGCTCCGGATCCCACCGGTGCGCGGCGATCGTGATCGTCAGCTCGGTCGGTCCGTACAGGTTCTCCAGCGTCGAATGCGGCGCGGCCGTCTGCCAGGCGGTGGCGTCCTGACAGGTCAGTGCCTCACCGGCGAAGAAGCTCCAGCGCAGTCCGGACAGCGCGCCGGGAGCCAGCCCGCCGAGCCGGCGCACCAGCGGGATCGCGCTGGGCGTGGAGAACCACACCGTCGTACGGCTCTCGGCCAGGAAGGTGGGCATCGCGCGGTACGCACCGGGCGGCGCCCACAGTGCGGTCGCCCCCGCACCCCAGGCGCAGAACAGGTCGAACATCGCGCAGTCGAAGTTGAGGTCGAAGGTCTGGGAGAAGACGTCCTGCGGCGTGAAGTCGTAGCGCTCGTCCTGGAGCCGGAAGTAGTGCGAGGCACTTCCGTGGCTGATCGGCACGCCCTTGGGGCGGCCCGTCGACCCGGAGGTGAACAACACGTACGCCGCGTCGGCCGGCCGCACCGGGCGCGGCTCGCTCAGCGCGCCGGCCGCTTCCGGGACGATCCGGTCGACACCCGGATGCGTACCGGGTCCGCAACCGGGCGCGAGGACGGGCAGTACGCCGTCGGGGCCACCGGTGTCGAGCGGCTCCTCGCCGTCCGGCCCCGGTGCCATCAGCTCCGGCAACTGCGCCCAGCCGGCCTCGTCGGCGATGACGGCGGACACCTGGGCGGCCCGCATCATGCGGCGGGTGCGCGCCGGGGGGAAGCCCGGTTGCAGCGGCACGACGGTGGCTCCCGCGTACAGCGCGGCGAGGATGCCGATGTACGCGTCGACTCCCTTCGCCGCCAGCACCGCCACGGTGCCCGGCGGTTTGCGCACCGCGCGCAGCAGCGCACCTGCCCAGACGAGCGCCCGCTCGTGCGCCTGCTCGTACGTGACCGAGTCGGCCCCGACCCGTACCGCGTCGTTGCGCGGCGCCAGGTCGACTCCGCGCAGAAAACGCCCGTGCAGCGCCTCTCCCACGGCTGCGTCCACTGCTCCTCCTTCGATGCTCGACCCTGTGGGTCCCGGGTGCCGCGGACTCAGGCGGCCTGCTCCTCGACCAGACCGGACAGCACCTTCCACAGCACACCGGGCGTCTGGAACGTCTCCTGGCCGAGTGCCTCGTCCTGGAACCGCACGTCGTACGTCTGCTCCAGCGCCGCGAGCAGCTCGACGATGCCGAGCGAGTCCAGGCCCAGGTCGCGCAGCGTGGTGTCCTCGGCGAGCTTCTCGTCGGCGCCGAGGAACGGCAGGAACCTGCGCAGCAGGTCCTCGAACTTCTGGTCCCACATGGTGAATTGCCTTTCGGGAGAGGTGAGAGGGGAACGGTTCAGGTACGTGCGGGCTGCGGCCTCGGCTGAAGAGCGACCCGCGGTGTGACCGGTACCACCTCGAAGTTGGACGTCGTGCGCCGTACCCGGCCGAAGAGACTGTCCTGACCGGCCACGCACACGACGCCGACGCCGGCTTCGCGCAGCGCGTCGACGACCGCGGGCCAGCGCATCGGGCGTACGCAGCTGTCCAGCAGCATGGTGCGCACCCCCTCACCCGTGGTGATCAGCGAGCCGTCCTGATCCGCGACGACCGGGATCCGCGGGTCGGCGAAGTCCAGAGGCCCGAAGACCTCTTCCTGGGCGCGGGCGCGCAGTCCTTTGAACGCCGAGCAGTGCATCGGCGGCCGCATCGAGTACAGCGACAGGCCGCCCAGTGAACGCAGCCTGAGCTTCAGCCATTCGAGGTTGTGCTCGCGCAGCGTGAGCATGTAGAAGTCGTCGTCGATGTAGCAGGAGATCTCGTACGTCTCGCCGCGTTCGTCCAGCTCCGCCAGTACTTCGCGCAGCTTGTCCTCGGGCACCCGCACGAAGGAGTGGGTGACCAGGTCCTTGAACTCCGTACTGAAGTAGTCCTCCAGCAGGCGCGCGAATCCGGCGGTGGCGCGGACGGCGTCGGGGAAGTCCAGCGCGCCGCTGAACGCGGCGGCCGGCTTCTCGCCGAAGCTCGGCCCCGTGCACAGCTCGGCCTCGACACCCAGCGTGTGCCCGGCCCACTGGGCCAGCGCCAGCGAGTTGACCATGAACGCGACCTGGGCGTATTCGCTGTAGTCGCCCTCGGTCTGCCGGTAGCGGTCGACCAGCGAGTACCCGAGGACCTGGTCGGCGGCGGCGACCAGCTTCCGGGCGCAGGGGTTGATGACCATGAACTTCCCGACCTCCGCGAAGGGGGTGGGCCCCATGCCGGGGAAGATCATCGCGGTACCGGTCCGGGATGCGGTGGTCATGTGCACGGTCCCTTCGAGACGTACAGGCATACGGAGGCACAGACGTTCAGTTGCGGGGGTGATGGAGCGGGCAGGGCGGACGGGTACGGGGAGCGGTGCCCGTACCCGTACCGCTACTCCTCGGGAGCGAGCAGCACGCCGGTGCTGGTGTCGTGCACCGTGATCGCGGACACCGGGCAGGTCTCCGCGGCGTCCAGCGCCGCCTCGTCGGGTTCCGTCGTCCCGACCCGCGGGTAGGACTTGCCGGACCGCAACTCGAAGTGGCCGGGCGCGTAATTGGCGCACACCGAGGCGCCGATGCAGGCCGTCCGGTCGACGGCGATGGCCCAACTGCTCACCAAGTCACTCGCAGCCGCTTCGGACCGCGCACCAGCATTCCCTGCTTCCAGACGACACTGTCCTCGACATCGGCGATGTCCAGGGTGGGGAAGCGCTCGATGAGGGTGCTCAGCACGCTCTGGAGCTCCATCCGGGCCAGCTGGGCGCCCAGACAGTGGTGCGGTCCGTGACCGAAGCCGATGTGCGGATTGTTCTCGCGGGTCACGTCGAGCCGCTCGGGGTCCTCGAAGATCTCGGGGTCGCGGTTGGCCGAGGCCACCGAACCAAGCACCGGTTCACCGGCCTTCACCGTGACATCACCGAACCGTACGTCCTCCAGGGCGTACCTGGCGAACATCGCGGAGTAGTTCAGCGGGATCCAGCGCACCAGTTCCTCGACCGCCTGAGGCACCAACTCCGGCTTCGCGCAGAGCAGTTCCCACTGGTCGCGCTGGCTGAGCAGTGCGTAGAGGAAGTTGGGGATCTGCGAGGCGGTCGTCTCGGTGCCGGTGATGAGCAGGCCACCGGTCACATGCATGACCAACTCCTCCTCGCTCAGCCGGTCGCCGTCCTCGTCACGCGTCTTGACCAGCGCGCCGAGCAGGTCCTCGGTGGGATTGCGCCGCCGCTCCGCGACCAGCTCGCCGATGTAGGCGAACAGTTCCTTGGCGTTGCGCTCCATCTCTTCCCACGGCAGCGCCGTCGTGGAGACCATCGCCTCGGACCAGACGCGCAGCTTGGGGCGGTCCGCCGCCGGCACACCCAGCATCTCGGAGATCACTGTCACCGGCACGGGGACGGCGAAGTTCTCCACCATCTCGAAGGGGCCGCCCTGCTCGACCATCGTGTCGGCCAGGCCGTCCACGATCCGCTGGGTGTCCGCGCGCATCAGCTCCACGCGGCGCCCGGTGAACGCCTTGGCGACCAGCTTGCGAAGCCGGGCGTGGTCCGGTGCGTCCATGCCGACCAGACCGTCGTCCAGGTGCTCGCCGGGGTGGGTGCGCGGCTGATTGCGCGTCCTGGCCATCGCCCGGCTGAAGCGGGGGTCGGCCAGGACGGTGCGTACGTCCTGGTAGCGCGTGGCCAGCCAGGCGGGTTCGCCGATCGGGAACTGCACCCGGCTCAGCGGTTCCTCCGTACGCAGCTTCGCGTACATGGGGTCGAGTATGAGCCGGTCCGGCTCGCTGAACGGATATGCACGAACCTCCTGAGCAGTGGTCACCCGCGTGCCTCATCCTTCAAGTTGTTGAGTTCTTGGTTTTCTTCGAGTTCCTTGAGAAAACCGACCATGACCGAGGTGAAACGCTCGGGCTCTTCGATGTGCGGCATGTGACTGGATTCCTCGAATGTTTCCCAGCGTACTTTCGGTATGCGCTCGAAATAGGGTCGGACGGTGGCCGGTGTGGCCTCGTCGTAACGCCCGCTGATCAATAGGGTCGGTACTTCGATGTGCGGCAGCCGGTCTTCGACCGACCAGTCCTTGAGTGTCCCGATGACATGGAATTCATTGGGCCCGTTCATGGCGTGGTAGACGGTCGGATCGTCATTGATCTCCATGAAGGTGGCCAGATAGTCCCGGGGCCACGGAAGGACGCGGCACACATGACGGTCGTAGAAGACCCGCATGGCCGCGAAGTATTCGTCGGTGTCCGTGGTGCCTGCGGCCTCGTGCTGGAGCAGCGTCTCCTGCACCTCTGGCGGAAGCTGCTCCCTGAGCACCTTCATCTCCTGGAGCCACAGCGGCATCGACGCCGGTGAGTTGGCGATCACCAGGCCGCGTAGTCCGGCCGGTCGGTCGGAGGCATGGGCCGCGGCCAGCATCCCGCCCCATGAGTGGCCGAACAGAATGTAGTTGTCGGTCACCCCGAGGTGCCGCAACAGGTTGTCGAGTTCGTCCCGGAAGAGCTGGACGGTCCAGAAGTCCGCCCCGTTGTCCGGCAGCCGCGTCGACCCGCCGTTCCCCAGCTGGTCGTAGTGGACTACCGGCCGGCCGGCCTCCGCCAGGGCCGTCATGCTCAGCAGGTAGTCGTGCGTGCTGCCGGGACCACCGTGCAGTACGACGACGGGCGGCAGTCCGCAGCGGAGATCCCCGGTGACGCGGTACCAGGTCTTGTAATCGCCGAAGGGGGCGGTTCCTTTGGCGGTCGGTGTCGCGGGCATCTTCCCACCCCAGGTCAATGTTTCGCAGCCTTCAACGGGAAGAACGCTATAGCAGCGAGGTAGCCGGGCAGACCCCTAGCCCCCCCTATGAGCCCTTAGTTGAAGAACTTCTTCGCCGACCCCTGGATATGGTGGTTCACCAAGTGATTCTTAAGAGTGCCCATAACTTCGGTATTTGCGTAGGGGCCCCTGTCGGCGACCGCTAGTAGGGGTGGCTAGGGGGGGCTATGGGTGGTCGGCGGATGAGGGCCGCCCGTAGCGTTCGGATGGACAATCCGAACGGGTTCAGGGGGTTCTTGGGTGGAAAGCGAGAAGAAGCTTCTCGACTACCTCAAGCGAGCGACGGCCGATCTTCGGGAAGCACGCCGGCAGTTGCGCGAAGCCGAGCGCAGGGAACACGAGCCCATCGCGATCGTCGGCATGAGCTGCCGCTATCCGGGTGGCGTCACATCTCCCGAGGAGCTGTGGCAACTACTGGAAAGCGGCCGGGACGGAATCTCCGGATTTCCCGCCGGGCGTGGCTGGGACATCGAGGGACTGTATGACCCCGACCCGGACCAGCCCGGCAAGACCTATGCCCGTGAGGGCGGATTCCTGCACGACGCGGCCGACTTCGACGCCGAGTTCTTCGGCATCGGCCCGCGCGAGGCGCTGGCGATGGACCCGCAGCAGCGGCTGCTCCTGGAGGCCTCCTGGGAAGCACTGGAGCGCGCCGGGCTCGACCCGCACGCACTGCGCGGCAGTCGGACCGGTGTCTTCGCCGGAGTGATGTACCACGACTACGCCTCGCGCCTGTCCAGCATTCCGGACGAGGTGGACGGGTACATCGGCAACGGCAATTCAGGCAGCGTCGTGTCGGGCCGCGTCTCCTACGCCCTGGGGCTGGAAGGCCCGGCGGTGACGGTGGACACGGCGTGCTCGTCGTCGCTGGTGGCGCTGCACTGGGCGGTACAGGCGCTGCGCAACGGCGAATGCTCGCTGGCCCTGGCCGGCGGTGTGACGGTGATGTCGACGCCCGACACCTTCACCGAGTTCAGCCGGCAGCGCGGGCTCGCGGTCGACGGCCGCTGCAAGGCCTTCGCCGAAGCCGCGGACGGCACCGGGTGGGGCGAGGGTGTGGGTGTGCTGTTGGTGGAGCGGCTCTCCGACGCCCAGCGCAACGGCCACCGGGTGCTGGGAGTGGTACGGGGCAGCGCGGTCAACCAGGACGGGGCCAGTAGCAGTCTGACGGCGCCGAACGGCCCGTCGCAGCAGCGGGTGATCCTGCAGGCACTGACAAACGCGCGGCTGCGTCCGGCTGACGTGGACGCGGTGGAGGCGCACGGTACGGGTACGAAGCTCGGCGACCCGATCGAGGCGCAGGCGCTGCTGGCGACGTACGGTCAGAACCGCTCGGACCAGGGCCCATTGTGGCTTGGATCGGTGAAGTCGAATCTGGGTCATACACAGGCTGCGGCGGGTGTGGCCGGGATCATCAAGATGGTCATGGCGATGCGTCATGGCGTACTGCCCAAGACGTTGCATGTGGATGAGCCGTCGTCGAAGGTGGACTGGACGGTGGGGCGGGTGGAGCTGCTGACCGAGGCGGTGGCCTGGGACAGTGAGCGGCCGCGCCGGGCGGGAGTCTCGTCGTTCGGGATCAGCGGGACGAACGCGCACGTGATCATCGAAGAGGCGCCCCAGGAGGAGGCGGCCCCGGAGCGTCAGGATGCCGCTCAGCCGACGCTGCCACTGGTGCTCAGCGCGCGGAGTGAGGGTGCGCTGCGGGCACAGGCGGCCGGTCTGGTGGGCCTGCTGGAAGGGGCAAAGGCCCCTCATCCGGTGGATGTGGCCCTGGCCCTGGCCACGTCCCGTGCGCAGCTGGAGCGTCGTGCGGTGGTCACCGGAGCGGAGCGTGGGCAGTTGCTGTCCGGGCTACGGGCACTGGAGGCCGGCGAGGAGGCGGGTGTCGTGCGGGGCACGGAGGGAGAGGGGCGGCTGGCGTTCCTGTTCACCGGACAAGGTGCCCAGCGTCCCGGTATGGGACGCGAACTCGCCGCGGCTTTTCCGGTGTTCGCGGCAGCCCTGGACGAGGTGTGCGGTCACCTGGACCCCCTGCTGGATCACCCCCTGAAGGAGGTGCTCTTCGCTCAGGAGGGTTCGGACCTGGCGGTGCTGCTGGACCGTACGGAGTACGCCCAGCCCGCCCTGTTCGCCATCGAGACGGCGCTGTTCCGGCTGGTGGAGTCGCTGGGGGTACGCCCCGATCT
>NZ_JBVJWD010000095.1:0-14594 GCF_055602785.1 Streptomyces sp. NPDC037301
GACACCCGATCCGCCGGGAACATCCCGCTTCGCGGGACGTTCCCGAAAACCAGGACCAACCCCTACAAACCAGCCCCGCCAGGCTTGACGAAACAGATAGGGGCACCCCCCCTCACGGCGGTGGCCCGGACAAGCGGAGTCCGAACTGGCCGTCCGTACGGGGGCTGTTCGCAGAGCGGAAGCGGTCGGCGACGATCATGCTGCACCGAGATCGTCGACTGTGAGGTTGTCCAGGACAAATGCGTCGCCGGCGACCCTCTTGATACCTAGCCATACGTCCCCATCAGAGGCCGGGCCCGAGCGGAAGGTGCGTACATAAGTCCGGTGCGACGCCGGATTCTGGGGCGGCAGTCTGTCGTTCCACCCAGGAGGCATGGGGTCCCCCGCCAGGGGCAGTGTGTCGAGTTTGCGGTCCGTCGTCGGCAGCAGCTTCTCCTCGTCGATCTGGGCACCCCCGTCCCGGCCGAGCACGACACGGTAGTCCGAGCCGGGGTCAGCCTGGTAGTCGAACGTGACGCGGTAGGTGCGGTTCGGCAGGAAACGGAGAGTCTGCGGCAGGGTCCGGTAGACGATGCCCGCGGTCTCGCTGAGTGTCTTGAGCGAGTAGCGACCGCTGATCGTGTCGCGTGTGTAGCCCTTGTGGGTCTCCGAGAGGTGGCTGCGTTCACCGTCGCCGGAGGCGGGCACGAAGGGGCCGAGGCCCTCATCGACGTGCTCGAAGTCCTCCGTGTGCCAGTGCTCGCCGAACTCGGGGTCAGCACCTGGCAGGCGTACGAGCCGCACGTCCGCGAAGTCCACCGTGTTGCCGGCGGCGGCCTGGTCGGCGCGCAGGGTGAGTGTCACCGCGGCACGCGCGGTGCCGGTGACAGTGAACAGCACGCGCATGCGCTGGAACATCGTGCCCCTGCGACGGCCGTTACCCAGAACACAGCGCAGTGGCGAGGAATCCGTCCAGGCGGCGGCCACCGGACCCGAACGTCCGTCACCTTCTCGGCCCTTGACGCCGGTGCCCGCGACGGACAGCACCGCCTTGCGGGAGCCGGTGCCCCGTACCCAGACCGAGGCTGCATATTCACCCGACGGCAGGGCCTCCGCTTGCTGGCTCACCGAGGCTTCTTCCGGGGCGTCGATCCGCAGGTACGGCAGGCCGTCGCCGTCATCGGTGACGTGCGCGGTGCCTCGTGCCGTCCAGCCTTCCAGGGTCCGGCCCGCGAAGGCGGGATGAGCGAGGAGACCGCCCGAGCCGTAGCGCGGAGCCGGCTGGGGCTCCGGTTCGGTGCGGTAGAGGACGTACGGCTCGATCCACGGCCGTTGATCGGCAGGCGACGAACACCAGGACCAACATCTGTGTGCCCAGCGGCCCAGGTCAACACAGTGAACCTGACAGAGAACTTCAAGCAGTTGAACGACGCCTACCGTCGGTCGGCGAGGGGCTGACAGAAGTACGAGGTGCGCGAGACGACCGAGGCGATCGTCGGCCCCCTGGCCGCTCCCCGCGGTCTGCTGCTCGGCAGATACGACGAAGGGCGCCTTCAGTACACCGGCCGCACCACGTCGCCCGCGACGCCTCCGGCCGGTGGCGCCGCCCATCCCGCCCCTCCCATCTCCTTCACTCCAGCCAGGGGCATGGGCGAAAGCGGTCGCAACGGGGATGCCAGCCCCCGACCACACTCACACGCACGCACGTGGTGACCTGGGACAACTCCGGGACGCGGTGAAGGCTCGCGCAACAGATGTCGCAACCCGGCGCGGTTCAGCGCTCCTGGGCGCAAGAGGCCGCACAGAGGGACCTGATGCGGCATTCGAGGATGCCAAGAACGAGCCCGGTGCAGCTGACTTCTACTACGGCGAAATGGAGATGCGCCGTCACGACCATCACGACACCACCCGCGCTGAACACGGCCTGCTCACCGCGTACTGGGCCCTTTCCGGCTACGGCTTGCGCGCCTCCCGCGCACTCGCCTGGTTGCTGTTGGCGATGACCACCACCGTCATGGCCATGATGCTGTGGGGCCTGCCCACCGACGGCCCGAAGCCGGAATCGACCGGGAAAGTGACGAACCAGAACATCTGGCTCACCACCGATACCCCCGCCCCGTCAACCCTTCGGGGTCACTCCACGAGCGCGTCTCGACCGAACGGTTCGAGAAGAGCCTGCGTGTGGTGGTGAACTCCGTGATCTTCCGTTCCTCCGGCCAGAACCTCACAACCGGCGGCACCTACACCGAGATGGCCTCACGCCCAACCGAGCCCGTCCTCCTTGATCTCGCCGCCCTCGCCATCCGAGGATGCACCAAGCGCTGATCCACTGACGCTTCTCATGGCAGAACGGCTGACGTTCTCGTGGCAGACGACAGTGACCTTGCGAACGGGACACCGTTACTGAGGTTTTCAGGGTGGGGCCGGTGTTGTGAGCCTCAGTCCGGACCCGGCCAGGCATCCGTCGACGAACCACGTCAAACCCGTCCTCACCCGAGCCTGGACACCTGCGTACGTTAAGCACGAGGGCACCAGCTGGCACAGCGCACGCGTCGGCGAACTGTTGGAGAACGAGACCGCTCGCCAACGTCGGAAGAACGCGGACAGTCAGGCTTCAGAACGCACACCTGACCCCCGGAAACAAGGGGCGGGACTTCGCAAGTAACAACTCCTCGCGGCACCCTCCGGTTCCCAGGTCCGCTGTGACATTCCCCCGAGGCTCCGCGCCTTCTCGCCGTGGCTGCCACCCATGCATACTCCAAGGCCGCCCGGTCGACGGGCGACGTCCGATCAAAAGGAAACTGGGAAAGATGACACTGGACACGGTCTCCGCGGCCGCCGCGGGCACCTGGCTCCTCGGCGACCTGAAGGTCAACCGGATCGGCTTCGGCGCGATGCGCCTGACCGGAAGCGCCCCCTTCCACCTCGGAACCCCCAGCGACCGCAACCGTGTGATCGGCGTGCTGCGCCGCGCAGTCGAGCTCGGCGTCAACCACATCGACACCGCGGCGTTCTACTTCTCTCGGCTGCGCTCCGCCAACGAACTGATCAACTCGGCGCTGGCGCCGTATCCGGACGACCTCGTCATCGCCACCAAGGTCGGTCCGGCCCGGGACACGTCGGGCGAGTGGACCGCCCCGGTCCGGCCCGACCAACTGCGCGGCCAGGTCGAGGAGAACCTGCGCCAGCTCGGCCGCGACCACCTCGACCTGGTCAACCTGCGCCTCATGGGCCAGGACTCCATCGCCGTGCATTTCGGGGTGCTCGCCGAGCTCCGCGTCGCCGGGCTCGTCCGGCACCTCGGAATCTCCGGTGTCCGGCCGGAGCATCTCGCCGAAGCCGAGGCGATCGCACCAGTGGTGTGTGTCCAGACCGCTACGGGATCGACGCGCGTGCCGGCGATGAGATGCTGCAGGAGTGCGCGGCGCGGAGCATCGCGTTCGTGCCCTTCTTCTCCATCGCCGGCGAAGGACGCGAGGCAGGAGCCAGCGGCGCTGAGAGTAAGCAGGTAATCGCCGTCGCCCGCGCACACGGCGCGTCGCCCGCGCAGGTCCGCCTGGCATGGACGCTGCAACGGGGCGAACATGTGCTGCCCATCCCGGGCACGGGCAACCCGGACCACCTGGTCGACAATCTGGCGGCAGGCGCATTGCAGCTGACGGATGAGGAGATAACGCTCCTCGACTCGTCCGGCCGCCACGCGACCTGAGTCCTACTACCACCCGCGCACAACCAGTTGCCGCCGTCCATCGAATTCGCAAGGTGACCCTGCACAGAACTGCCACCCGTCCACCGAGCAAACTCTGCGAACCGCAGACCACCGCCTCAAGACGCCGCAAACATCACACGCACAGGACATTCTGTGCCGGACGACATCAGAACGTCAGTGGCTGACGACACGAGATGTCAGCAGTCAGCGACACGAGGGGGCATGAAATCGTCAGCTCAACCCCATGGCCCCGGGACTCTGTCAGTGGAGGATGCCAAGATTGCCACCATGACGAACCCTGCCGCCATCACCGCCTACTGGAACGACGCTGCCCCCGATTTTGACGACGAGCCCGACCACGGCCTGCGCGAAGAGGTCACCCGCGCCGCCTGGCAGAAGCGCCTGATCTCCTGGGCGCCGGCCACCCCGGCGGATGTGCTGGACGTCGGCTGCGGTACCGGCTCAATCTCACAGCTACTGGCCGAGGCCGGGCACCGCGTCACAGGAGTGGACCTGGCACCGCGGATGGTCGACCAGGCCCGCGCCAAGCTGACGGCCGCCGGTCTCCAGGCCCGATTCCTCGTGGGGGACGCTGCGGTGCCGCCCACCGGTGACGAGCAGTTCGACCTCCTACTCTCCCGGCACCTGGTGTGGACGCTGCCCGATCCGCAGGCCGCGTTGCGCGAGTGGATTGCACGTATCCGCCCGGGCGGCACGCTCGTCCTGGTCGAGGGCCGGTGGCGCGAGGCCGGACAGGCTGGAGTCCCCTACGTCGCTGGAGCCGAGACCCTGCCCTGGCACCACGGCATCGGCGCCGACGAACTGGCAGCCGTCGTATGCCCACTCGTCACCGACCTGCGCACCGAGGACCTCAGCAGCAGCACCGACCTCTGGGGCGGACCAGTGGCCGACGAACGCTACGCGCTCATCGCTCAAATCTGATCGCACAGGCCGACCGGGCAACGAAACACGGGTGCTGGACGCCGCCGAATTCGGCCGCAACCCTCACGGATCCGAGTGCGGCGAGTTCGGTCTGCGCCGCGTCCGATTCGGCAAGGCAAAGAAGGGCTCGCCACCCAAACGCCGCACGGTACTGACCGTCTGGGACTGGACCCCCGACATCCTGGATGAGTGGTTCACCGAGGTCCGGCCGCTGTTCGGAGGTGAAGGAAATCCAGCCGCCTGGCCATCCGAGCGCGGACTGCGGATCGGCTGCCAGCTCCTCAACTCCCGTTTCATCACCAACCGCCAGGCCCTGGGCCTGGATGAAGGGCTGGACTTCCACTCCTTCCGCAGGTCCTACGTCACGCACCTGATCGAGGGCGGCTGGGACCCACGCTTCGTCCAGGAACAGGTCGGTCACGACCACGCAAGCACAACCGCGATCTACACCTGCGTGAGCTCAGACTTCCGCACGCGCACACTGCGCCGGTATCTGGACGGCACCATCGCCGCCGCCCTGGAGAGCCAGTCCGGGAGGCAAGGGTGAAGCGCAAGGTCGGCTACCATGTGGAAATTGCGCGAAGTGATGGGCGCCCAGGGCATGTTCACCACCACCGAACTGGTGTCCCTGCTGCGTGACCGCGGCATCGAGCTGTCCGCCTCACCAGGTTCACCGCTTGGTCTCCGGCACACCCGAGCGGCTGTCGCTCCAGGTCCTGGCCGCGTTCTGCGACATCTTCTCCTCCACGCCGGCAGACCTGGTCACGGGCGTTGCCCCCTTGATCGTGGACACCCTGATCATTGGATCGTGAAGATCCGAAGAACAGGAGTTCCCGTTGGGGACGTCGAAGTACTCGCCTGAGTTCCGGGCGGATGCCGTCGCGCTGTACCACTCCAGCCCGGGCGGGACGTACGCGTCGGTGGCCAAGGACCTGGGAGTCAACCACGAGACGCTCCGCACGTGGGTGCGGGACGCCGAGCAGGCCGCCCGGCCAGGCGCGGGTGAGGCCAGCGCGATGGAGAAGGAGAACCGGCAGCTGCGGGCGCGGGTGAAGGAACTCGAGCTCGAGCGGGAGATCCTTCTGCGGAGGGCTGCAAAGTATTTTGCGGGCGAGACCAGTTGGTGAGCCGCTTCCAGTTCGTTGACGATCACCATGACGCCTTCGGCGTCAAGCGGCTGTGCCGGATGCTGAAGGTCTCCCGCTCCGGCTTCTACCGGTGGGCGGCCGGCGCGGAAGCACGGGCCGGGCGGGCACGGGCGGACGCCGGGGTGCTGGTCAATCACAAGCGGGTGGCACGCGTCATGCGGAAGTTCAACATCGTCGGGCTGCACCTGCGCAAGAAGGTCCGCACCACGATCCCCGAGCCCTCGGCGACGCCGGTGCCCGACCTGCTCAAGCGCGACTTCACCGCCACCGCGCCGAACACCCGCTACGTGGGCGACATAACCTACCTGCCCGTCAGCAACGGCCAATTCCTGCATTTGGCAACGGTGTTGGACCTGTACTCGAAACGCCTGGCAGGCTGGTCGATCGCCGATCACATGCGCACCGAGCTGGTCACCGACGCACCCCGGGCCGCGGCCTCGGCCCGGGGTGCCGGCGGTCTGCACGGAGCGATCTTCCGCAGCGACAACGGAGCCCAATATGCCTCGAAGGAGTTCGCGCAGGTCTGCACGGACCCCGGCGTGATCAGATCGCGCGGCGCGGTGGGCACGAGCGCGGACAACGCCGCTGCCGAATCGTTCAACGCGACCATGAAACGCGAAACCCTCCAGGGCGCCAAACGCCGGCCTGGGCCCCGATCGGCCCGACTCGCGGTCTTCCGGTGGGCGACCCGCTACAACACCCGGAGAAGACACTCCCGCCTCGGTCAGATCAGTCCGATCGCCTACGAACAACGATCAACTACGCTGGCCACCGCCGCATAACAACCGGTGTCCACGATCAAGGGTGAAGCCCCACCGGGACCTGACCCCGACAGCATTACCGCTGCCCAGCTCCACCAGGCCGTACCCGTCGGCGACTTCTCCATCGCCCAGGTTGCGCAGGCTCTGAACACCACCACGGCGCACGCCGTCCATCTGCTGTCCCGGCACCCGGCCGATTGGAGCCCGCCCCGATTTCGCCGTACTCAGCACACGGCCACCCGTATCGGGCAATGGCGCACCTGGTACGAACAAGACCGCCTCTCGCTCCAGGACATCGCGGACCGGGAAGGAATGAGCCTCGCCACCGTGCGCCTGGCTCTACTCAAGAACGATGTCCCGCTCCGGCCCGCCGGGTCCTACCCGGGCCACCCGAGAAGAAAGTGAACTGTCCAGGCCAGACCGGTTTCCTGGTCGTATTTGGTTACCTTCAGCCAGGTTGGAAGAATGCGAGCATTTTCTGGGCGGCGTCCGGCGACGTCAGCAATTCCTGCATGTCCGCGGACATGCGGGCGGCAGCGCTGGTGCGTTCGAACATCTCGCGTTCGTATTCTTTGACGGCGGCGGGAAAGTCGTCCGGGTGCGCAGCCAGCGCGAGACCGAGCAGGGCGCCGTCGAGCAGCGCCATGTTGGCACCCTCTCCCACCGGCGGCATCAGGTGGGCGGCATCGCCGAGCAGCGTGACGCCTGGCGCCGACGGCCAGGTCAGGCCGACCGGGAGAGTGGTGATCGACCGCGGTACGACCGTGTCGTCGCAGGCCGCGATCAGCGCGGTGAACCGTGAGTCCCAGCCGGGGAGCAGGTCGATCAGGCGCGCCCGGGCGGCGGCCGAGTCGTCGAACGGGATCCCGCTGGTAGCGAACCAGTCCTCGTCGGTGTTATAGAAGCTCAGGCCGATGCGAACGCGGCCGTCGCCGTTGCGCTGCGCCGCCAGGGATAGTCCGTTGCCGAGCACCCAGTAGTTGCCGCGCCCGACCATCGCCGCGAGGTCGGGGTGCGTGCGGTCGATGTCGGGAATGCCGACCTCTACGACGTTCTGGCCGATATGCGCCGGGCGGGCGTCGGTGAGCAGCGCGCGAACCCGGGACTGCGCGCCGTCCGCGCCGACCAGCAGGTCATACGTCGCACGGCTGCCGTCGGCGAAGTGCAGCAGGCCATTGTCTGCGGATTCGAACGCGTGCCCCCAGCGCACCACGTCTTCGGGGAGGGAATCCAGCAGCAGGTTGCGCAGATCGGCACGGTCGACCTCAGGTCGCTCAAGCGGGGCGTCGTCGGGCGTGTCCTCCTGGAGCAGCAGGGTGCCATCCGGCTCGAGAAGACGCATGTCCTGGCCTTCACCACGGGCAATCGCGTAGAACTGGTCGATCAGACCGGCCTCGCGCAGCGCCCGCTGGCCGGAGTGGATGTCGAGCATGCCGCCCTGACCGCGCGCACCGCGTGACGATTCACGTTCATACACGACGGCGTCGATGCCGTTCACGTGCAGCACCCGGGCAAGGGCCAAGCCACCCAAGCCAGCTCCGACAATGGCGATGGTCATGGTTGCCTCCTTCGATACTCCGTATCGGTCGATACACTGTATCGACTGATGCGGAGTATTGTTAGCGGCATGTTGGTGTGGGAGAGGCCGGAGCCACCGAATCGCCCCGTGCCGGCCCCGCTGAACCGAGAGCGGATCGTGCGAGCGGCGATCCAGTTGGCCGACGCGGACGGCCTGGGGGCGGTGTCGCTACGCAAGGTCGCCACCGCGCTGGACGTCGGGCCGATGCGGCTGTACAGCTACATCGCTAGCAAGGAGGAGTTGCTCGACCTGATGGTCGACGCGGTCCACGCCGAGATCCGGCCGATCGGAGACGACTGGCGGGAGGTGCTGCGGTCTCTTGCCGAAACCACCCGGCAGGCCGCTCACGAGCACGAATGGCTCGCCGATCTGCTCGGTGGACGACCGCAGCTCGGGCCGCACGCGCTGGCCAGGGGGGAGGCCGTCGTGGCCGCGCTGGGCGGCGTTGATCTGGACGCCATCATGCCGGTGGTCACCGCGGTCGACGCGTACGTGATCGGTGCGGTGCGTCGGGAGATCGCCGAGCGTCGTGCCGAGCGGGCCACCGGGATGGACGAGAAGCGTTGGCAGGCCTCACTCGGGCCCTATCTGGAGCGGACCTTCGCCACCGGCCGATTCCCCGCGCTGGCCACGGTGGTGCGCGATGCCGCCCACCTGGACGCCGACCACACCTTCCGGATCGGCCTCGACTTCCTGCTTGACGGCATCGAAGCCCGCATCTCAAGGTGACGCGCGGCCAAACGGCCGGACCGGTACCGCCCACGAACCAGGCCGGCGCTGACGTGTCCTGTCTCAGTTGATCTGGTCCGAAGGCAGGGCTGTGACCTGCGGCGACCAGATCAGCTGAGACGGGCGGCTGCGGAAAATCTCAGATGATCGGGTCCCTGGCGCGTGAATGCCGACCGTTGTCTCAGTTGATCTGGTCGCCCAGCAGGCTATGCCGCTGCGAATACCGGAACATCATCGCGGGATGACGGTAGACGGGGATGCGGGGACAGCTCGACAGGCGACCATAGGCGACGCCGTCTCGCAGACAGGGAACCGTGTCGGCGGCGTGATGTGCTGGGTGTTCGCCCTGTACCTGCCTGCCCGGACGGTCTTCGGCGATCTCCACTGGGCCTTCTCGTTCTTCTCCCTGCTCCTGGGCCCGTTCGGTCTCTTCATGTGGTCCGCCGCCGCTCAGGCGAAAGAGGACACCACACGACTACGGCAGTCGGGACGGCCTGCGGTGGCGGAGCTCATCGTTGCGGAACGGATCGATCCCGCGGACGGCTCGGCGGACATCTCCGTGCTGACCCTGCGGATCAGCGGCGCGGGCGTCCCGTCCTTCGAAGCGACCTACAGGGGCGACCACGAGGAGCGCTTCCAGGTCGGGGCCCACTTCTCGGCAGTCGTGGACCCCTCCGACAACCTCTTCACCCTGAGACGCTTGTGAGTGACAGCGTTACGCCCCCACAGGCCGCTACCCACCGTGAACCGGCTGGCCTATCCCGTCCTACCAAAGGTTGACCGGCCCGCATCACGCTCCGCGCGGGCCAGAGTGCCGGACCAGATCACCTGAGTCGACGAGCGAATCGGACCGGATCATTTGAGACGGGGACCAGATCGATTGAGACGGGACATGACGCGTCGCGGTGAGGGTGGCTGAACCTCAGCGCAATCGGGCGTCTGCGTGCTGGCAGCCCGGCGCAGCCGTGACAAGCAATGGCTGGCGGTCCACCGCTCGTGTAACCCCGCTGGCCAGGGCGAGCCCGTCCTACCCGTTCCACGCACCCCGCAGGACATGGGCGTTCCCCGGCAACCTGCCCTTGACGGCTGTGCCGGACTCTGCCGAGGTCCGTGGCCGAGTGCGCCGGCCCTTACCCAGGCACGACCAGCACGTCGGGATTAGTGCCGGCTCTCCAGTAGGTCCTTGAACTTCTCCAGGTCGGTGCGGACTGTGTCCTCGATCGCGTGAACCTGAGCGAATCCCTTCGGGCCACCGAAGGTCGCCCGCACGGTGTCCGGGTCATACTCCAGCCGAACTTGCAGCTGGGTGTGCTTGTCGTCCAGCGGGTTCACGGCGAAGGCGGCCCTCAGTTCCGGGCTGTCCACCGTCCAGTCCATCACCCGGCCCTTTCCGCGATCGGCGATGCGAGTCTCGAAAGCCTGCTCGTCGTCCCCGATCCGGACGTCGAGATGGGCTCGGCTGCTGCCGTGCGCAGCGGCGCTCTTCACGCCCTCCATGAACATCGGATACTCATCGATGCGGTGCAGCTGCGCCCAGACCTCCTGCGCCGGGACATCGACGTTGACCTGTTCTTCGAGCCTGCTCATCGGGAGCCTCGCTTCCCGGCCCGGCCGCCCGGGCCATCGGTACCTCCAGCCTGCTCTGTTGCCCGCCCCCCGGCCACTCAGCCCGGTTCTGGCTCAAGATCCCCGATCCGGTCACGCTCCGTGAGTGCGGCGAGGCTTGCACAGCCAGACGGGACACCGGGGCCGAGGGCGATCTCCGAATCCGGTGACAGCGACACGCCGTCCCTCTCACCGGTGAAAACTATCGTGTCCCGTCGCAGGACCGAGGCATCGGCGTTTCCCGGCGACGCAACGGGGTGTTACGCCGACTGGCCCCCGAACCGTCGGAGCGTGCTCTCGCGCAGGTGCGCGAGCAATGGCAGTGCCCTCGACGGCGTCGAGGTACACGTATTGGTTACTGACGGGGACTGCCAGGTAGCAGGTTCCCCCCGTGCTCCGGGTGATCCTTTCGAGGGCGGGGGCAGTCGTTCACGCAGCAGGTCGTCGGTCACCGAGGCGCCACGGGCAAGTTCGGCGAAGCGGTCGGTGAGGGTGTAGACGCCGCGGCGGGTCTGCTGGGTGACATAGCCCAGTTCCTGGAGCGTGGCGAGCGGATTGTGAGTGGTGCTGCGGTTGAGCTCCGCCGCATCCGCGATGTTGCTGGTCCGGGCTCCGCGAGGGGCCGCTGCGATGGTTTCCAGTAGTTGGGCGGCGCCCTCCGGCACGGACAGTATCGCGCTGGGCCAGGAGGCCCGGCCCAGCTGCGCGATCTACTCCCTGGAACACGCCAACGGCGGCAGGATCAGCTTCGGTGGTGGCGTGCAGCTGCGCCAGTCCGGCCACAACCTCGGCGCGGCCTACGTCGCCGGAGCCTCGGTAGGGGCCGTCGAGGAACTCGCCCGTATCGGGGCCGCCGCTCTCAGCCAACCCTCTGGCGGGCGGGCGCACCGCCCCTCGGCCTCTGTGCTGCACACACAAAGGATCCACGGATGCCCCGCCTGCTGTCCCTCACCCTCGCGGCCTTCGCCATGGGCATCAGCGAGGTTGACCTGTTCCCCGGACGCTCCCCCTTTCGCGAGGCCGCCTCCTCGAGTGCGGTCAGGGTCTCCTCCCTGACCCGCATTCCGGCCACGTCGTGATGCGCCCGTGCCGTGGTGGAGTCCACACTGACCGGCGACATGTCGAACTCGTCCCTGCGGGCGGCCTCGGCGATCACCCCTTCCAGCTGGGCCTGGAAGACGCCCGCGTCCCGCCACCGCATGAAGCGGTTGCAGACCGTCTGCCAGGCGCCGAACCGCTCGGGCATCTCCCGCGCCACTGGCTGCCGGTGCGGAACCGCCAGATCACGCCCTCGAACTGCTCACGCAGCCGCTGCGAGCAGGGGCCGGACCTGCCTATCTGCGGGAACGGCTGGATGAAACCCTGTCTTCGGTTGTGATCAGAATCAGGTTCTTCGCCCTGGTCGGGGTGGTTGTCTGAGATGAAAGTGTTCTCACCCAGGACCTGACGCAGAGGCCCCGCGCCACAGCGCGGGGCCTCTTGACCAGAGCGGAAAGAGCAGGATCACCCCATGCAGAATCGTCCGCTGGCTTGAGACCAACGCCCCGGCCGACTTCGAGACCCTGAACCCGTCGGCCACCGATGCCGACATCCAGGCTCTCGCTGACACTCTCGGCCATCGCATGCCGTACCCACTTGGTAAAGCGGCGCGGCTCAGATCGTCGCCGTGTCGATCACGAAGCGGTAGCGCACGTCCGAGGCGAGCACACGCTCGTACGCCTCGTTGATCCGGCTCGCCTCGATCAGCTCGATCTCGGCACCGAGGTCGTGCTCGGCGCAGAAGTCGAGCATCTCCTGGGTCTCGGCGATGCCGCCGATCATCGAACCGGCGAGGGTTTTGTTGCCGCCGATCAAGGAGAACAAGTTCAGGGCGACGGGCTCCTCAGGGGCGCCGACGTTCACCAAGGCGCCGCCCGTCTTCAGCAGGCTCAGATACGCGCCGAAGTCCAGGGGCGCCGACACCGTGGAGAGGATGATGTCGAAGGTGCCGGCCAGGTTCTCGAAGGTGGCCGGGTCGCTGGTGGCGTAGTAGTGGTCGGCGCCCAGCTTCAGGCCGTCGTCCTTCTTGCGCAGCGACTGGGAGAGGACCGTGACCTCGGCGCCGAGGGCGTGCGCGATCTTGACGGCCATGTGGCCGAGGCCGCCCAGGCCGACCACGGCGACCTTCTTGCCGGGGGCCGCGCCCCAGTGCTTGAGCGGGGAGTACGTAGTGATGCCGGCGCAGAGCAGCGGCGCGGCCACGTCCAGAGACAGCCCGCCCGGTATGCGGACGGTGAAGTTCTCGTCGACGACGACCTTCTGTGAGTAGCCGCCGTAGGTGGGCTCGCCGTCGCGGCCGATGGCGTTGTACGTGCCGACGTTCCCGCGCACGCAGTGCTGCTCCTGCCCGGCCTTGCAGTTCTCGCACTCGCGGCAGGAGTCGACCATACAGCCGACGCCGACCCGGTCGCCGACCTTGAACTTCGTCACGCCGGAGCCGACCTCGGCGACGACGCCGGCGATCTCGTGACCGGGCACCATCGGGAAGATGGCCTCGCCCCAGCCCTCGCGGGCCTGGTGGATGTCGGAGTGGCAGATGCCGGCGAACTTGATGTCGATGAGGACGTCGAACTCGCCGACCGTGCGGCGCTCGATGGTGGTGCGCTCCAGCGGGGCCGTGGCGCTGGGGGCGGCGTATGCAGCAACAGTCGTAGTCATGTTCTCCAGAGTGCCTCCTCACAGCCTGTTCACCCAGGTCACCGCTTTGCGTACGTCCAGTGGTCCTACTACTGACAGGGTCAGGCTCCTGGTCGTACGACCGGGAATACTTGGGGTCATGGACGACACCCCCGCCACGGACGACGGACAGGCAGCCCTCCCCGACGGCCTCGACCGCCGGGCCGAGCTCAGCGAATTCCTGCGCACCCGGCGGGCTCGGCTCAAGCCGGAGGATGTGGGAATCCCCTCGCACGGGCGGCACAGGCGGGTGCCAGGGCTGCGGCGCGAGGAGCTGGCACAGCTGGCCGGGGTCTCGGTGGCGTACTACACACGCCTGGAGCAGGGCAACGGGCGCAATGTGTCGGCGGAGGTGCTCGACTCGATCGCGCGCGCCCTGCGCCTGACCGACGCCGAGCATGCGCACCTCACCCACCTCGCCAAGCCGAAGCAGCAGCGCAGGAAGTACCGGGCGCCCAAGCGGCAGCAGGTGCGGGTGGCGCTGCAGCAGCTGCTCGAGTCGATGGAGGGCGTGCCCGCGTACATCGGCGGGGCGCGCTCGGAGATCCTCGCCTGGAACCGAATGGCGGCGGCGCTGTTCGGCGACTGGGGCAAGCTGCCGCCCGCGGAGCGCAATTGGGCGCGGCTGACCTTCCTCTCCCCCGACTACCGCGAGCTGTTCCTGGACTGGGACTCCAAGGCGTCCGACATGGTCAGCTATCTGCGGCTGTACGCGGGCCAGCATCCGGAGGACCCGGACCTGTCGGCGCTCGTGGGTGAACTCTCGGTCAAGAGCGAGGAGTTCAGGCGGCTGTGGGCCACGCACGACGTGAAGGAGAAGGGCCACGGCGTGAAGCGGATGCGGCATCCGCTGGTCGGCGACCTCACCCTTGCGTACGAGACGATGCATCTACCGGACGACCACGAACAGTTCCTGTGCGTGTACCACGCGGAGCCGGGCTCCGCGTCGGCGGAGGCTCTGCGCCTCCTCGCGAGCTGGGGCACGGACTCGGTACGGGCGGGCAGTCAGACACCACGCCCTTAGGCCCCGCGATGACGATAGGGGTTGAGTGGGCGGGTGCGGTAGCGGGGCAGCAGCCTGGGCCCGAGACCGCCATAAGGCAGCCGGTGGGGTTCGGCCGTCTCGACGTGTGCAGTCGTCTCGCCCTTGACCTGCAGCGCGTAGGCCGGGCCCCGGTCCTCGTGGGTGGTCCGGAAGCCGGCGTTCGCGCCGTATCCGGCATCCGCGACGAGCACCGCGGGCCGCAGCCCGGCCGCGGCCAGTTCGTCGAGCATCTCCAGGGCGAGCTGCCACTTCGGGCGAATGATACTCGACGTCGGGGATCCCGGAGCGGTGGGGTCCCCCGACCCGCGCCCCGGGGGACGCCCCACCGGTGGGGAGGAAAAAACACACAGAAAAAAGAAAAAAAAAAAGGGCGGGGGAGGAA
>NZ_JBVJWD010000096.1:0-14123 GCF_055602785.1 Streptomyces sp. NPDC037301
TGGCTGGCGGACGACCTGGCGATGATCGGCCGGGTCGACGAGGCACGCCAGCTCTTCGAGCGGCTGCTGTCCCTGCGCAACGATCTGGGCCTGCTGGCGGAGGAGTGGGACCCCCGGCTGCAGCGCCAGGTGGGGAACTTCCCCCAGGCGTTCAGCCATGTGCCGCTGATCGACACGGCACTGCGCCTGACGGCGAGCGGGGCGTACGTCGGCTGACCCCGGGGAGGGGGCGGGCGGCATATGCCGGGCCCGCCCCCTGCGGCGAGCGGCATCATCGCAGCGGCCCCCCGCTCTCCGCTCCGGTCACGACGGGCAGCCCCGAAGGCAGCCCCCACTCGCTCCAGGACCCGTCGTACACGGCCAGCTCGCGGTACCCCGCCAGCTCGGCCCCCAGCGTCAGCACGCAGGCGGTGACGCCCGATCCGCAGCTGAAGAACAGCCGCTCCCGCTCCCCGGCGAGGGCGTCGAACGCGGCACGCAGTTCCTTCGCCGGGCGCATCCGGCCGTCGCGCTGGATCTCGCCGAAGGGCAGATTGACCGCCCCCGGCATATGGCCGGCGCGCAGCCCCGGTCGTGGCTCGGCGACCGCGCCGGAGAACCGCTCCCTGGAGCGGGCGTCGAAGACGGCTGCTCCAGGGTCGGCCAGGGCCGCCACCACCTCGTCGCTGCCGACGACCAGCCCCGCGCGCGGCCGGGCTGTGAAGTCGCCGCGCGCCACGGCAGGCGCGGGCCCGGCGTTCTCCAGCGGCAGTCCGGCGTCGGTCCAGGCGGGCAGGCCACCGTCGAGCACCGCGGCCCGGTCGAAGCCCATCGCTCGCAGCATCCACCAGGCACGCGCGCTGGAGTAGATGCCCGCAGCGTCGTAGACGACGACGGTGTCGGTGTCGTCGACGCCGAGGGAGCGCAGCTCCTCGGTGAATCTGTCGGCGTCGGGCAGGGTGTGGGGCAGTGGTCCGGAGTGGTCGGACAGTGCCCCGTCGATATCGAAGGGCCGCGCTCCCGGAATCCGCTGCTCGGAGCCCCGGTACGCGCCCACCGAGGCATCGAGGACCACCGGCCCGCGCTCGCCCAGCCGTGCCGCGAGCCAGTCGGCCCCGACCAGCGGGCCGGGAAGGGGGCCCGCAAGGCCTTCCCGGCCTGAGTACGCCGATATGTCGTCGCCCACGTCTGCTCCAGGTCCAGGTCCGGGTATGGGGGCCACTCGGCCCGAACCGCGCGGCGGTCACAAGATCGCAGCGGCCCTCGGCCCGTGTCAACAGCGGTTCCATGCCCCCGGGCATGGAGAAAGTGGCTGCTCGATGCCGTTGCCCCCGGTCGGCGGACTCCCCCGACGGCTCCCCGACGACGCCTCCGGAGCCCGGGGCCGGTACCTTCCTGAATCAGGGCGACTGCCCGCCCGACCCAAGTGGAAACGCGAGGCCAGAACCAGTGGAGACCCAAGGCGGAATCACCGTGCAGCGAGCCCTTGAGCTGCCGGGGCTGCGCAGCGGGCTCCCGGAGGTGGTGGCCGGCGCGGACCGGCTGAACCGTACGGTGCGCTGGGTGCACGCGGGCGAGGTCCCGAACATCGCTTCGCTGCTCAAGGGCGGTGAGCTGCTGCTCACCACCGGTCTGGGGCTCGGCACCCGCCCCGCCGAGCAGCGCGCCTTCGTCCGCAGGCTCGCCGACCGCCAGATCGCCGCCCTGGTGGTGGAGCTCGGACCGCGCTTCAGCAGGCTGCCCGCATCGATCGTGGACGCCGCCCGCGCGGCCGGTCTGCCGCTGGTGCAACTGCACCGCGAGGTGCCGTTCGTGACGGTGACCGAGGAGATCCACACCGAGATCGTCAACGGTCACTACGCGCTGCTGCGGCAGGCCGAGGATGTGCACCGGCGGTGTACGGAGGCGCTGCTCGGCGGCGGCGGGGTGCCTCAGGTGCTGGGCATCCTGGCGGACTTCACGGCCAACCCGGTCTTCCTGGAGACGGCGGACGGCCAGCTGCTGTACGCGGCGGGCCCCGGGTCCGGCCCGGTGTCCGCCGATCCGCTCCAGGTGTGGGACGGGATGCGCGGCGACCGGGCGGCCCGTGAGACGCCGCCCACCGGTTCGGTGCTGGTGGATGTGCCGGGCGGCGGCCCTGGAACCGGTTCGGTTCGGGCCAGGCTGGTGCTGCTGGCCGTGGCCGGCCCGCTGGTGACGGTGCACCGGATGGCGGCGGAGCGGGCGGCCGGCATCCTCGCCGTCGTGCTGATGCAGGCCCGCCAGGAGGAGGAGCTCGCCGCGCGCGGCCGGGGCGACTTCCTGACGGATCTCGCCGAGGGCCGGATCACTTCGGAGGACGCGCCGGCGCAAGCCCGCGTACTGGGCTTCAAACCGGGTGAGATGCCGCTGCTGCCGGTGGTCATGCGGCTGGCCCCCGAGCTGTCCGTGTCGGGGAACTGGGCGCTGCTGGCGCGGGCGGTGCTGGAGGAGCTCTCGTCGGTGGGTGTGCCGGTGCTGCTCGGTGTGCGGCCCGTGGAGGGCCGGGTTCCGGTGCTGCTGGGGCTGCGGTCCGAGACGGAGCGCACGGCGGTCGCGGACCGGGTCGCGGCGGCGCTGCGGGCGGGTGTGGAGCGGGCCGGTCTGGAGCGTGCAGGATCGTATCCGCCGGTCGTGGTGGTGGGCGTGGCGGGCGGCTGGGCGGCGGCCGGTGCGGGGCTGCGGCACGCCGCGGAGACGGCGACGGCCGCGCACGGTCTCAGCGACCGGCCCTGGTACGACGCCCGGCGTCTGGACATCGATCTGCTGCTGTGGCGGCTGCGGGACCATCCGGATCTGGCGGCGTTCGTGGACCGGGCGATCGGCCCGCTGCGCGATCACGACCGCACCTCTCGCCCTCCGCTGCTGCCGACGCTGGAGACGTATCTGGCCCACGCGGGCCGCAAGGCGGAGACGGCACGCGAACTGCATCTGAACCGTCAGACGCTGTACAACCGGCTGGCCCGCATCGGCGAACTGCTCGGCACCGACCTGGACGACCCCCAGGCGGTCCTGGCGCTGAGCCTGGCCCTCCGGGCCCGCCGCCACACTTCGTAGCTCCGGACTCGTCCGACGAGCAGCCGCTCACCGCGTCCGCGCTACCGCTACCGCTACCGCCAACGGTTTCGTCAACTCGTCGTAGATGCTGAGAACTTGAGCGATCGTGTCGTCCTCCGTCGGCCAACTCGCGGCCTGTACACGCCCCGCGGCCACCAGCTCCGCGCGCCGACCCGGATCACCGAGCAGCCTGACCACTGCCCGCGCGAGCGCCTCCGCATTCCCGTACGGTACGAGCTCCGCCCCGTCCCCAACGAGTTCGGGCACCCCTCCGACCGCGGTGGCGACCAGCGGAACGCCGAGCCGCAGCGCCTCCTGGGCCAGCACCGAGCGCGCCTCCCACCGGCTGGACAGCACGGCCAGATCGGCGGCGGCGAGAAGTTCTGCGATGTCGTCGCGGCTGCCGATGAGCCGGACGGGCAGCTCCTCGTTCCTGATCCGGCGCTGCAGAGCGGCCCGCTCCCGCCCCTCCCCCACGATGATCAGCAGCGGTACGGGGTCGAGTTCGCGCCATACCCGTGCGGCATCGAGCAGCATGTCGTACCCGTGATGCGGTACGAGACTCCCGTACGAAAAGATCAACGGCCGTTCCACCACACCGAGTTCGGCCCGCACCTTGCCTTCGTGGACACCGGCGGGAACGCGCGGTACAGGGGCGGAGACCGGCGAGAGCCGGGCATCGCGCGCTCCTCGGTGCCGCGCCCGGTCGACCAGGTCCGATGTCGTACCGAGCACAACTGCCGCCGCACGGGCGGCTCTTCGCTCCATCAGATGAAGCAGCCGGCTGCGGGCTCCCTCGGCGTGGGCGCGAGCGTGCCAGGTGACGACCAGCGGGATACGGCGGCCGCCGAGCGCAAGAGCGGCACGTACGGCGGCGTGCAGACCGTGCGCGTGGACCACGTCCGCCGTCAGGCAGGCAGTACGCAGCGCGGCGACGGCGGCGGGATCACTGCGTCGCGGCACGGGGGCGAACCGGACACCCGTAGCGGAGAAGTCGTGGGCGTGATCCAGTTCGGCCGGGGCACATACGGTGACGTGTACGCCTCTCGCCACCAGCCCTGCGGCCAGCGAGCTGACGTGGGCGCTGCTGCCCGCGCTGCCGCCGCCCAGGACTTGGACCGTACGCAGCTGTGACACGTTGAATGGCTCCCGGGGCTCCCGAGTGGGCGGTGATGGCACCGCCAAGGATGCCAGTCCGTAGGCACGTTCCGGCACAGTCGAGCCACTGTCCCGCTGCGTACAACAGCAACCGGCCATGACGCACCACTCGCACGGGTGAGGCGGCGGCGCGATGTTGCCGCCTCCGTGGACCCTGTCAGCGGTCCGACAGCATTCGGGCGAGTCGGCTGATCCGGTCCCCGTACACCGTCGCCGCGACAAGCCCCGCCGCATGGGCGAAGAGCCCGGCCCGGCCGCGGCCCGCGACGATGGCGACGCCGAGCGCGGCGCCCAGGGCGTGGGCCCCGGTGTCCCCGATCATGGTGCGCTCACCCAGGTCGTCGGCGACGAGCGCTGCCGCGGCGCCCATGGGCGCGGCGGCGAGTGCGCCCGGCAGGCCCGGGGCCCCGAGGGCGAGCACGGTGGCGGCGGCCACGGCGGGCCGTACATCCGCCAGATTGACGAGGTGCGCACTTCCGGCGATCACGACGCCGGCGAGGACCCGGTCGACGGGCCGCTCCTTGAGCAGCGCACCGGCCGCGAGCCCGGCGGCCCCGATCCCGAAGAGCTTCACCGCGCCACTGGTCACCTCGCCGTCCCGCAGCGCACCCAGGTGGGCACGGAACCCGCGGCGCGGATCGTCCGCACCGACGAGGTCGTCGTAGGCACCGCAGCCGCCGGCCGCGAGAACGGCGAGCAGGGCGGCGTACCGGGTACGCGCGGGCAGTGGAAGAACGGCGGTTCCGGCTGCGGCGCCGAGGGCGACGGCCGGTCCCGCGTAAAGATCGACGGTGCGGCCCGCGTAGTTGGTTCGCTGCCAGCGCCTGCGGGGCCGGGCCCGCAGCGCCCGGTACGCACCCCCCGCGACGGCGGCTGCGACGGCACCGGACACTGCGGCTTTGCTGAACGCTGCTCCCATGCGGGCCAGGCTACGCAGTGGCCCGCCGGACCGTCCGGCGGGCCACTGCGTCCGCGCATCGCCGGGCGGACTCGAATGACAAGCCCGCCCGGAGACCGAGCACGAACACGCGCCCGGCGGCCGCGAAGCCCCGCTACCCGTCAGCCCGCGCCGTGGCCAGCAGCTCCTCCGCATGCGCCCGGGCCGTCTCCGAGTCCTCCTGCCCCGCAAGCATCCGGGACAGTTCCCGTACCCGGTCCTCGCCCTCCAGGACGGTGACACCACTGCTGGTGACCGACCCGTCGACCGTCTTCTCGACCAGCAGCTGGCGGTCGGCGAACGCCGCCACCTGCGGCAGGTGCGTGACGACGACCACCTGCGCGGACCTGGCGAGCTTCGCCAGCCGCCGCCCGACCTCGACGGCCGCCTTGCCGCCGACGCCCGCGTCGACCTCGTCGAAGAGGTACGTGGGTACGGGATCGGAGCCGGCGAACACCACCTCGACGGCGAGCATCACCCGGGACAGCTCACCGCCCGACGCGCCCTTCGCGATCGGCCGCGGCTGGGCGCCGGGGTGCGGGGCCAGCAGAAGCTCGACCTCGTCGGCGCCGGACGGCCCGTAGACCACACTCCGCCCGCCGATCTCGATGCCGGACGCCTCGTCCGCCGCCTCGGTCTGCCGGATGTCGAAGGAGACCCGGGCGTGCGGCATGGCGAGGGATGCCAGCTCCGCGGTCACCGCCTCGGCGAAGCGCTCCGCCGCCCCCGTACGCGCATCGGTCAACGCCTGCCCGAGGCCCGAGAGTTCGGCGCGCAGCGCATCGCGCTCCGCCGTCAGCTCGCCGATGCGGTCGTCGTCGCCCTCCAGCTCGGTGAGCCGGGCGGCCCCTTCCTCGGCCCAGGCGAGTACGGCGGTGATGTCCTCGCCGTACTTACGGGTGAGTCCGGTGAGCGCGGCCCGCCGCTCCTCCACCGCGGCGAGCCGCAGCGGATCGGCGTCCAGCTGGTCGGCGTACCCGGCCAGCTCGCCCGCCACATCGGCGAGCAGGATCGAGATCTCGCCGATCCGGTCGGCGAGCGCGGCCAGCGCCGGATCGTGGGCCCGTACGGCGTCCAGGGACCGTCCGGCGGCCGCGACCACAGTCGTCGCGTCGACGCCCTCCGGGTCCTCCGGGTTGCCCGCGAGCGCGGTGTGTGCGAGGGCCGCCGCGGAAGCGAGCGCTTCGGCATGGCCGAGCCGCTCGGCCTCGGCGGCCAGGTCGCCGTCCTCACCCGCGAGTGGTTCGACCGCAGCGATCTCGTTGAGTCCGAAGCGCAGCAGATCCGCTTCCTGGGCGCGTTCGCGGGCGCGCGTCGTCAGCTCGTCGAGCTCCGTGACGACGGCCCGCAGCCGCCGGTAGGCCGCCGCGTACTTGGCGTGCGGCACGGCGACACCGTCGCCCGCGTACCGGTCGAGGGCCTGCCGCTGCCGCGCGGGCTTGAGCAGCCCCTGCTGGTCGGTCTGGCCGTGCACGGCCACGAGTTCGTCGGCGAGTTCGGCGAGCACCCCCACCGGCACGGACCTGCCGCCGAGATGCGCCCGGGAGCGCCCCTCCGCGGAGACGGTACGGCTGATCAACAGCGCGCCGTCGTCAAATTCGGCCCCGGCCTCCTCGGCCCGCAGGGCCACGATGTCGCCGTCGGACACCGTGATCCGCCCCTCGACGACCGCGGCCTTGGCCCCGATCCGTACCAGGGCAGGGTCGGCACGCCCACCGAGCAACAGCCCCAGGCTGGTGACGACCATGGTCTTGCCCGCGCCGGTCTCACCCGTCACCGCGGTGAAACCGGGTGACAGCTCGACCACCGCGTCGTCGATGACTCCGAGCGACCGTATCCGCATCTCCTCCAACACGGACATGACCTTACGAGGTCCGGGCCCCGATGTGCGACGGGCCCCGCCCCCCGGGGTTCACTCTCCCGTGTGCTCCTGAAGCATTCGCACCGCCTCCGGGGGAATGTCCGCCGGTCAGTGCGGCGCGCCTCGCCACCCCGAGACGGGCAGTGCGAACTTCGCCACCAGCCGGTCCGTGAACGAGGCGTGGTGCAGCCGGGCGAGCCGTACGGGCACCGCACCGCGCCGCACCTCGACCCGCGCCCCCGCGGGCAGCTCCACGGTCCTGCGCCCGTCGCACCACAGCACTCCGTGCGGGGTGTGCTGCTGGACCTCGACGGCGAGCACCGAGGTCGGTGAGGTCACCAGTGGCTTGGCGAACAGTGCATGGGCGCTGATCGGCACCATCAGCAGCGCCTCGACCTCGGGCCAGACGACGGGTCCGCCCGCCGAGAAGGCGTATGCGGTCGATCCGGTCGGGGTCGCGCAGACGATCCCGTCGCAGCCGAACCCGGTCACCGGCCGGCCGTCGATCTCCAGGACCACCTCCAGCATCCGCTCGGGCGACACCTTCTGCACGGCCGCTTCGTTGAGCGCCCAGTCGGTGTGGACGATGTCGCCGTTGCTGTGCACGACAACGTCGAGCGTCATCCGTTCCTCGACCTGGTACGCCCGGGTGACGACCCGGTCGACGACCTTGTCCAGGTCGTCCCGCTCGGCCTCGGCGAGGAAGCCGACCCGGCCGAGGTTGACGCCGAGCATCGGCACCCCTGAGGCGCGGGAGAGTTCGGCGCCGCGCAGCAGTGTCCCGTCCCCGCCGAGCACGATCAGCAGTTCACAGCCGTCCACGGCCTTGGGCGTGGTATCTGTGACCGTCTCGACGGACGGCGGCAGCGGGAGATCGGCCGCCTCGGTGGCCAGCACCCGTACGCCGAGGCCGCTGCGCAACAGTCCCTGTACGACCAGCTCGGCGCTGCGGATCGCGGCCGGGCGGCCGGTGTGTGCCAAAAGAAAGACAGTTCGTGCCGCATTCGTCGTCAACGAGGCCCCTCCGCCACTGCACGGTCGACATCTGCGGGATCCAGCTCAGGTGCTCCGGCCCGCAGCCACAGAAAGTACTCGACATTTCCCGAGGGTCCCGGCAGTGGACTCGCCGTCACCCCCAGCACTCCGAGACCCAGCGCCCAGGCCCGGCGCGCCACCTCCCGTACCGCTTCGGCCCGCAGCTCGGGGCTGCGCACCACGCCGCCGCTGCCGAGCCGCTCCTTGCCGACCTCGAACTGCGGCTTGACCATGAGGACCAGGTCCGCGTCCGGGGCGGCGCAGCGCGCCAGAGCGGGCAGGACCAGCCCCAGCGGGATGAACGACAGATCGCCGACAACCAGGTCCACCGGCTTCCCGTCGATGGCTTCCAGCGTCAATTCCCGTACGTTGGTGCGGTCCTTGACGGTGACGCGCTCATCGGACTGGAGCGACCAGGCGAGCTGCCCGTAGCCGACGTCGACGGCGACCACATGACCGGCGCCGGCCCGCAGCAGTACGTCGGTGAAGCCACCGGTCGACGCCCCGGCGTCCAGCGCCCGCCGCCCCTCGACCTTCAGCCCGAGGGGTACGAAGGCGGCGAGGGCGCCGGCGAGCTTGTGGCCACCGCGCGAGACGTACTCGGGGTCGCTGTCGTCCTTGATCACGACGACGGCGGCGCTGGTCTCGACCTGGGTGGCGGGTTTGGTCGCGGTGTTTCCGCCGACGGTCACCCGCCCTGCGGCGATCAGCTGGCTCGCATGTTCGCGCGAGCGGGCGAGCTTACGGCGTACCAGCTCGGCGTCGAGGCGGCGACGTGCCACTCCTGCCACGTTCGGTTCAGCTCCTGTTGTCGTACGAGGGCATCGGTGCGGGTACCGGTGCGGGTGCGGGCCTGGCGTCCAGCGCGGTCAGCGCGTCGCGCAGCCCGCCGTGTACATCCTCGTACACCTCGATGTGTCCGTCCGCCGGGAGGTGGTCCGCATCGGCGAGACGCTCCAGCCGTGCGTCGACCTCGGCGTTGCCGGTGGGGGTGCGTACGACGCCGAGGGACGCGGGTGCGGCAGGGTCGACAGGGGTTGCGGCGGCCGGGGCCGCGCCCTCGTCGGACGAGTCTTCCGCCACGGCCACGGGTGTCACCCCGGGCGCTGTTCCGGCTGCCGTCCCGGCCCCCGGCATCGAGTCGCTCATGCGGGAAACGCTACCGCGAAGGGCTGCGGTACCGTCGGTCACGATGGCGACCATGGCGGAGTGCCGCAGCGCACTCGACAAACTTTCCGACAACCTCGCGAGGGCCGACGGCGACGTGCGCAGCGCGGCTGCCCTCGACCGCTCGCTGAGCTGTCACATCAAGGACCTCGACGTCACCTTCACCGGCCGGCTGGCCAATGGCCGGATCCAGGTCCTGGACACAGCCGACGGCCCGCCCAGGGAGAAGGCCGAGATCCGGCTCGCGATGACCGGCGACGATCTGGTGGCCATGGTGAACGGCGAAATGAACTTCGCCAGGGCATGGGGCGCGGGCCGGGTCCGTCTGGAGGCCGGCTTCCGCGACCTGCTGAGACTCAGGTCGCTGCTGTAGCCGCGGGGCGGATCCGCTTTCCCGGCCGGTCCCGCCACTGAGGGCAGGGCCCGTTCGGTCAGCCCCCGGCCGACGCCCCGGCAGCCGCCTTGCCCTGCACGCCCGCCGCGCCGCTCCGCCGCTTGCGCGCGGTCGGCACCACCAACGGCGTCCCGGTCTCCGGGTCGTCGATGACCTGGCAGCGCACCCCGAAGACCCGCTCCACCAGCTCCGCGGTGACGACCTCGCCGGGTGCCCCCTCGGCGATCACCTCGCCTTCCCGCATCGCGATGAGGTGCGTGGCGTACCGCGCGGCATGATTCAGATCGTGCAGGACGGCAACCAGAGTGCGCCCCTGCGTCTCGTGCAGCTCCGCACAGAGATCGAGGACATCGATCTGGTGCTGGATGTCGAGGTACGTCGTCGGCTCGTCGAGCAGCAGCAGCGGCGTCTGCTGGGCGAGCGCCATGGCGATCCAGACACGCTGCCGCTGCCCGCCGGACAATTCGTCGACATAGCGATCGGCAAGCGCATCGACTCCGGTAGCGGCCATCGATTCCTCGACAATGCGTTCGTCGTCCGGCGACCACTGGCGCAACAGCCCCTGGTGCGGATACCGGCCGCGCCCGACGAGGTCGGCGACGGTGATGCCGTCCGGCGCTATGGAGGACTGCGGCAGCAGCCCAAGTGTCTTGGCGACCTTCTTGGCCGGCATTCCGTGGATTGTCTGCCCGTCCAGGAGTACCCGCCCGCTGTTCGGCTTCAGCATCCGCGAGAGCGCGCGCAACAGGGTCGACTTGCCACAGGCGTTGGGGCCGACGATCACCGTGAACGAGTTGTCGGGGATCTCGACCGAGAGATTCTCCGCGATGACCCGCCGGTCGTAGCCGAGGGTCACCGAGTCCGCGGTGAGGCGCTGCATGGTCGTACTCCCGGAGTCGGAGGTGATCGGGTGCGCGGGGTCGCCCCTCGCCACGAGCAGAGGCCGCGGCCGAGGCCCGGTCGCCCGGCGGGTCGGCCGTCCGGACGGCGGCACACCGGGCAGAACAAAGTTAGGTTAGCCTATCCTCCTTTCAACTTGAATCGCCGGGAGTCTCCCTTCACAGCCCCAGCCTGGCGACCGCCTTCCCCGCGTCCAGCCCGCACGAGCCGTCTCCGGCGTACGACCACGCCGCCCCGCAGAGCGCCCGCAGCCCGTCGAGCACGTCCCCGTCCCCTTCGAGCACCAGGTCGCCACCGCGCACCGCCGCCGTCCAGCCACCGCAGCCGAACCTGTCGCCCGCCCGCACCACCTCGGGCTGCCCGGTCAGCAGCCCCCGCAGATCCGCGTCCACATACGTCGGCCGGTGCTTCGGCTCGGCGGCCACCAACTGCGCCGCGTCCGTCACCCCGGTGAGCACCAGCAGCGAGTCCACACCGCCGTTGAACGCGCCCTCGATGTCCGTGTCCAGCCGGTCCCCGACCACCAACGGGCGTTCGGCCCCGGTCCGCAGCACCGTCTCCCGGTGCATCGGAGGCAGCGGCTTCCCGGCGACCTGCGGCTCGGCCCCAGTAGCGATCCGTACAACCTCCACCGCCGCACCGTTCCCCGGCGCGATCCCCCGGGCACTGGGAATCGTCAGATCCGTGTTGGACGCGAACCACGGCACCCCCCGCGCAATCGCGTACGCGGCCTCGGCGAACCGACCCCACGTCATGTCGGGGCCGCCGTAACCCTGCGCCACCGCGACCGGCTCGTCGTCGGCCGATTCCACCGGCACCAGACCGCGCTCCCGCAGCGCGACGCGCAGCCCCTCGCCACCCACCACCAGCACCCGCGCCCCGGCCGGCAGCTGATCGGCCATCAGCCTGGCCACCGCCTGCGCCGAGGTGATCACATCGGCGGGCTCGGCAGGAACCCCGAGCTCGGTCAGATGCTCGGCCACCGCGGCCGGGGGCCGCAGGGCATTGTTCGTCACATACGCCAGGTGCATCCCGCCGTCCCGCGCCGCTCCCAGCGACTCGACTGCGTGGACGATCGCATGACCGCCCGCGTACACCACCCCGTCGAGATCGAGCAGCGCCGTGTCGTACGCCTCGTTCAACGCGGTGCTGCTGCCGCTCGGCCTGGTCCTGCTCGCCTGACTCATTCTTTGCGCTCCTCATTCCATGCTTCTGTCCCGATCATCGCGCATCCCGGCCGCACACATACGATGCAGAAATGAACACATCAGGGTCGGCCGGGCAGGGACTGCGTCTGCTTCCGTTCCGTGGGCTGCGATACGTCCCCGAGCGGGTCGGCAGTCTTGCCGCGGTGACCTCACCGCCGTACGACGTCGTCGTGCGCCCCGACGGGCTGCACCACCTGGAGTCGGCGGATCCGCACAACATCGTCCGGCTGATCCTGCCGCAGGCCGACACGGCCGCGGCCCGCCACACGCAGGCCGCCGAGACCCTGAACCGCTGGCTGGCAGAGGGCATACTCGCTCCCGATCCCGAGCCCGCGCTGTACGTCTACGAGCAGAGCAACACCGAGATCCTGCAACGCGGCATCGTCGGCGCGCTGGCGCTCTCCTCCCCCGCCGACGGCATCGTGCTGCCGCACGAGGACGTGATGGCCCATGTCGTCGAGGACCGGGCCAACCTGATGCGCACCACCGCGGCCCATCTCGAACCGCTGCTGCTCACCTACCGCAGCGAAGGCCACCCGACCGGCGCGTCCGCCGTCATCGAACGGACCATCCACCGGCCGCCGCTCCTCTCCACCACCACCGAGGACGGCTACAGCCACCGGCTCTGGGCGGTCACCCACCCGGCCGACCGGGCCGAGATCGAGGCCGATCTCGCCCACCACCAGGCCTTGATCGCCGACGGCCACCACCGCTGGGCCACCTACCTCCGCCTCCAGCAGGAGCACACAGCTCCCGGCCCCTGGGACTTCGGCCTGGTCCTCCTCGTCGACACGGCCCGCTACCCGCTCCGGGTCCGCGCCATCCACCGACTGCTGCACCGCTTCCCGGTCGCCGACGCACTCGCCGCGCTGGACGGTCTCTTCCGCATCCGCGACATGGAGGGTCCGCTCCCCCGGGCCCTGGACGCTCTCGCCGAGGCGGCCGCCGAAGGCAACGCATTCCTGCTCGCGGGCGACGGCGGCTTCCACCTCATCGACCGTCCCGACGCCGGTCTGCTTTCCCGTACGATTCCGGCCGACCGTCCGACCGCCTGGCAGACCCTCGACGCGACGGTCCTGCACGCGGCTCTGCTCGACCACGTCTGGCAGATCCCCGACGCCCCGGAGCACATCGCGTACATACACGACACCGCGGCCGTCGTCGAACAGGCCGAACGTCACAATGCCACGGCGGTTCTGATGCATCCGGTACGTGAGGAAGTCGTCCGGGATCTCGCCCGGCAGGGCGTCACCATGCCCCGCAAGTCAACTTCCTTCGGCCCCAAGCCGGCCACCGGCCTCGTCCTGCGAAGCCTCACCCTCGACTGACCCCCACAGCAACAAAAAAGGGCGGCACCCCTTGCGGAGTGCCGCCCTTTCTCATGCCTTACGACTCGGACGTACCGTCTTCGTCCTTGCCGTCGCTCTTGTCGTCATCCGCAGCGTCGGCCGGCGCCTGAGCAGCGTCGTCCTCGTCCTCGTCCTCACCGAGGGCATCGACGAACTCGACACCGTCCAGCTCGGCAAGCCGGTCCGAGGCATCGGTGGCGCCGTCCTTGTCGGCCTCCAGCGCCTTCCCGAACCACTCACGCGCCTCGTCCTCGCGCCCCGCCGCCAGCAGCGCGTCCGCGTACGCATAGCGCAGCCGGGGAGTCCACGGGTGCACGGCGTTCGAGGCGAGCTCGGAACTCTGCAGCGTGACGATGGCGGCGTCGATCTGCCCCATGTCCCTACGGGCTCCGGCAGCTACCAGACGCATCTCGACCTGACCGGCCTTGTCCAGCTTCTGCACCTCGGGCTCGCCGGCCATGGCCATCGCCCGCTCGGGCCGCCCGAGTCCGCGCTCGCAGTCGGCCATGACAGGCCACAGCTCCACGGAACCGGTCATCCGCTTCGCCGCCCGGAACTCCGCCAGCGCCTCCGAGTACTTCTGCGTCGCGTACGCGGCGAACCCGGCCGCCTCACGCACGGCAGCAACCCGCGAGGCCAGCCGCAACGCGATCCGCGAGTACGCGTACGCCTGCTCAGGGTCCTCGTCGATCAGCCGGGCCACCATCACGAGGTTCCTGGCTACATCCTCGGCCAGGGTCTTCGGCAGGCTCATCAGCTCCTGCCGCACGTCCTTGTCGATCTCGTCACCGGTGACGTCGTCAGGAATCGGAAGCCGCTTGATGGGCTCACGGTCCCGGTCGTCACGCCGCTCGTACCCACCACGGTCGTCGCGCCCGCGGTAACCACCCCGGTCACCGCGGTCGTCCCGCTGCCCGCGGTAACCTCCGCCTCGGCTGTCGTCCCGACGGAAACCGCCGCCGGAGCCACCACCGCGGCTGTCGTCGCGCCGGTAGCCGCCACCACGGCTGTCGTCGTCACGGCGGGGGCCACGCGGCCGGTCGTCACGCCGCTCGAAACC
>NZ_JBVJWD010000097.1:0-14003 GCF_055602785.1 Streptomyces sp. NPDC037301
GATCCGAAAACCGCTCGCCCCCCACCGACTTCACCTGTCCCGGCCTTGGCACACCCAACACAACGAGCCGACACCCTCAAAGTCACCGGTATTGCGTCTAGACCCGAATCCGACTCGCCCTGGTCAACGAGATGGTCGCTGAAGGAACCACATCCGCAACTGCCGTCCCTGGGGAAATTTTCGTGACCGCTGTCACTTGTGGTGTATGACGGGTACAGGCTGGTGCATGTGCTTTCACCAGGGCACTTTGGCGAGCTGAGCGAGGATGGTCCGCCGCCTGTGAGGGCGGCGGACCATCGAAATCAGCGGCAGAGGTCAGCCGGTTTTGGCAGGCTCTTCGGCTCGGGCTCGGGTGCTGGCGAGACGTATGAGTCGGTGCCGGTTTCGATGATGGTGCCGTTGAAGGTGAGGCGGTCGACGATGGCCGCGCAGAGTCCCGCATCGACATGCCGCCGCGATGGTCACGCCGGATCGCCGCATACAGCTCGACCTTTGACATCTGCGGCATGACCGGCACCTTTCACCAAGACCATTCCGATGCTGCCCTGGCAAGAGCCCACGTGCCTCCCAAACTCAGGTTCTGGCACACATTCCGTGAAAGATCTCGCTGGCTCTCGTCGGCAGGAGGCGCGCATCATGTGAGCTGTGCGGAGCACGCGTCACCGGGGTCCGGCGAAGCCGGACTCAAGATCGATGTGCGCCAGAACCCACGACTGCTCGACAAAGCCACACGGCCGTGGCGACAGTCGGCTTGATCAAGGAGCACCCCGCCCAGGGGCGAGACCGACCGCTACGGCCCGGCTGGATTTCAGTAGCTGCACTCTTTGCCGTGCCAAACCTTCCTTCGGGAAGCCAGGGACCGCCGTCCGGGACGCCGAGGTCGCCCGGGAGATCGGGGTCAGCCCGGAGGGCCTGTGGGACTGGGTGAAGCAGGACAAGATCGACCGAGGTGAGGGGCTCCCGGCGAGCCGGCCACCGTCGAGCGGGACGAGCGCAACCGGCTCCGCAAGGCAGCCGCTGAGCTTCGCATGGAGAAGACCACCTATGGCGTCAAGCGGTTGTGCCGGATCCTGGGCCTGGCTCGCTCGTCTTTCACGGGGCCCGCGGCAGCGAGTGCAGCAGTCATGAATTCCGCAGTGAGTTAGGGAAGTTGAGGCTCCGGCAAGGCGCCGGACGGAACGGATCGTGCTACGACGCCGCCGAGAGTTTCTTCGCCGTCCTCAAATCCGAGATCGGCACCGCCTTCTGGGCGAGCCCGGAAGCGGCCCGGGCCGACGTCTCCCGCTTCATCACAGTGCACTACGACCGACGACGCCTGCCGTGCCTGGTGGGAACTTCAGCCAAGTTCCATGCGCACGTCCACGACGCCTTCGACCGCGCGAATGGCCCGAGCCAGCAGTGGCACCAGGGCACAGTTCTGAAGGGGTCCTTGCAGGGTGACGACACCGTCCAGCACAGAGAATTCCACCCGGTCCGGGGGAGAGAGTTCGGCGACAACAGCGGATCGGATCTCCTCGTCGATCTCCTCGTCCGGGCGCAGGAACACCTTCAGCAGGTCGCTGCGGCTCACGACGCCCTCCAGCATGCCGATGTCGTTCACGACGGGCAGTCGTTTCACTCGCTTGCGCGCCATGATGCGGGCGGCCTCGGCGAGCGTGGCGTCGGGGTGGACGGTGACGGCTGGACTCGACATCAGCTCCTCGGCCAGCACGGCGTCGGCTTTGGACGCCTCCTCCAGTTGGCCGGGCAGCTTCGGGTCGTCCTGCCGGAACTCCTCCTTCGGCAGCAGGTCCGCCTCGGAGACGACCCCGATGACGCGGCCCTCGCCTTCGAGGACCGGCACGGCGCTGACTTTCCACTGATGCATCAGCTCGACGATCTCCTTGTACGAGGCCTCGCGGCCGATGGCCACGGCCGTGTGGGTCATGACGTCGCTGACGGTGTACCGGGATGCAGCCACGGGGTGCTCCGTAAGTTGTTGGGTGGCCCGGTAGGGAGGCGTGCTCACACAAACCCGCCGCTGCCATGAGGGGCATAGAGATCGAGCAGACGGATCCGAGTGGCCTGCAACCGGTGGGCGAGAACCTGCCCGACCCAATGGCCGATGGCCGAACCGAAGGCGGGATCTGCGTCCATCATCATGCGTACGGTCGCCGCGTCGAACTCATGGGTACGGACAGGTGTCATCGCCTCTGCTCCGAGGTGCCAGACGTAGGGCTCGAACAGCCAGGCCCAGCCGACCAGTTCGCCGGAGCCGAGGCTTTCGATCGCTGCCGGGGAACTGCCCGGTACGCGGATGTCCAGCGTGACGGTGCCCGAGCGCAGGATCCAGAAGCGGTCTGCGCGGTCCCCTTCTCGGAAGAGGCGGACTCCCTCCGCGAAATTGACCTCCTGTCCGATCTGCATCAGGCGGTCACGGTACTTGGCAGGCAGGGCTGCGGTGATGCGAGTCGGAGAAGCGCTCATCGGTGTCCTCCTCTGTAGCCTCCGGTTTCAGCATCGCCGGACGGCCGGTTCACGGACATGGGCCGACCGGCCCCTGCCGCGGTCCCGTCCGGCCCTGGTGGGCAGGCTCTGCGATCTCGGAGCACTTGACGGCTCTGTCGGCCGAGTCATTCCTTGCGCCCGATCGCGAGATCGGATCAGACGGCTCCGTGAGTGCCACCCAGCAGATTCTTCTCGATATACCGGCGGACATCTGAGGTGAGTGAGCTGAGGCGTTCTGAGAGTTCCGCTTTTGGCGCGGTGGGCGCCCGGATGGTGCGGGCCGCGGGTGGCAGTGCTGCGAGGTCGGTCATGAACCTTTGACGGGCTGTGTCCAGCTTTGCACGTTCCGAAACGCGTCGCCCCTCCCGCATGACCGACTCCAGCAGCGGGATGCCATCCGGCGGTGGCTGCTCATCGACGAGGGCTATCAGATCCGCGTATCCCGGCCTTCGGAACACCTGCTTACGTCCGGGCGCCGTCACCTTGGCCGAAGAGAGCTTCATCATCGGCCGGCCGTCGTACTCGACCAGCTTGTACGCGGAATCCAGGTAGGGGGCATCCGCACAGACGCCGATCCGGGTGCCGACCGCGTAGGTGTCGATGGGCGCTTCGGAGCGGACCAGACGGTCCACGGCGAACTCGTCGAGACCACCGCTCGCCACGATCCGTGTCTCCTGGAGGCCGGCAGCATCGAGGATGGTCCGCGCCTGTACGGCCAGGGCTCCGAGGTCACCGCTGTCCAGCCGGATGGCGCTGCCCGGACCGAGGCCCAGATCGCGCAGTACACGCGCTGCTGTCGCCACGCCTGTCACGGTGTCGTAGGTGTCCACGAGAAATGTCACCTGGCCCGGATGGGACCGGGCGAAGGCCCGGAACGCGTCCTCCTCGGCGCCGAACGCCTCGATGTACGAGTGGGCCATCGTGCCGACCGCGGTCAGGCCCTCCGAGTGAGCCGCCGCCACGTTGCTGGTTCCGGCGAAGCCGACCATGGCACCCAGCCGGGCGGCCTGGTGTCCGGCTTCGATGCCATGAGTGCGGCGCAGGGAGAAGTCCACGACCGGGTGTCCGTCGGCGGCCAGGACGCACCGGGCGCATTTGGAGGCGACGGAGGTCTGATGGTTGAGCTGGTTGAGTACGTAGGTCTCGACGAGCTGGGCCTGCGGGAGAGGCGCAGTGATTTCCAGCAGGGGTTCTCCGGCCAGCACGACGTGCCCTTCGGGTACTGCCCGGACTTCGCCGCTGAATTCCAGGCCGAGCAGCGGTGCCAGATCCTCGGGCCGCCGTCCCATCACAGAGGCGAAGACGTCCACGTCGTCTGCGTCTACACGATAGGCGGAGAGGAAATCGAGGACCGAATCCAGCCCGGCACAGACAAGGAAGCCTCGGTCCGGCGGCAGATTGCGCACGAACAGACTGAACGTCGCCGAGCCTGTCATGCCCTCGCTCAGATACGACTGAGCCATCGTGACCTCGTAGAGGTCGGTGCTCGTGGCATTCGACATCGACGGCACCTTCCTCCCCGTCGCGTCACCCCTTCCGGGACTGCCGCCCGGCCCCCGCGCCCTCGCGCCGCACCACCCCCTGCACTCCTCCCTCCACTATCGGCCTCCTGCGTCTTGCGGGCCAGCCAGACGCCGGGGCGGCAACCAGCACCGCCGAGTCCTTCTGCCGCTGCCAAAGAGCATGTCGTGCGTGCGGACCACACGAACGGCCCGCTGCAGTGAAACTGTGAGGGCAGGTACTTCTTACCCGGTCGAGTGGAAGGCGGTGGGAATGATGAAGCTGTCCCTGGTCTCGGGTGTGGACGGATCGGAGACCAGCCTGCGGGCGGTCGACTGGGCCGTCGACGAGGCGGCCCTTCATGGGCTGCCGCTGCGGCTGGTGTACGCGTCCAGGTGGGAGCAGTACGAGGGCGCCGCGCCGGCGCTCAGCCTCGGCCGTCCTTCGGAGCAGGCGCTCGCACACAGCATCGGCGAAACCGCCGCTGAGCGTGCCCGCCGCCGTCATCCGGACGTCGACGTCTCGGTCGAGGTGACGCCCGAGGACGCGGTGATCGCCCTTCTGCACGAGGGGGACAACGCCGAGGCACTGATCACCGGGGCGCGTGGCCGTGGCGGGCTCACCGGACTTCTGCTCGGCTCGGTCAGCCTCGCCGTAGCCGCGCGGGCCCCTTGTCCCGTCATCGTCGTGCGCGGTGACAAGGCCGGTATCGAAGGCACGCATGGGCGGATCCTCGTGGGTGTCGGGGAACCGGAGGGAGGATCGGCGGCGGTCCGGTTCGCCTTCCGTGAGGCCGGGGCAAGGGGCTGCGTCCTGGATGCCGTACATGCTTGGCGCTGTCCGGCGCACAACCGTGCCGACCCCCGGCGTACTGCCAGTGAGTACCTGTACCACAAGGAACGTGCGGCGACCCTGATCGACGAAGCGGTGGCTGAGTCCGTACGCGATTACCCGACGGTCCGGCTGCACTCGGCTGCGGTTGAGGGAACGGGTGCAAAAGTGCTGGTCCAGCGCTCGGCCGCCGCGGACCTGATCGTCGTCGGAGCGCATCGCCGCCGCGGCCACCTCGGACTCCAGCTCGGCCGAGTCGCTCATACCCTGCTCCACCACGCCGACTGTCCGGTGGCCGTCGTACCTCTGGCGGCCCGGTCGTGCGAGACCCCTCGCCTCACTTCCTGAGTTGCGACGCGTGGTCGGGGACGTACGTCTGAAGGTTCCTCGGCGGCCGCTGGTATCCCGTGGGCGGAGGTCGTCGAGGTAGTTCGATCACCGGCGGAGCAACTGCCTCATACGGCACGGTCGACAGCAGATGGGCGATCATGTTGAGCCGGGCCCGGCGCTTGTCGTCGCTCTCGACGACGTACCACGGAGCCTCGGAGATGTCGGTATGGACGAACATCTCGTCCTTCGCCCGGGAGTACGCCTCCCAACGGGTGATCGATTCCAGGTCCATCGGTGAGAGTTTCCACCGGCGGGTGGGATCCCGCAGCCGGCGTCGGAACCGCTCCTCCTGCACCGCGTCACTCACCGAGAACCAGTACTTACGCAACAGAATGCCGTCCTCCACCAGCATCCGTTCGAAGATCGGGCACTGGCGAAGGAACCGCTGGTGTTCCTCCATGGTGCAAAAACCCATGACGCGTTCGACGCCCGCGCGGTTGTACCAGCTCCGGTCGAGCAGGACCACTTCCCCCGCGGCTGGAAGGTGCTCGACGTAGCGCTGGAAATACCACTGGCCGCGCTCGCGCTCGGTGGGACGCGGCAGCGCGACGATACGCGCCAACCGGGGATTGAGGTGTTCGGTGACGCGCTTGATCGTGCTGCCCTTGCCCGCCGCGTCACGTCCCTCGAACACCACGACGAGCCGAGCGCCTTCGGCCCGCACCCACTCCTGGAGCTTCACGAGCTCGGTCTGGAGCCGGTACAGCTCCCGCTCGTACAGCGAGCGCGGCAGCCTTCCGGGTTCGCCCGAGCCTTTCCTGTCCGACATGGGATGACGTTATGGAGGAGACCATGCTCGAAGTCAAGCGTCAGCGCCGAACGTTCGCTGCGCGGACCCGGTACGGCGTGCTCGATGAGGCAGGTCGGCGAGCGGATCGGTTTCACCAGCTCGTCGACCACTCTCGACCACGCGTTCCGTCCAGACACGGATCGCCCTGTTGCCGCCACCGTGTCACGCTCTCGCACGTAAACGCTTATCTCAGGATTTTGGCCTCGACCGATTGGGCCACCCACAAACCCGGCCCCGACGCCGGTGAGTCGTGATGGTGGCTTCCGCACCATCGACTGCTCGGCCGGGAACCGTCCCTGTTCCGTACCGGGTGGTGGAACGCGAGGCCGAGACGCCCGACACCGCCACGATCGTCCTGGAACCGGTCCGCTCGGCCCTGCAGCCCTTCCCTCCTGGGCAGTTCGCGATGGTGTACGCCTTCGGCGTCGGCGACATCCCGTTGTCGGTCTCCGGGATCGACGGGCACCGGCTGACGCACACCGTCCGCGCGGTCGGAGCGGTCTCCGGCGCGCTGCACGGGCTGCGGCGCGGTGACACGGTCGCAGTGCGCGGTCCGTTCGGCACCGGCTGGGAACTCCCCGCCGCAGCTGGGCACGACCTGCTCGTCGTGGCGGGAGGTATCGGTCTGGCGCCGCTGCGCCCGCTCGTACGCGACGCGCTCGCCACCCCCGAGCGTTACGGACGGCTGAACGTTCTCATCGGAGCGCGCACGCCCCACGAGCTGCTCTACGGCGAGGACGTTCGCGGCTGGCAGCCGGCTGCCCGGGTGTTGACCACCGTGGACCGCGCGGACCCGCTGTGGCAGGGCGAGGTCGGCGTCGTCACGACCCTGCTCGACCGGGCCGGCTTCGGCCCCGGGGCGTCGGCGGCGTTCATCTGCGGCCCCGAACCGATGATTCGCGCCACCGCCGGCGAACTGGTGCACCGCGGCGTCGGTCCGGAGAAATGCCCGCCGGGCGTCGCGTCAGTCCGCTGTCAGTCACTGATCAGCCGGACTGATGCGCCGCCCTGTGAGGTGTGTGGGCCGGATCGACACCCATGTCTCGCGTTCGCCCCCTGCCCAAGGTGTGGTATGGGCTCGATCGGCGAGCTGCCGCAGCGCGTCGGGCTCTGTAACGATCCGCGCAGGGCCTACGGCAAGCACGCTCCAGCCCTGGCTCATGGCCTCGTCCACGTGGTCGACCTCGAATGCGACATCTGTTCCCCCGGCCATCGCAGGCACTGAGCCAGGCGCGGTCCGGAAGGCAATAATGTCATCGATGACCTCGTAGTTCACCGGAAGGACTGCCGGGCCATCAGGTGTCGACACCGCGATGCGTCCTACGCCGTGCGTGGAGAGCCGGGCGCGGCATTCGTCGGGGCCGAGGTCCAGCAGTTGGGGGTGCAGGAGGGCCTGGCCCTGGCCGGGTGGCAGATCGATGCCGCCTCCGCGCAGGGCTGCGACGGTGGTGCCGAGTGCGTCGGCCAGGCTGATGAGACTTGCCGGACTCGGGTCAGCCGGCCGTTGTTCGAGGTATGCCAGGTAGTCCGGCGCCATTCTGGCGCGGCGGGCTGTTTCTGCGCGGCTGAGCCCTTGTCGCTCGCGTTCCATGGCCACGCGCCGGCCGATGTCGCCGGGGTTGGGTGCCCCATCGGGCCGGACCCTGGCGGACTCGGCACCGGCCTCACTCGTGCCCGGCCGGGATGGGGCGTGGGACATACCGGGCCCGTGTTCAAGGTGACGGATATGGGCGTCGGGCCCGGGGAACACGAGCGTCACCTGGTCGGTGTCCGACCAGTGCACGTCGTAGGGAGGGGTTCCGTCCTCATGGTGCAGTCCGACAATCTCACCGTCGCGCCTGCTGGCGCCGGTGGCCGGGCTTTCGACAACAAGTTGATCGCCGAGGTGAGCTCGCATGATCGCCGCCGTTTCCTCATCATGTTGCTGTACCCAACGTGCCACGAGTGACGCGTCGCCGCACGGGACGAGAAACGGTGATTACGCGGGGCCGAGCAGGCCTGTATCGGGCCCACTGGTTCACCGGCGAGCCTGGCCGACTCACCCGCGCGACTCGCGGGCGACAGGTCCTGACCCGCTCGACACATGACCATTACTGGCCGTCACACCCCGAAGGAGAAGCCCCATGCACCACCGATCGGTCGCAGAGCTCATGACCCGAGACGTCGTCCGGGCACGGCGTGACCTGCCGTTCAAAGAGATCGTCGAGCTGTTGGCGGAGAACGATGTCACAGCGGTACCCGTTGTGGATGAACTGGATCGTCCCCTGGGTGTTGTGTCCGAGGCCGACCTGCTGCGCAAGTCTTCCGACCAGGCCGATCCGACCGGCCGGACACCGATTCCGCATCTGGAGGCGTGGGAGCGGGCCAAGGCCGAGGGGGCCAGGGCCGAGGAACTGATGTCCGCTCCCGCGGTGTGTGCGCGTCCGGAGTGGACCGTGGTCGAGGCTGCCCGCCTCATGGAGGTACAGAACGTCAAACGGCTGCCCGTCGTGGACGAGACGGACAAATTGCTGGGCATCGTCAGCCGCAGTGACCTGCTGCGGGTATTCCTGCGCCGTGACGACGCCATCTACGAGGAAATCAACCGGGACGTACTGCAGCGGACGATGGGTCTGGCCCCCTCGGAGGTGACGGTCGAAGTACGTCAGGGGCAGGTCGTCCTCGGCGGATCCGTCGAGTTCAAGAGCCTGATCCCTATCATCGAACGGCTGTGCCGGAGCGTTGACGGTGTGGTCTCCGTTGCTGAGCATGTCGCCTACCGGACCGACGACATCCGGACTTCCCGCACCGACACGTGAGACATTCGCCCCGCAACCCGCCCACCGCGCACCGCAACAGCAGGGCAGTCTGCACCGGCCCACGGCAAGGCCGACCGAGCACGGAGCAGGCCCGCGAGGAGGACTGGCTCGTTGTGCCGGATTGTCTTGCTGGCAGCCCGTTCCACCATTTCAGGGAGGGTCCCCGCAACCCGTCGATGCCCAATCGCCAGGGGAATGACCACCGTTCTTTCTCCTTGTGCGGACTCCGTGCCCCTGGGAGTCCTGCCACATCGGGGTCCGCATGCGACACCAGGAGATTTGCGGTACTTCTCGTATGAGGAGAAGCCGTGCTCGGCGCCCCGGCGCGGATGTTCACACCATTGATTGCCCTTCACCCTCGTCTGTCTGGGCCCAGACAGACGGCACAAGGACGGCAGAAGGCTGGGCAGGCGGACTTGTTCGCCGTTATTCCACTCTGAGACTTACGAGACGGAGGCAGTCGCCATGGAGCCAGTCGTCACCGTGGGCCTCGACGGCTCACCCGAGAGCCTTACCGCTGCCCGTTGGGCCGCCGACGAAGCCGAGCGGCGCAAGCTCACGCTGCGTCTGCTGCACGCGTGGCCTCTGCTGGTGCCGGAACCGACCCGCGTTCCTGCGGAGATGGATCAGAACTACTGGGCGAGGCGGATCGTGCACAAGGCGCGGACGGAGCTCCAGGCCCGCCACCCGGGCCTTCCCATTGTCGGCAACCTGGTGGCCGACGACGCCCAGCACGCGTTGCTGCGAGCGGCATCGGAGTCCGAGATGATCGTGCTCGGCTCGCGCGGACTGGTGCCCGTCGAGAGCTATTTTCTCGGAGACATCAGCATGCCCGTCGTGGCACGGGCCGACAGGCCGGTGGTCCTGGTACGCGCCGAAACGAGCGAACAAGGGCCGCAACCCGCTCCAGTTGTGAAAGGCGGCGTGGTGGTGGCACTGAAACTGCACGGCCCCTGTGACGACCTGCTCGAATTCGCCTTCGGCACCGCGGCAGCGCGAGGCGTGCCTCTTCGAGCCGTCCATGGCCAAAGCCTGCCGCTGGTCGCTTACGCACCCTGGGGCGTGGATCACGACGTGACGGACGAAATCACTCAGGATGCGCAGAAGCATCTCAACCAGATCCTCCGCCCCTGGCGTGACAAGTTCCCGCTTGTGGCGGTGGGCGACAGCATCGCTCTCGAAAGCCCCGCCAAGGCTGTCGTACGGGCCGCCCACGGTGCCGGGCTGCTGGTTGTCGGCCGACGCAAGCACCGCCCCGCCCTGGCACCACACCTGGGCCCCGTGGCCCAAGCCGCCATTCATCACGCGCGCTGCCCTGTCGCCGTCGTCCCTCACGACTGAAGTGAGCACCACGGCAGCCGATCATGTCGGTACATCAGGCCGGTGAGCCCGTACGCGAGACCCACGCTCCGATCGAGTTGTCCGTCGACGACCGTGCCAACAGGCTCAATGAGGTCTCTGGGAGACGCCTGCTTGGCGTCGGTATCGGTGGCCGGGGCCCCGGGGCGGACGGCATCGTCGTTCTGGCGCTCGAACTCTGTGATGGCCTAAATGGGGGGTGCCATAGTCGTCCTTCGTCAAGAACACAGGAGAGGTATCGCGCTCAACGGCGCCTGCACCGGCGTACCCGTCAACGACAACAAGATCTGAGCTTGACTCTGTCGGGGATCTTGGAATCAGTGGTGTCAACCACGGCTGCTTCTCCAGGACTTCGGCCGGTGGATATTGTGCTGGTCCAGGAAATTCTGGAAGGCGGTGGGCTGTCGGGGCGGGGGTGTTTCTCCGGCTGGCGGCAGTCCGCTGAGTCGCTCGATGTTGACGGCGATGGCGGTCAGGACGTGCTGGATGTGGGTTTTGTCCTGGCCTCGGTAGCGGCAGCGGCGCATGTCGTGGCCGTGGGCGAACTCGTTGACGGTGCCCTCCACCCCGGAACGGACTGCATACCGGGTCTTCCACTCGAGTGTCTGCTGCTCGGTACGGACGCGGAGCTGCAGGTCGCGGAGTTCTCGCGGTGGGAAGCCGACGTTGCGGGCGCTTTCGCGGGAGGTGGTGCACTGGGCGCGGACTGGGCAGGGTCGGCACTGGCCCTTGGTGAACCGCGCCACGATCAGGGGTGCCGCGGTGGGTGAGGACGTTGGGTAGGGGCCGTGCCAGCCCTGACTGACCTGGCCCTGGGGGCAGGTGACCTGCCGGCGGTCGAAGTCGATGTGGAAGTCGTCACGGCTGAAGCCCTCGCCTCGGCGGTGCTGACGGGTGGGGTTGCCCGGCATCGGTCCGGTGAGGGTGACCCGGTGTTCGCGGGCGGCCTGTTCCAGATGGACCAGGGAGGTGTAGCCGCTGTCGACCAGGTGCTCGGCGGGCAGCAGACCGCGGCGCCGCAGCCGGGTGTGGATGCCGGGCAGGACCTGACTGTCGTGCGTGGTGGCCGCAGTAGTGGCCACATCCGTGATCACGTTGGGGCCGTCCGGAGCACAGGTTTCGGTCAGATGGGCCGAGAACCCTCTCCAGCTGACGATGTGTCCGTGACGTGCGTAGCGGGCCGAGGTGTCGTAGGGAGAGACGATCGCCCGGGACGATGGCGGAAGCCCGGGTTTGCCGTCCTCCTCCGTGCGCCAGAGCAGGCGGCCCGCAGCATCGCGGTAGTAGTTCTGGACCATGATCTGCCGCAGGGCCTGGACCTGGCGGCCGAATGCCCGGCCTGCCCCGTGCCGATAGAGGTGTTCCAGGAGTCGGGCGGCGTCGTTGCCGGTGGCAAGGATCCTGGTCTTGGGCCGGGTCGGATTCTTGCCCAGGCGGACCGGTCGTCCGTAGCGTTTCCCCCACTCCTCATCGACCAGGCCGACGAGCAGGTGCCCGGCAGCGCCGGCGACTTCCTCCAACGCGGCCCGCACCGCCTCGGTGATCAGTTCCAGCCGTGTCAGGTCACGCACCGCGGCCAAGACATGGGTGGAGTCGGTGCGCTGCGTGGTGCGCTCGCGCACCAGACCGGCGGCTTTGAGACGGGCCAGTGCGAGGTCGAGGAGGCGGTCGGCACGCTCGCCCTCGGCGAGACGGTCACGGAAGTCGGCCAGCACGCTGTGGTGGAAGCCGGGGTCGTCCAGCTCCATGGCCATGGCGTACTTGAAGTCGATGCGGCAGCGCACCGCCTCGGCGGCCTGCCGGTCCGACAGACCGAGCAGGAACTGCAGCACGCAGACGGTGGCCAGTTGAGCGGGCGAGAGGCCCCGACGCCCGTCCCGTGGGTACCAGTCGGCGAAGTCCTCGTCGCACCACAGCCCATCCAGCCGGTCTCTCACCCACATCGCTGTCGTGCCCTTCGGATTGCTCGCCCGCGCGACCCTCGTGGTCAAAGGCGGGATTTGCTCACCGGAACGGGGGCGAAGGGACAACGGGCACCTCGGCAGCTACAGCGGTCATCGGAACGACACGAGCATGCCTGTTGACCAGGCTGCTGCACCGCGAAACTCCAAGATCCCCGACAGAGTCAAGCTCAGAGTCGGTAAACAGGTGAGCCCTGGGAGGCGCGAACGCTGGGTTTCTCCGGTCGTGCATCAGGCGGCAGGCCGGATCCCCGGGCACGAGCGAGGCCGGCCCGGCCGGTGGCGGGCGGTTATTCGGTGGGGGTGGGGTGGGTGTCAAGTGGCGGGTGAGGGTGTCGCCGGCCTCGGGGGTGAGTGGGCCGGTGGGGTCGAGGCCGAGGTGCTCGGCGATCTTGCGGGCGTGGATGCGGGTGGTGGCTTCCAGGAGGAGGGCGTAGGTGTTGGTGGCGGTGTGGGTGCGGGTACGGGCGGTGATGGTGAGGGTGAGGGTGATGAGGGCGGCAGGCCACCACCAGGCGGTGAGGGGGAGGTAGAGCAGGGCCCAGGCGGTCAGGGTGGTGGCACGGGTGAGCGTCTGCCGGGCGGCGGTGATCTCGGTGCGGGTCTCCTCGGGCAGGATCAGCCACAGATGGGGCCATACGGTGGACAGGTCGACTCCGTGGTCGCGCTCCAGGCGGACGGCGGCGGCGTTGAGGCGGTCGCCGCTCCAGGTGGGGCGGGCGGGTTCCTCCGGGGCGATGCGGGTCATGGCGCGTTCGGCGGAGTGCCGGGCGGTGGGGTCGGCCCGTCGGCCGAGGGCCAGACCCTCTGCGGCGCTGTCCCGGAGGTCGTGCCAGGTGCGGGCGGCTGTGGTCCAGCGCTTGTGTCGGCGGGTGGTGTGCCAGGCGGCGAGTCGGCGGAAGGGGAGTGGCCAGGTGGGCCAGTCGGCGGCCAGCCAGAGCCGTTCGGCCAGCGAGCCGAGGACCTGAGCGGCGATTCCGGCTGCGGCGGCGCTGGCCAGCACGGCGACCAGCAGCACGACCTGGCCGCCTGCTGTGTCCGTGTCGGGGTGGTTGGCCCAGGTGGTGATCTGGCCGGTCAGGCGGGCCAGGTCGAAGGGGTGGGCGTGGCCGAGTGCGTGGGCGGCGGCAGCGACGGCGAGGTAGAGGGCGCCGGGCAGGACCAGCAGGGACAGCCACCGCTCGGCGAGTTTCTGACCCAGTGCTGTGAGTAGCCCGCCCACCGGGTTAGAGCCGTTCCCTGCGCAGGTCGGCGTCGCTGATGTGGCAGTGCGGCACCGAGGCGGTGGCCTGGGGCCACCAGTAACGCGCGCACAGCCCGGCCGGGCACAGATACACTCGCTCGCCCGGCCCGCTGATGCCGCCCGGCTGTAGGCCGCGGGTGCCCGACCCGGTGCCGGCGTAACCGTCCAGTCCCAGCGGATCACCGGTGGCGGCCTGCAGGACTGCGTGCAGCGCGGTCAGCGGGCCGGCGAGGTCAACGCCGTCCCGCACGGCGGCCAGCACCTGCTCCAGCGCCTGCTCCGGCGCCTGGTCCTCGCCCGGCTCCTGGCGCAGATCCCGGCGGATCTCGTCCAAATACGCGCAGGCCACCGCCAGCCTGTTGGCGGCCTCCCCATGTCCGTCGACCATGTATCCCCCGTCTGATCTGTTCTCGCCTTCGGCGCGCTTCGGGTCAACTACCCTAGTGTGGTGCGGGGTTGTTCGGCACCACCGAGCGTACGCTGAGCTTTTCCGTGATTCCAGGATGGGTATGCCACCGGGGGCATGTCGGACCGAACCGCGAGCATGGGACTAAGCCTCGATCCACCGACGTGCTCTGAAGATGATCTCTTGATCGTTTGGTGAGCTGGTTTCGGTCGGTGGTCGTGGGTGGGCAGGTTGTTTC
>NZ_JBVJWD010000098.1:0-5152 GCF_055602785.1 Streptomyces sp. NPDC037301
CAGTTGCACTCGCGTCACGCAAGAACATCTACCGGTCCAGGCCCCGCCGCGAGGGCGAATCCCACAGATTGATCACGACTCGATACGCGCCCTAGAAGCCTAGCGGGAGCGGTGTGCCGACGTGTTGGCTTCGGCAAGCCATCACCCTGTCGAGGGGACGTCGAGGAGCGAGGTGTCGAGCGTGAGCACATGAGTGTAGTCAGCGAGCGTGGAGAAGATCCTCTCGTAGCCTGCCAGCAGAGTTGAGACCTCTTCCAGGCCGACCGCCTCTCCATCCCGTGACAGAAGCCGCTGGTGGATTATGGCAGGTGGCGCGGTCAGGTGAACGAGCACGCCGGATCTCGCGATAACGCTCTCGGCCACGTCGATCGCCTGGGTCCAGTTGATCCGGGAGCGCCCCCGGTGAAGCGGGCCGTAGACCAGTTCGCTGATGAAGCACCGATCGAAGAGGATCCTCCCGTCCCGGGCGAGGATGGCCCTGTAGCGGCTCGACAGGTCGAGATGGTCGGGAGTCCTCGGGGAGTGCACTACGACGCCGTGGTGCGACGACAGACGCTCACCGAGTGTGCTCTTACCGACTCCGTCACTACCTTCCAGGACCACGGTCTCGTACTCGCCGGCGATCTCTTCGAGGTTCATGCGGCCAGCCACGACAGGATGGATTCGCCGTTGTCGAGGTGGGAGTGAACGTCGTGCACAGCTGGAGGGCCGCCGCCATCCACACGCCACTGGCCAGAGCCGCACCCGTGTTCGTCTGGACCACGTCGCGTGCCTGGAAACCTTGGAACCGCGACCGGCCCGCAGCCGGAGAGGCAGTGCTCCGAGGTTGGCCACGCGCACCACTCGCTCTTTCATCGGCTGATCCCAGGTGAAGTCGATGTCCGCTTTCTACGACGCGGAGTACTCGGCCGACGGCAGCGGCTCCCGCTCACTCAGCCTTTTCCAACCTCACGCTGAAGCGTGATAAAGGAGGAGGACTGCCTGGACCATCGTGGTGATGCGGTGCCATCCGCCAGAGTGGGCACGACCAGGGCCGCTGCCCGCACTTTCGATCCTCGCCCGCATCCCCGCGCCCCTTGACCAGGCGGCGCCACCACAGCCGCCCAGGGCCCGTTCCGGATTTCTGGAATGGGCCCCGCAGGCAGCCGCACGGTGCCGCCCGCAACACGCCTTGCAAGAATGCCTCCTGCACGCACATTTCGATCAGGGGTGGGTTCGTTGGTCTGGTGGGCGGAAAGGTTCCTCTGGGACGGAGAGCGTCCTGAGTGGACATGGGTCCCATTGAAGTCCGTGGGGCCCATACGGTTCGGTCAGAGCAGGGAGGAAGTCTCAGCCGCTCTGGGCGAGCCGATCACGGCATGGGACGCCAAGAAGTACGCGCGTTGGTATCCCTTCGACGGGGTTGGCATCGACACCTACTACGACCAGGAGACCCAGACCCTGGCTGCAGTAGCTGTCGACGCCTGCCGGGGCCCACAGGTCAGCCTCGACGGCACTCCTCTGGTTGGCCGGCTGCCCTCGGAACTCGAACCCTGGCTCGAGGAGACCGCGTCAACACTTGAGGATCCGACTCTGCCCGAGTACGTCGATGGCCTGCGCTTCGGGCCCCGCGGGGAGCCGTATCTCCTCAGTCTGGGACTGGTCCTGCGCTGCCAGCAGAACGGTGACCACGCCCTCTGTCGCCCAGTGTTCCTTGCGCCTCAGTGGGCCATGCGAGGCCAGGAATGGATCGAGGACTTGATCCCCGACACGGAGTGGCTGACGTATTGAGCGATGCCCAACCTCATGTGCGTGGTGAAGGACGAGGACGGCCTTCACCACGTCGGTGATTCGGTTGGTGCTGCAGCGGAGCTTGCGTAGGAGGCGCCATCCCTTGAGGGTGGCCATGGCCTGCTCGCCGAGACAGCGGATCTTCGCGTGGGAGGTGTTGTGGCGACGCTTCCACATCTTGAGGCGCCGGCCGCGAAACGGAACTCGGACGGGTCCGCCGGCGCCTTGATACGCCTTGTCCGCCCAACACCGGAGTCCTGCTTCGGTAGGGGCTTCGATGATCCCGTGCTGTCGCGCGGCGGTCAGGTCGTGAGCCGATCCGGGCAGAGCCGGCGAGGCCCAGAGCAGCCGTCCGAACGGGTCGGTGAGGATCTGCACGTTCATGCCGTGGCGCTTGTGTTCCCCGGAGTAGTAGGGAGTGTCAGCGGCGATGCGGTCGATCGGCAGCAGGGTGCCGTCGAGGATGACGAACGCCTTCTCCTGCATCGTCTGCATTGCCTCGGCCAGGGACGGGGCGAGGACGGCCAGGGCATCGACGGCTTCACGTATGTAGCGGTAGACAGTCGCGATTCCGATGCCGAACCCGGCGGCCAGCTGGGCGTAGGTGTCACCGCACCGCAGGTGGGCCAGGGCGAGCAGTGCTTGTCGCGAGGCGGGAAGGCGTCGCCACCGCGTCCCGATGTCCTGCCATCTGGCCGTCAGTCGTCCGGTCAGGAACCGCAAGGTGCGGCTGGACAGATCAATCGAGGATGGGTAAACAAGCACGCGAAGCTCCTGGCAGACACGGGTGATCTTGGTCGAGAACCCGTCTACCAGGAGCTTCGTCGTTGTGCAGGACCGTCCAACGCGTGGTCACCACCGCCAGATTGGAAAAGGCTCCGTGGTGGGAGGGCGGGAATTGAGAGGCTTTTCAGGCCGCTGGCTGGTCCGCAACGGCCTCGTCGTGACTGCCGTCACACTGCCGAACACTTCGGTGCGAACGGGTCGGAGAGAAATGGTTGGCACGACGTGAACTGCTTGTCCTGAACAGGCGCGGCCGTGCCCTGCCGAACCCCGCCCGCAGGAAGACCCGGGGAGTGGAAATCTGGACGCCAACTCGCCCGGAGAGGAAGAGGAGTTGGCGTCGCAGGGGTTGCCGGGAAAGAGTCCAAGGTCACGTTGACAGCAACGATCCGAAACTCTACGCTCGCATTCGAGCAACGGAAAGATCAAGTCACTCTGAGCAAATTACGCCGCTTTGAGAGATTTCGTCAGCGGCACCCAATGCGGACTGAGCCGACTTTCCCTACCCCCATTACTCCAGCCACTTACGGAAATGTGGTCGCATGAAGGGCATAGTTCTGGCCGGAGGCACCGGCACCCGGTTACACCCATTGACGCAGGCTGTCTCGAAGCAAATGCTTCCGGTATACAACAAGCCGTTGATCTACTACCCGCTCTCGGTGCTGATGCTGGGAAAGATCCGGGACATCCTGATTATTTCCTCGCCCCAGTACATAGGCTCGTTCCGGGAACTCCTGGGAGACGGCAGCCAGCTCGGAATCAATATCGAGTACGCCGAGCAGGCGGAGCCGAACGGCATTGCCGAGGCGTTTCTCATCGGAGCCGATTTCATCGGCGACAATCCGGTGACGCTCGTACTGGGCGACAACATCTACCACGGCCCCGGATTCGGCAGACTGCTCCAGGCGGAGATGCAGAATCTCGACGGCTGTGTGCTGTTCGGCTATTCGGTCGGCGACCCCGAGCGCTACGGCATCGGCGAGGTGGATGCCAACGGGCAGTTGATCTCCCTGCAGGAGAAGCCGGTCGCACCCAAGTCCGACCTGGCCATCACGGGTCTGTATGTGTACGACAACGACGTGGTGGACGTGGCCAAGAACGTACGTCCCTCGCCGCGCGGCGAGTTGGAGATCACCGATGTGAACCGCGTCTACCTGGAGCAGGGCAGGGCCAGGATGGTCAACCTCGGGCGTGGATTCGCCTGGCTGGACACCGGTACCCACGACTCGCTGCTCCAGGCCTCGCAGTTCGTCCAGACGCTGGAACAGCGCCAGGGGGTACGGATCGCGTGCCTGGAGGAAATCTCCTTCCGCATGGGCTTCATCGACGCCGCGGCGTGTTACGAACTCGGCAGTCAGCTGGCAAAGACGGACTACGGGAAGTACCTGATGGAGATTTCCCACCACAACTGATTTCTCACCCACCCCCTACTGATCCCATACTGATCACATACTGAGAGGTGGCCCGTGCGCATACTTGTCACCGGGGGTGCCGGGTTCATCGGCTCGCACTTCGTCCGGCAGGCCGTGCAGAACAATTACCCGGAGCTGGCCGGAGCCGAGGTGACGGTGGTCGACAAACTAACCTACGCAGGAAGAAGAGAAAACCTCGCACCGGTGTCCGCGAGCCCCGGCCTGCGCTTCGTCGAGGGCGACATCTGCGACACGCAACTGATGTCGGAAGTGATGCGGGGCATGGATCTCGTCGTGCACTTCGCCGCCGAGTCCCATGTCGACCGTTCCATATCCGGGCCGGGGAATTCGTACGGACCAATGTGCTGGGGACGCAGGCACTGCTGACCGCCGCGTTGGACACCGGGGTCGGCAAATTCGTCCATGTGTCGACCGACGAGGTGTACGGCTCCCTGGACGCCGACGGAAAGCCGTGGACGGAAGAGGAGCCCCTCGCCCCCAATTCCCCCTATGCCGCGTCGAAAGCGTCCGCCGATCTCATGGTGCTCGCCTTTCACCGCACCCACGGGCTGCCGGTGTGCCTCACGCGGGGATCCAACACCTACGGCCCGCACCAGTACCCGGAAAAGATTGTTCCGCTGTTCGTTTCCCGTCTGCTGGCCGGCCAGAAAGTGCCGCTCTACGGCGACGGCGAGAACATTCGTGACTGGCTGCATGTCGACGACCACTGCCGGGGCATTGCACTGGTGGCCGCGGGCGGAAAGTCCGGGGAAATCTACAACGTCGGCGGCGGAACGGAACTGACCAATCGCGCGCTGACCGAGCGGTTGCTCGAACTGCTCGGCACGGACGGCTCGATGGTGGAACGGGTGGCCGACCGCAAGGGTCACGACCGGCGGTACGTGATGGACATCTCCAAGATCTCGGACACCCTGGGCTACCGGCCTGCGGTGGAGTTCGACGAGGGCCTCGCGGCGACGGTCGACTGGTACCGTCGGCACCACGGCCTCTGGCAGGTCGCCGCATAGTCTCGCCCCGCTTCCACGAAGAGGGGGGGGGGGGGGGGGGGGGGGGGGGGGGGGGGGGGGGGGGGGGGGGTGTTTGCTTTTCTCCTTCTCTCTTTCCCCTCTTTGCGTTGCCCCGCACCCCAACCCACCCCCCCCCCCACACACAGCTGTGCCCCCCTA
>NZ_JBVJWD010000098.1:5162-13726 GCF_055602785.1 Streptomyces sp. NPDC037301
TGAAGGCGCGGACGAGTGGGATGCAGGATGGTACCCTGCCCCCCCCCCCCCCCCCCCCCGCCCCCCCCATCCCCCCCCCCCCCCCCCCCCCCCCCCCCCGGCCCCCTCTTTTCTTTCAGCTCGGCACTGCGATCCGTGCGGTGGCTCGGGAACCCGAGACCTCCACCAGCCGGTCGCACGGCGGGAGTTCGCCGCCGATGCCCGTCAGGAGCCAGCACGTGCGGTCCCGGGAGAGCCCGGTGAACAGTTCGGCCAGCTGGGGGTCGGCGTCGAACGGATCCGTACCGGCCGTCGCGTCCACCACCACCAGGGAAGGATCGCCGGACAGGGCACGCAACAACGCCAGCCGCCAGCGGTCCTCCGAGGAGAGCGGCTCGGTCAACGGCTTGGTCCGCGACTCGGTCAGCGGCTCGGTCAGCGGCTCGGAAGCGGTGTCCTCCGCAGCCACCGCGGCGCGCAGCCGGTTCAGCCCGTCCTGTACACCGGGCCGGTCCGCCAGCCGGTCGGGGAAGGAGTCGACCAGCCGGCCCGCCTCCTCCCGCGTGTGCCTCGAGTCCTGCGGGCAGACCCGGGCGATGTGCCGCTCCACGACGGACGGGGCGAGGGCGGTGACGTCCACTCCGCCGATGCGCACCTGTCCGGACGTCGGCGTGACGTCGCCGGTCAGCAGGTCGCCGAGCAGCAGCCGGGTGCCGTCGGGGGTTCCGACGAGCGCCGTGGTCGTGCCGCCCGGGATCTCGAACGAGACCGTGTCGAGCACGGTCGTGCCCTCCACCCGCAGGCTGACGCCGTCGAAGACGAGGTCGGTGCTGTCGGGCCAGTCGGCGCCCGGCCGGACCTCCTGCGACCCGGACTCCTCGGTGTCCAGCAACTTGCCGATGGTGGCCATCACTTCACGTGCGTTCATGACGGTGCTGGTCAGCAGGACGGCTTCCATCATGGGCCGGTACGTGAGTACCGACAGCACGATCAGTGCGACGCCCCTGGTTCCCGAGAGCCCGTCGCCGGAGACGGCCGCCGCGCAGGCGCCGACAGCGGCGCACGCGGCGAGTTCGACCGCCCGCCACAGCAGCACCTCGCCGGTGGCGGTCGGCAGGAAGCCGCCCGAGTGCCCCGCACCCTGCTGCTCGTAACTCCTGCGGAGCCACTCCGCCCCGTCGGGCTCCTCGCTGCGGGACAGCAGCCGGACCACGAGGAGGGAGCACAGCGCCAGCACGATCAGCCCCGCCGCCAGCGTCAGGGCGATCTTCAGGTTGACGAAGGCGCTGATGACGATCACGGTCAGCGGTGTGGCGGCCGCGGCCACCACCGGCCGCATGACGTGTGCGGGAAGTCCCATCAGGACCACGACCGCGGTGCCGTCGAGCGCGGCCAGCCGGTCGGAACGGCCCACTCCGAGGGTGCGGTTGGGCAGTTTCGCCGTGTGCTCGGCGACCTCCCTGTGCAGGGTGGTCACCAGTTTGGCGCCCAGCTCGTTGCCGAGGGGCACGCTGCGGTAGTGAAGTACCGCGTACACCAGGCTGACGGCCGCGAGAGCGGCAATCCAGGCCCAGGGCGCTGCCGCACCGGGGGTGAGCAGGTCCTCCGTGATGGGCACCACGAAGGTGAAGGCGACGCCCTGGACGACGGCGCCCAGGAGCAGGAACAGGCACAGCGAAGTCAGTCCCTGTTTCCCCGAGATCTGCAAGAAGCGAGCGAGTACGGCCCTCATCGGGGCACCTCCTGAGACGCGGGGGACCCTGCGGACCCGGTGGACAGGGCCACGGGGTCCGCAGCACGGCGCGGCCCCCCGACGGGGTCGAGCAATCCGACGGGGTCGAGCAGCCCGGCGTACGGGCTGCCGGGACCGGTCAGCTCCTCGTGGGTGCCCGATGCCACCACCTTCCCGGCTTCGGTCACCACGATCCCGCCGTCGACGACCGCGGGCGGCCCGGTGGCGACGACCACCACGGCCGCGCGGCCGCGCAGTTCGGCGACCGCTGCCCGGACGGTGTCCGGGCAGCCGGGGAAGGCCCGCTCGTCGAGCAGGACGACCTCGCGGTCCGCGGCAAGCAGCCGGGCGAGCGCGAGCCGCTGGAGCTCGGGGTACGACTGCGGCGCCTCGGAGCCCACGATCGCGTCGTAGCCCCGGGGCAGCGCGGCGATCGTGTCGTGGCAGCCGGCGGTGCGCGCGACGCGTTCGGCCTCCGCGGTGCTGCCGTCCGTGCGGTCGGCGGTGATGTACGCGCCGATGGGGCCGATCACGACGGCCGGGTCGGCCTCCACCGCGGCGAGCCGCTCCGCGGGCGTATCGGCGAGCAGCCGGTCGATTACCGAGTCCGCGCCCGCGTCGGTGGTGGCGACGACGGTCAGCACCCCGCGCTCGGGCAGCTCCAGGGCGGGGCTCGGGGCCGGCTCGGCCTCCGGGGCCACGCCGTCTGCGGTGTCGGGTGTTCCCGCGCCGTCTGCGGTGCCGGACGTGCCCGCCTCGCTGGCGGAGCCCGCCGGGGCCGCCGCGGGCGGCACGCTCCCGGACGCGAACTGGCCCAGACGTGCCGCAGCCTTCTTGCCCTCCCCCACTTCTTCAACGAAGTAGGTGATGGCCAGCAGGGGTGCGGCCAGTCCCGCGCCCACCAGCAGGAACGGGATCAGGTCGGCGGGGGCCAGCCACTCCGAGCGGGTCAGCAGGGCTCCCCCGCACAGTACGAAGACGAGCACGGTCAGCGGCGAGAAGGCGATCTCGGCCAGCGCCCGGCCGCCCAGCAGCGAGCCGATGCGGACCCGGAAGAACTCGCTGAACTCATCGGTGACGTCGGCCAGTCGGGCGGCGGAGCGCCGGGTGGCGGCGGCGGTGTGGGCCCGCGTGCCGACCGGGCTGATGCGGCGCGGCAGGCCCACGGTGGGGCGTACCGCGTCGATGCCTCCGATGCTCACCGCGTAGTCGGTCGCCATCTCGCGGAAGAAGCGCGCGGAGATGAAGCCGAAGACGGCGAAGCCGATCAGGATCGGAGCCAGGGTGATGAGTGCCATCAGCCAGTCGACCCAGAACAGATAGCCGATCGACAGGAGGAACACCAGGCCCGCCGACAGGAGTTCCGATCCCGCCCGGCCCACGGTGACGCCCATGGAGACGATGTCACGGCCCAGTGTGGTGCCGTGCTCCTTCCAGGCGGCGTGCAGCGGCCGGGCCGCGCGGGCGCCGCGCAGCCTGCTGGTGACCGCGAAAAGCAGTGCGTCCTGGGTGCGCGCCCCCGCCTCCTTGCTCAGGACACGGCCCACCAGCTGGGCCACAAACCCGACGACTGCCGCGGCGGCGACCACGAGGACGAGCCGGCCGATCCTGCCGCCGTCGGGGTCGCCGTCGAGCAGTTCCCGGCACACCTCGATGACGGCGAGGACGGGGCTGACCGTGGCCACCGCCCCGGCCGCTTCCAGGGCGAGCGCCGTACGGGTGCGCCAGACGATTCCGGTCGGTGCGCTCATCGCTTCGTGACCAGGTAATCGCCGAGGACCAGGAAGTCGATGTCGGTGCCGAGGAAGCACTCGACCGCGTCCTTCGGGGAGTTGACAACCGGCTCGCCCGCGACGTTGAAGGAGGTGTTGACCAGGCACGGCACATCGGTGCGCGCGGTGAATTCGCGCAGCAGCCCGGCCAGCCGGGGGTTGCTGTCGTCCGTCACGGTCTGGATGCGCGAGGTGGCGTCGACATGCGTGGCAGCCGCGATGGTCTGCGTGTACTCGGGCTTCACCGGGAACACGAAGGTCATGTACGGCGAGCGCTCCTTCTTGCCCATCTCGAAGACCTTGGGCGCGTTCTCTTCCAGGACGATCGGGGCGAACGGGCGGAACGGCTCGCGGTGCTTGACGCGGGTGTTGATGATGTCCTTCATGTCCGCGTGGGACGGGTTGGCCAGGATGGAGCGGTTGCCGAGCGCGCGCGGGCCGTACTCGGTGCGGCCCTGGAACCAGCCGATGACGGTCTTGCCGCTGAGCAGTTCGGCGGTCTTCGCGACGATCGCGCCGTCGGCGTGCTCCTCCCAGGTGACGCGATCGGTGTAGGCGTCCAGAGTGGCGAGGATCTCCTCGGCGGTGTACTCGGGGCCGAGGTAGGGCGTCTTCACGGGCACGAGCGGGACGTTCTTCTCGCGGACGACGTGGGCTGCGGCGCCAATGGAGACACCTGGGTCGCTGGCGCCGAAGCTGACCTCGGCGCGCTCGAACGGCAGGTCTTCCAGGAGCTTGGTGTTGTTGACGCAGTTGAGCGCCACACCGCCCTCGTAGATGAGGTCGCGCAGGTCGGTGACGTCGGCGAGGGCGCGCAGCTGGTGCGCGGTGACCACTTCGAGGGCCTGCTGGGCGGCGCTCGCGACCCGGACCTGGAACTCGAACTCACCGCGGTTGTCGTCGTTGCCGCCGAAGATCTCGTCGAAGAGGGGGAGGTAGGCGCGGGGGCCGCGCGGGTCGTTGGCCAGGGCCAGCGAGTAGCGCCCGGGGCCGTCGAAGGTGACGACGTGGTTCAGGATCGGGTTGTCCTCCTGCACCGGCGGCTCGCCGAACCCGCCGAGGCCCATGACCTTGTACTCGTCGTTGTTCGGGGTGAAACCGAGGTATCGCGTGATCTCGGCGAAGAGCTGGGCGATCGAGTTCTGGGAGTCGATCGTGAACTGCTCGAAAACCTTCACCTCGCCGTCGCGGACCTCGCCCATGATGGCGCTGTCCGCCTCGCCCTGGCCGTCGCTGATGATGAAAGCGGCGTCGTCGAAGCCGGCGAAGGTGCGGCCGCAGGCGAGGTGTGCCCGGTGGTGCGGGACTGGGACGAGCTTGTCCTCGGCCAGCTCGTACCCGGTGTTGCGGGCGAAGTCCTCGAGGATCGCGTTCTTGCCGAGCATGCCGGTGTAGAGCTCGCCGAAGCCGGAGATGGCCTGGAACTTGTACTCGGGAGGTATCGGCGCACCGGCGATCTTGGAGATGGCGGTGTCGGCGAACTCCGGGCTGAACCGCCAGCCGAAGGCGTAGTAGTCGACGTCGGCGAAGTCGAGCCCCGCCTGGTCGAGGACCCAGCGCATGGCGTTGATCGGGAAGGCGGTGGTCTTCTTGTGGCGGTTCATGCGCTCTTCCTCGACGGCGGCGACCAGCTTGCCGTCGACGAACAGGGACGCGGCCGCGTCGTGACCGAGGAAGCTGTGCCGATCGACGCTGTCCTGCGTATAGCCGTAGAGCTTGCCGAAGAGCTCGCCGGCGCGGGAGAAACCGTTGTAGCCAAGAACTATCACTGCGCTGTCTCCTCTGGAACACGGGTCTCTGTGAGCCGCGGTTGTCATGTTGTGGCCGGTAAGAGTGGCCGGTAGATATGAGGGGGGGCAGAACTGCCTTCTGCCCCGCGGTGGTTCAGATGTCCCGTTCCGCGAGCCATCCGCGGATCGCGGCGGTGGTCGCGGCGATGTTCTCCTCCATGAGCGTGAAGTGGTCGCCCGGTGTGGTGACCAGCGTGTGCGGAAGGGACCAGGCGGCCCGCCAGCCGTCATCGTCGAAGCCGTCGGCCTGGTACGGCAGGGGCTTCTCGGCGCGCACCAAGAGCGTCGGAGCCTTGATCTCGACGATCGCGCACTCGTCCATCAGCGTGTGGTAATGCCCCATCGCGCTGAGGCGTACGCCGCTCAACGCGCCTCTGCCGAAGAGGTGTTCGCGGGCGAAGAGGCCCTCCAGCATGGCCCGGCTCAGGTCGGCGGAGAACTGCGTACCGGCTTGGAAGGTGTCCAGGACGACGGTGCCCGAGGGGGCGAGCCCCTCCCGCTCCGCCTGCGCGGCAAGGGCGTGGCCGATCAGCCCGCCCGCGGAGTGCCCGAGGAGCACGAAGGGCCGCGAGCCCACGGCCGAGCGCAGTGCCTCGACCTGGAGGCCGAGGAACGCCTCGAACGACTCCGGCACCAACTCACCTTCCCTGAAGCCTGGGTTGACCAGCACCATCACATCACGTTCGCCCTGGATCTGCTGGGCGAGTCCGACGTACTGGAGAGGTCCCGCGGTCGCCGTGATGGCCGGGACGCAGACGAGAGCCGCGCGGTCCGCGTCGCCCCTGGCGAGACGGATGGGCTCCTGCAGGTGCTCCGCCGCGCTCTCGTAGCCGAAGGCGGCCCGCAGTCGGCCTGCGGCCTGGATGAGGTCCATGCCGGTCGAGCCCGCCCTGCCGAGGGCGTAGGACTGGCGGTAAAGGGCCTCCAGGCTGTCGAACGGCGAGGCGGGGGCGGTGGCGGCCGTGCCGGTGGTGCCCGCGTCGCCGGGCTCGGGCGCGGTGCCGATGAGGTCGACGAGGTTCGCGGCGAGGAGCGCCGTGGTCGGGTGCTCGAACAGCGTGGCCGCGGCGAGCTCCAGGCGTAGGAGGGAGCCGAGCCTGGCGCGCATGTCGATGCCCGCCATCGAGTCCACGCCCAGGTCGAGGAACTCGGCGTCCACGTCGATGACTTCGGCGTCGCCGTGCCCGAGGACCGCGGCGAGCTCGGTACGGACGAGGTCCTCGACGAGGCGGGCCCGCTGGTCGGGCTCGGCAGCGAGGACCCGCGCGACGGCGCCCTGCCCCGACTGCGCGGGGCGGGCGGCGGGCCGCCGGGCGGGCGCCTGCGGGGTGGGGGCCTCGGCGTCCCGGGCACGCCGGAAGCCGGCGGTGGGCACCGCCCGAAGAGTCAGCTCGCGGGCCTCGGCGACCGGCCGCCCCGTGGTGTCGGCCAGGTGCAGGCCGAGCGCGCCGTCTCCCGCGTCGGACAGCCGTACGCGAAGGCTCGTGGTGCCGGTGGCGTCAAGGACCCGTACCCCGCCCCAGGCGGCGGACAGCCACACCTGTGTGCCGTCCGCGTCCGTGTCCGTTGGCTGCTCGGCGATGCGCGCGTGCAGCGCGGCGTCGAGCAGGGCCGGGTGCAGGCCGCCGAAGCCGTGCCCCGCGGCAAAGGCCTCGTCGGGCAGCGCCACCTCCGCGAGGATGTCGGTGCCGCTGCGCCAGGCGGAGCGCAGACCGCGGAAGGCAGGCCCGTGGACGTGGCCCCGCTCCTCCAACGCGGCGTAGAGGGAGGCGGGTTCGAGAGCCTGGGCGCCGGGCGGCGGCCAGGCGCCGGACAGCGCGCGGAACTCCGAGGCATCCACGGGGGTCCGCAGGACCGGCGCGACGACGGCGCGGGCGTGGCGCGCCCACTCCCCCGCCTCCTCGCCGGTCGCGGGTTCGGGCCTGGAGTGCACGGTCAGAGCACGCAGGCCCGCCTCGTCCGCCGCACCGACCTGGACCTGGACGTGCACGGCGGCGTTCGGGTCAAGGACCAGCGGTGCTTCCAGGGCGAGTTCGGCCACCTGGGCACAGCCGAGCCTGCCTCCCGCGTACAGCGCCCAGTCGAGCAGGACGCTGCCGGGAAGCACGACGGTGTCCGCGACCGCGTGGTCGGCGAGCCAGGGGTGGGTGGCCTGCGCGAGCCTTCCGGTGAGCAGGGCCGTGTCGCTCTCCGCGGGCTCGACCGCGCCGGCGAGGAGCGGGTGGTCGGCGGCCGTGAGCCCCACGGTGCCCGCGTCGCCCGCGGGCGTGGAGACGTCTAGCCAGTAACGCTGGTGCTGGAAGGCGTACGTGGGTACGTCGGCGGGGTGCGCCGACAAGTCGAGCAGGGCCGCCCAGTCGATGGTGCCGCCGCGCGCCCACAGTGCTGCGGCGGTCGACAGCAGTGCGGGGCGCACCTCCTGGCCTTGCCGCAGGGCGGCAGTGACCAGGACGTCGGGGCCTTCGGCCCCGGTGGCCTCCTCGACGGCGGTGGTCGTCTCCGGGGAGACGAGGGCGCCCAGCTCGACGACGGCCTCGACGCCGTCGCCGAGGAGCGCCTTCACTGCGGCGTCAGGGCCGGCCGGCTCGCGCAGGGTGCGGTGCCAGTGCTCGGCGTCCAGGTCGCCGGCGGCGAGGCGTGCCCCGGTGACCGCCGAGTACATCCGTACGCGTCCGTCGCCCGCGGCGACCTGGGCCGCCAGTGCCCTCAACTGCTCGTGCAGGGAGTTGGCTTGGGGGATGCGGGCCACCGCGTCGTCATCGTTCTCGTGCTTGTGCTCGGCGAGCAGGCGGCCTTGTCCGGCGGCGAGCAGCGCGCCGTCGGTGAGGGACAGGACGCCGGCGAAGCAGGCTGCGGCGATCTCGCCGCCGCCGAAGCCGACGACGGCGGCCGGGGTGATGCCGGCGGCCGACCACATCTCGGCGAGCGACACCGTGGCCGCCCACAGGGCGGGGCGGGCGACGGCCGGGTCGGCGAGCCTGCCGGGTTCGTCGCGCAGGACGTCGAGGAGGGCGAAGTCGGTGTGCAGGGCCAGGGCGGCGGCGCACTCGGCCATGGCGGAAGCGAACACCGGTGAGGCGTAGAGGAGTTCGCGTGCTGCGTCGGCCAGCCCTTCGGCCCGGTCGGGGAAGACGAACGCGGTCCTCAGCGGCCCGCGAGCCACGCCGCGCGCGGCGGCGTCATCGGGAACATCCCCGTCCGCGAGGGTGTCGAGGGCCGTGGTGAAGCCTGTGGCGTCCTCCGCGAGGACGACGGCACGGTACTCGAAGGCGGTACGGGCGGTGGCCAGCG
>NZ_JBVJWD010000099.1:0-13530 GCF_055602785.1 Streptomyces sp. NPDC037301
GGCCCTCGACGAGTTGATGGACGAGGCCGACCAGCGGACGTAAGCCTTGCCCCAGCCTCACCCAGAAGCGGACATCAACTCACGAACCTCCCTCTCACAACTCACGAACAAGGCGTGCGACACGAGGTCGCTCCGGAGAAGTAAGGACAGCCGTATGAAGGGAAGTTGAAGAGGCTGGACTTCGGGCCAGTGTCCAGGCCCGTCCCCGCGCTCACATGCGTTTCTGGCAACGGAGGGGGTGAAGCTGAGCGTTCAAGCCCAAGAGTGCCTCGGCCATCGAGACGCCATAGGCAAGGGGAAGGCTGGACGGGCGAACGCAAGCGAACCTCTGATGATGCCCTGTGACGCGAAGACCGCGCGAGGGCATGCGGGCGACGGTCACAAGACCGCTGGTGTAACCCTGCACCTGGCCCTGCAGCTGGACCAGCTGCTGCTGGGACCGGGTGGCCGCGCCGCCAATGTGGTCGGCGATGTAGGACGCGGTGGCCGAGGCGGCGATCGTGTTCAGCAGCGCCGTACCGATCGCGCCGCCCACCTGCTGCGAGGTGTTGACCATCGCGAAGGCGACACCGGCGTCCCGGGGTTCGACGCCCTGGGTGGCCATGGACATGGCCGGCATGAACGCCATGCGAGGCCGAGCAGCAGGATTTGCGGCCGACCCGCGGCTCACGGATGACGAGGTACGCACCGGCGGCGACGATCGCGAACGGAATGTTGATGAAGAACGTCCAGCGCCAGTTCAGGTACTCGGTGAGGAAGCCGCCGAGGATGAGACCGGCGGCGCCGCCGCCACCGGCGATCGCGCCGTAGATACCGAACGCCTTGGCGCGCTTCTTGGTGTCCGTGAACATCACGGCGAGCAGGGACAGCGCGGCGGGCGCGAGCAGCGCGCCAAAGACGCCCCGAAGGGCAGGGGCGCCGAACATCATCGCCTCGTTGGTGGCCGCGCCGCCGAGTGCGGAGGCGACGGCGAATCCGCTCAGCCCGACGACGAAGGCCCGCTTGCGCCCGCACAGGTCGGCGATCCGGCCGCCGAACAGCAGCAGACCGCCGAAGGCGAGAGCGTAGGCCGTGACGACCCACTGCCGGTTGCCGTCGGAGATGCCGAGGTCCTGCTGGGCGGAGGGCAGGGCGATGTTCACGATGGTGGCGTCGGGACGACCATCAGCTGGGCGAGCGCGATGAAGACGAGTGCTTTCCAGCGGCCGGCGTCCGGGACGCCGGGAGCCTGCGCGGCTGTTTGAGAAATGGGGGGACCCACTTCGGGACGTGGTGAAGGGACGACTCGGCCACGGCGACGGCCGTGAACCCTGCCGTGCCGACTACTCCGGTGGCTTCCAGCCGCTCTGGTCGCTCAGCTGTTGCGCAGGTCCTCCATGGCCACGGCCGTGCCCGGGAGCGCGGAACAGGCCGTAGCCGGCAGCCCGTCCGGGAACAGCTGGAGATGACGGTGAACGAAGCGGTCGGCGCGGAAGCAGCCCGTGCCGAACGGGGGCCTGCTGAGCTGGCTCATGGCGATCATCAGGTCGCCCACGCCCACGTCCGGGCGGAGCTGCCCGGCCGTCCTGATGCGGTCCAAGACCTCGGCGATCGGTCGCTCGACCCGTTCGCGCGCCGCCTCCAGATCGGGGCGGTGCTGAAACGTGCTGTGCTTCGCCCTGACCACCGACCGCTGGACCGACGATCCCGACGCCCCCGGCATCAACTGATTCGGAACCCCTTCCTCATGCGCATCCTTGACCTCACCGCCCCCGGCGGCACCCCGCTGGACGGTCTCGACAGCACCGGCGCCCTCGGTCGCTCCGCTCGCCGCCACCACCGCAACCAGCCTCATGTGCCTGCGCTTGGGACCTGGCGCCCGCATCGGCCGCGCGGGCGGGAACTCCCCCAGCATCAGCGCGGCTACGTAGCGGTCGCGGTCTGCGTGACCGCGATGTGGTCAGCCGGTCTTGGTGGCGAAGGGGCCGCCATCGGCGAACGCTAGCCGCGCGAAGTTCTCGCCGATGCGGCGGTGTCCTGCGGGATCAGGGTGGACCTCGTCGGGCAGCGGGAATTCGGCGTAGTCCGTCTCGCCGTAAAGGTCACGGCCGTCGAGGTAGTGCAGGTTCGGGTCGTCAGCCGCCCGCTGTTCGACGATCCGGGCGAGTTCGTCGCGGATGACATTGAGCGTCAGTCGCCCGGCGGCGCGTTCGGCGGGATCGCCCGTGGCCTTGAACCGCAAGGTCCCGCCGTCGAAGTCGGGCGCGAGGGGGCCGGGGGTGTCCTCCTGGACCGGGCACAGGATGGGGGACACGACCAGCAGCGGCGTGGTCGGATGCCCCTCGCGGATGGTGTCGAGGAAGCCGTGGACTGCGGGGGTGAAGGCGCGCAGGCGCATCGCGTCGGTGTTGACGACATTGATGCCGATCTTGAGGCTGATCAGGTCCGCGGGGGCGTCCCGCATCGCGCGGGCGGTGAACGGGTCGAGCAGCGCACTGCCGCCGAACCCCAGGTTGACCAGCTCCACCCCGCCCTGGGCTGCGGCCAGAGCCGGCCAGATAGCGGTCGGGTGGGCGGCGTTCGAGCCGTGGCTGATGGAACTGCCGTGGTGCAGCCACACCCTGCGCCCGTTGTCCGGCGCCGGCTCGACCGGGGCATTGGTGCGCAGGGCTATCAGCTCGGTGATCTCCGTATGCGGAAGCCAGATCTCGACGTCCTTGTCACCCGTCGGCAGATCGGTGAACCGGGCGGTGCCAGCAGGCCCCTCACGCAGTTCGGCGGACTGGGTGACCATGTCGACGATCGTGCGGACGTTACCGTCGGCCACCGTGGCCTGGGCAGCGAGACGGCCATCAACCAGCAGGTCGTACACGCCGTCCGCCGGGGCCGGGAAACCTCGATAGACCCGCTTGGTAGGCAGCGTGTCCAGTTCGATGGTGGTGGCCCGGGTACGAAATGCCAGGCGCACGCCGGAGGGCTGCGCCTCGGCTACGGCCAGTTGGTTGTCAGGGATCTGCCGGCGAGCCCGAGCGGGCAGCCGATGCGGCAGCAAGCCGTGCGCGGTCCGTTCCACGTCAAGGAAACCGCGCAGGATGTCCGCGGTGACGGGTGTGGTGATCCAGTCGTGCTCAGTGTTCATTGTCCCAGCCTGTTGATCAAGATTTCCGGATTGTTCAGGTGCGCCGGTGCGCGGCGCGACGGACCGCCTCCGGCAGCGCGGCCCCCTGCTGGTCAAGGCGTGGTCCGGTTCCGCAGCAGAGCGTCGAGGGAATCCAAGATCCATGCCCAGGATTCCTGCGAGTCGACGGCGGTGTGGCTGAAGCCCCCGGCCATCTCCAGGCTGACGTAGCTGTGGAAGACGCTGCCCAGCATCCGGACCGCGTGCGTCTGGTCGTAGCCACGCAGGATCGCCCGCGTCATCTGTGCGTGCCGCACCCCGTCGCTGGCGGCCACCGTCTCGGGGTCGAGCCTGAGCCGGGCGGCGGCGCAGCGACCAGGATGCTCCCGGGCGTAGTCGCGGTAGGCATCCGCAAAGGCAGCCAGGGCGTCCTTGCCGGCACGCCCGGCCAGGGCCGCGACCCGGTCGGCCAGTTCCGCACCCGCCAGGGTCAGACGTTCCGGGGTCAGCCCTGCCCTAACCATAACCTCTCCCCCATTCGGCGACAACCGTTATGTATTTGCCTAATAGTTTTAGGCAAACTAGCATGCCAATCATGAAACCGCTGACTGAGCAAGAGATTCGTTCCGCGTTCGTGAACTGCACCAAGGGCGAGGCCAAGCGCCTGACCGTCCCCCGCGACCTGGCCGAGCAGTGCTGGGACGACCTGGACTTCCTGGGCTGGCGAGATCCCCAGGCCCCCGACCGGGCCTACCTCGTGACCGAACTCGACGGCCGCCCGGTCGGCATCCAGCTCCGCTCCTCCGGCGTCGGCTCCTGGCAGATGCGGCGCAGCATGTGCTCGGTGTGCGTGACCACCCACACCGGGGGCGTCTCCCTGATGGTCGCGCCGAAGTCCGGGAAGGCCGGACAGCAGGGCAACTCGGTCGGCATCTACATGTGCAGCGACCTGGCCTGCTCCCTCTATGTACGCGGGAAGAAGGACGCAGGCATCGGCGCACGCCTCCACGAGTCCCTCACCCTGGAGGAGAAGGTCCAGCGGACCGTCGCGAACCTCGCCGCGTTCATCGCCAAGGTCACCGCATGAAGCAACCAGCCACGCACGCCACGCCTGCCCGTATTGGATGTGTCGCGGCGCCATTCGCACTTTTCGCTTACGGGATCACCCGTTGGACAGCCCGTCACGTGGTAGCGCGAGGTCAGAATTGTCGATCACGACCACTGCCGAGCCGACGCGGGCGCCTCAGGGACTGGCGGGGTGTCGGTGGCTGTTCCCGTCCGCGCTGGTCCACGAGTTGGAATCGGGCGCCCGCACATCCGACCGGCGGCCGCGGCGTACCGCGCGACTGGGCCGTCGACTTCTCCTGCTTCCTGCTGGCGGTCGTCCTCGGCCTGACGGCCGCGCACTCCCTGCCAGACGAACCAGGCCTGTCGCACCCCCTCGCCGTCCTCGACCAGACGCTCGGCGCGATCGCCTGTGCGGCGGAATGGCTGCGGCGCCGGTGGCCGGTCGGCCTCGCCGTCGCGATGGTCCCGGTCGTTCTGCTGTCCAACACCTCGGGCGGGGTGGCGATGGTCGCCGCGTTCACACTTGCTGTCCACCGGCCTTTCCGCTACGTGGCCTGGATCGGCGACGTCGGCCTCGCGCTGGTACCGCTCCTCTACTGGCTGCGCCCCTACCCCGACCTGCCCTACGCCGGAGTCGTCGCGTTCACCGAGCTGTTCAACGTGTCGATCGTCGGCTGGGGCATGTTCGTCCGTTCCAAACGGATGCTGATGCTGAGCCTCAGGGACCGGGCACACCGGGCGGAGACCGAGGCGCGGCTGCGTGCCGAGCAGGCCCAGCGTCTGGCCCGCGAGGCCATCGCCCGTGACATGCACGACGCCCTCGCGCACCGGCTCAGCGTGCACGCGGGCGCCCTGGAGTTCCGGACGGCCGCGCCGCGCAAGGAGATCGCGCGGCCTGGCCGGCGGCGGGCGTCAGCTGCCCCGACCGTTCCATGAACGCCGCCGCTGCGGCAAAACCGCCGCGCAAGCGCGCCCGGTCCGCGCACCGCTCCAGCTCCGCGGCGACGTCCTCGTCGGCTTCCACCACCGCATGCGCCCGGTGCCACGCCTTTCGGTCGAGGTTCGTCCCGGGATCGGTCGCCGCGGCGAGCGCACCGTGCACACGCCGACGCGTCCCCGGGGTGGCCGACGCGTACACCGCGGAGCGTACGAGAGGATGGCGGAAGCGCAGCCGGGGCCGAGGGTCAGCAGCCCGGCGTTCTCCGCCGCGTCGAGCTCGGTGGTGTCCAGCTCAAGGATTCTCGCGGCGCGTCGCAGCAGGCCGAGATCACCGACCGGCTCCGCCGCCGCGAGCACCACCAGCAGCGGCGCGGCGGGAGGCAACCGCTCGAAGCGGTGAACGAACTGTTCCTCCAGCGCGTCCACCACGCTCGCCCGGGAATGCCGCGGACTGGGCACCCCGAAGGGTCCCGCGTCGTGCGCGAACTCCAGCAGCGCCAGCGGGTTGCCGCGCGCCTCGGCCAGAATCCGGTCGAACACCTCGGTGTCCAGTCCGGCTGGCCCCGCCGTCCCCAGCACGGTCCGGGCGTACTCCTCACCCAGACTCGTGAAAGCTAACCGCGGAAGATCCGTGAGACCGGGTACCGCGCCGACGTCACGTGCGGCAAACACCACGGCGATCCGCTCGACAGTCACCCGCCGGGCCACGAAGACCAGCGCCCGCCGTGAAGCGTCGTCGATCCACCGGGCGTCGTCCACCACGCAGCAAACCGGACGCTGCCGCGCCAGCTCTTTCAGCAGCCCCAGGACGGCGAGACCGACCGTCAGCGGGTCGGGCGACGTCTGTTCGCCGAGACCGAACACCGCCTCCAGCGCCCCCCGCTGTACCGGAGGCCGCCCTGCCGGGGCTGGAGTGCTCGACTCTCAAGGTCCCGCTCGACTACCGGCACCCGGAGGGGAAGAAGATCGAGGTCGCGATCTCCCGCCTGGCGAGCACGAAGCCGGAAAAGCGCCGAGGCGTGCTGTTCACCAATCCGGGCGGCCCCGGCGGGGCCGGGCTCAACTACCCGGCCCTGCTCAAGCTGGGCGGTCTGCCACAGAGCATCCTGGACACCTACGACGTGATCGGGTTCGACCCGCGCGGCATCGGCCACAGCACCCCCGTGACCTGCGACCTGACGCCGGAGCAGCAGGCCCGGGGCAACTTCCCGAAGCAGCCGGACACCCTCGCCGACGTCGCGAAAGAGGCGACGTACGCGAAGACCGTCGCCAAGCAGTGCGCCACCTCGAAGACGGCGTCGCTGCTGCCGCACACCACCACCGCGAACACTGCGCGGGACATGGACCGTATCCGGGTCGCGCTGGGCGAACCGAAGATCTCGTACGCACCTGCCTCGGCGCCGTGTACACGACGGTGTTCCCGCAGCACAGCGACCGGATCGTGCTCGACAGCAACCTGGGCCCCGACGACTACGACGCGACCGCCCTGCGGATGTTCGCCCGCGGCCTCCAGGACCGCTTCCCGGACTTCGCGAAGTTCGCCGCCGAGCACCCCGAGTACGGCTTGGGCACCACCCCCGCGCAGGTGACCGCGAAGTACTACGAGCTTGCCGCGCACCTCGACAAGAAGCCGGTCCGGGAGGTCAACGGCACCCTATTCCGGGGTGCCACCTTCGGCTCCCTCTGCACCGAGGCGGGCATGACCGAGCTGGCCAAGCTGTGAAAGGCCGTCGACACGGACACGCCGCTGCCGGCCCCGCCTCCCGCGCTGCCCTGGGAGAACCTGGAGAACTCCTCCTCTGGCCGTCTCGCCGTGATCTGCGGCGACTCGCGCTGGCCGCGCTCGGTTCTGTCCTACCAGGCGCACGTCGCCATCGACCGGCTCCGCTACCCGATGCTGGGCGCGATGGCGGCCAATATCGGCCCGTGCGCGTACTGGCCGACCAACCCGGTCGAGCCGCAGGTGCGCATCAGCGACCGGGGCCCGTCGAACGTCCTCATGGTGCAGAACGAGCGCGACCCCGGTACGCCGCTGGTCGCTGCCCGCAAGCTGCGGCAGGCATTCGGCAAGCGGGCCACGATGGTCACGGCCGACCAGCGCAACTGGCTGATCAGCGGGACCGATGTGAGGGTCCTTACCGTGCTGATTCCGTTCGTTCTTCAGGGTCACGCGGGGGGCTCTGTGAGGTAGAGGGCGGCAAGTCGTGGCAGGCGACAATGCATCTGCTCGGCGTCGTCGAAGTCGAAGCCCTCGCCCGTCTCCGCGTCCACCTGTTCACGGGGCTGGTCGTTCCAGTATTGGTTCCACGCCTCGTAGGAGTCCTCTTCACCGCCGCTGAGCTGCTTGAACGAGTATGGGGCGGAGTAGTTGACCACCTCGTAGAACAGGACGTCGTCGTGTTCCGCTGCAGCCTCAACGACGAGGGGTGTTCCGCGAGGTCATCGAGGTTGAGGGCGATCCGCTCCTACCAGCCTCGTCCCTGGGCGATCACTCCTGCGCGGAAGTCGATGAAGCTGTCGTCCGAGCCGCCGCCGCCGATGAGGTACGCCGCTGCCCAGACGTCCCAGCGGAAAAGGGCGTCGTGAAGTTCGTCGAATCGCTCCTGGTACTCCAGGACCTCCCTCTTCGAACGGGCGGCCAGCAGGCCGACCAGCGCCTGGTCGAAGGTGCCGATCTCCTCAGCCTGCGAGCGTGCGGTCTCGATGAGGTGCCAGAACTCATCCGTTTCCATGCGGCGGCACTCTGCCAACCAGGTATGACAGGCGGTCCTGCGGAGCGTCGGGAGAACTGTCAGGACCTCCGCGTAGTCTGCCGCGCATGAGCACGATCGGGGAGCACTGGAGGCTGACATCTGCCGAGCTGGCCCGGGCTGCCCAAGGTCCGGAATGGACGGATTGAAGGTCGACATGGATGGGTTGACGGTTGCTGAAGCCGCCGAGAGGCGCTTCGCCTGGGTCGACGAGCTGGAAGAGGACTACATCCTGCCCACCGTCGCGGTCGTCGGTGTTGAGCGAGATGAGGTGAACCGCCGACTACACGGGGCCCCGGACACCGGTGGGCGCTTGACGGCGCGACAGGCCGCCGACGAGACGGTACGTCTGTCATCGGGTGTCACTTCCTGTTCGAAGATCCACCGTTGACCGTACAGACCCGGCCGTTAGGCCGGGCGGCCCCTTTGGTCATGCGCCGGCCGGGGCGAGGTGCCAGGCGCCGCTGGTGTGGGTGAGTCCGAGGTTGATCAGTCGGCGGAGGTTGAGGGCGGCGGCTCGGGTGTGGAGCCAGGCGTCGTTCTTGAGGGTGCCGCGGTAGCGGAGTTTGCGGTTGCCGTGGTGGACGAGCCAGGCGACGGTGCGTTCGACTGGGGGTCTCCAGCGGCGGTAGTCGGCCTGCCAGGCGGGGTCGGTGGCGGGCGGCTGCTTGGAGGTCGTGGTGCGGGCGGTGGTCAAGATACGTCCGTCCACGCGCGGCCTTCCACCGCAGGTCGCACCGCAGTTCCTGGACCGTCTCAAAGTCCGACAGCCCGTGCAGGGCCTGCAGCGTGATTACGGCGGCCAGGATCTGCGGCGGCATACTGGGCCGCCCGTTCGCCGACGGATACACGTCCGCGAACATCTCAGCCGGAAACAGCCGGCCCCGATGCTCGGCCAAGAACGCGAACACACTCCCAGCCGGAATCAGATCCCGACACGTCTCCCACACGTCCGGCCCGACGCTCTCGCCGATCCACTCGCCCATCGCCACAAGACGAGTTTGGCCCTGCCGCTCGCGCGGCAGGGCCAAACCCAAGATCTTCATGAGTCTTCCAGCAGTTCATCCGGATCAGGACGTCGATCTGGGCGGGGTTGTAGAGGTCGAGGGCGGCCAGGGCGAGCGCGCGCCGGGCGAATTTCTCCCCGTGCGGTGAGTCGGCGCCGAGGTCCTGCAAGCTCGAGAACTCGGTGAGCGTCTTCTTGACGGCGGGTGCCAGGCGCAAGCGCTCGGTCAGGTCTTGACGGGTCTGCTCGTCGGCGTCGGCAGGCAGGCGGTCGAACTCGGCGAGGGCGGAGTCCGGCTCGCACATCCGCGGCGTGTCCGCGTAGGCATCGAGTACCGACTGGCCGAGGGCCTGGGCCATAACGACGGTCAACGAACGCTCGGCCGGTGAGACGCCCGCGCGGGCGACGGCCTCGCCCAGGCAGGGCGGAAGGTCGGTCGGTACGGCTTGGCGCAGGATCAGGGCGATGTCCGTGAGCATCCGTTGCAGCCGTTCGATGGTGACGGCGAGTTCGGTGTCCAATCCCCGCAACGGTTCACCAGGAGGGTTCAGTCGGCAGAGGCGGCCGGAAGGGTTGGTCAGGAGGTGGTGGGCCAGGTGCGCAGCAGGGTGTCGAGCGCGTTGAGGATTTCGGTCCAGCTCTCCTGCGAGTCGGGGGTGCTGTGGCTGAAGCCGCCAGCGGTCTCCAGACCGACATAGCCGCTGAAGACGCTGCCCAGCAGCCGCACCGCGTGTGTCTGGTGCGGTTCGGCCAGGTTGTATCCGCGCAGGATCGCCCGCGTCATCTGGGCGTGCCGGACGCCGGCGCTGGCGGCCGCCGTTTGCGGGTCGAGCCGGAACTGGGCTGCGGCGAAGCGCCCCGGGTGCTTGAGGGCGTAGTCGCGGTAGACGTTCGCGAAAGCGGTCAGGGCGTCTTTGCCGGCCCGTCCGGCCACCGCGGTGGAGACCTGGTCGGCGAGTTCCTCCAGGGCGAGCAGAGCGATCTTGGTCTTGAGGTCGTGGGCGTTCTTCACGTGCGAGTACAGGCTCGCGGTCTTGACACCGAACCGCCGGGCGAGTTCCGCGGGGGTCGCCTGCTCGAAGCCGACCTCGTCGGCCAGCTCTGCCCCCGCCCGGACCAGGCGCTCCGTGGTCAGTCCTACCCGTCCGGCCTGCGCCATGTTCATCCTCCGAATCGCTTCTCATCCCTGATATCGATGATTATGTACTCGCCTAATCTGATTAGGCAAATTAACGTGCCCTTTATAAAGCTGCTGCCCGAGCGAGAGATTCGTACCGCGTTTGTGAACTGCACCAAGGGCGAGGCCAACCTGAGCGTCCCCCTCGACTTGGCCGAGCAGCACTGGGACGACCTGGACTTCCTGGGCCGGCGAGATCCCCAGGCCCCCGACCGGGCCTACCTCGTGACCGAACTTGACGGCCGCCCGGTCGGCGTCCAGCTCCGCTCCTCCGGCGTCGGATGGACGAGACGTGCACGACCACGCCGGAACCCCGCTCAACCATCCCCGGAACCAGAGCCCGGTCGAGCCGGACGGCACTGAGCAGGTTCATCTCCAGGTCCGCACGCCACGACTCGTCGGACCGCTTCAGCGTCGGCACCGGGGCGCTCGCGGCGCCCGCGTTGTTGACCAGGACATCCACCCCACCCACGCTGTCTATGACCCGTCGGCCGAGCTCCGCTGCTCCTTCATCCGTCGCGAGGTCCGCAGGGATGAAAGTGACCGGCAGATCCTCCGGCGGCGCGCTGCGCGAGGCGGTCAGCACCGTCGCGCCTGCAGCGGCGAATCGACGGGCAGTCGCCTCGCTTGGTGTCGACGCCACCCCCGCAGCCGACCCCCATCGCATAGTCGTTCCAGGCGAGCGGCGCGCCCTTGGCAACGACGCGTACGTGCAGCGCCTCCAGGACGACCGTGTCCTGCCCGGTGCCCTGAACGGTCAGGGCGACGCGCTGCTCCCCCGAGGAGACCGCGCCGTAGGCGGCGGCCCAGCGCGGCGCGTCCTGCTCGTTCGCGGGCGGGCCGACCTGCGCGGGTGCGCTGTCGACGAGGAAGTGCTGGCTGCACGGGTTGTCGTAGACGTAGCGGCGGGAGGCGACGTTCAGCGGCACGGCGGCGCTGCCACTGGTGGGCTCGGCCGCGCCCTGCTCGCCGCTGTCGTTGGATGTGCCGGGCCTGGTCCTGCCCGGTTCGACGGTGGAGGCGGAAGCGGACGGCCTGCGGCTCTCACCGCTCGGGGAAAGCGTGGCGAAGTCTGTCGCTGACGGCTCCGTGGCGTCCGCCGCGCCGGCGGCGCCGGCTGCCCGCTGGCCGGGTCGTTCCCGTCCCCGCCGAAGGGCACATTGACGGCGAGCGCCACGGCTCCCAGCACAGCGGCCACCGCGACGGAGGCGATCAGCGCGCTACGGCGATGCCGTGGCGGCGCGGGCTTGCGCGGCACATCGACGACAAGCGGCTCACCACCTTCGCCAAGTCCGTGCGTTGACGCCGCGCCGGCCGAATCTGCCGGCGATCCGGTATCCACCGTCTCCGGCGAACCAGTTCCACGAGCCACCCCGGCTGAACCGGCCTCCTGAGCCGAGCCCGTCGCAGGGGCCGGGTCCGCGGCGGTGTCACCCGCGTTCCTCGCCCCGGCCGCCGTGGACTGCTCCGGCCTGCCCGTTCGTGCCGCGTCTGCCAGGATCCAGCGCCGGTGCAGCTCCACAAGCTCCTGAGGCGTTGCCCGGCACGCCCGTGCGAGGCGCTCCGCCGGTGCGTACTCGTTGGGCACTGCGGTGCCGTTGCAGTAGCAGTGCAGCGTCGACGTGCTCATGTGCAGCCGCTTTGCCAGCGCCCCGTAGCTCAGCCCTGAGCGGTCCTTCAGCTCCAGCAGCAGCGCCGCGAACTCGTCCGTCCTCCCGGCCCCTTTCGCCTCCGACACTCGTTCCACCATCCCCCCTTGTCCCATTCACGCGTTCCAGGGGCACTGTGTTTCCCCTGCTCAGAGCACATTCCAGTGTTTCGGTGTCCCTAACTCCCCGCTGTCCATGGCGGCTGGGACGGATCACCCCACAAGCTCCAGTCATCCAAGCGCCACACCCACCCGAACACCGAAGGGCCACGGCCACATGTCCAGCATCCGGAACTCCCGCACCCGCCTTATGACCGCCGCCGCGACCGTCGCGCTCGCCGCCCTCTCCCTGACCGCGTGCAACGACGGAACGGACGTGAGGGACGAGGGCGCGTCAGCGGATTCCTCCACGAGTGCCTCGCCCTCCGCGACCGCTCCCGCGTCGCCGGCATCCGCCTCCGGATCCTCCGATCGCGCCTCCTCCCCCAGCGATGCGAAGCCGGCCACCATCACCTCGAAGCCGGCCGCGCATGCCCCCGCCTCCTCCGGCAAGGCGGTCACCTGCGAAGGGTCCAACACCAAGACCGCCGCAGCCCCGCTGAACCGCCCCATCAACCACATGCTCCTCACCGTCACCAACACCGGCAGCAACACCTGCTACCTGTACAGCTACCCGGCCGTCCGCTTCGGCGAGGCCCAGTCGGTGCCGCCGGTCATCGAGGACTCCAAGCCGCAGGCCGTCGTCACACTCAAGCCGGGCGAGTCCGGCTATGCCTCCGTGAATCTGTCCGCCGCCGACGGCAGCGGCTCCCACGGCCGCACGGAGAAGTCCCTGGTCGTCTACTTCCACGGCCGCTCCGGCAATGAGAGCGTCGGTGCGGGCGCCCACCCCTCACTGCCCGCCAAGGGCGTTTACATCGACGACTCGCTCGAGGTCACGTACTGGCAGCAGTCAATGGACGACGCTGTCAACTGGTGATCTCCCGAAACATGTCCACCGTCGGGTGCTGCGTTTGGTGGCCCCTTTCGCGGGCGCAGCCTTCCATGTGCTCCCTCTGGGCCGCTGAGGGCGCGGACGGTGACACACTGGGCGATCAGCAGGACGTGCATGCGGACCTGACTGCCCTGCACCTCCGCCTGGCATGACGGCGTTCCCAGTCAGCGCGGGCGGGTTCGGTGGCAGACTCCTTGAGGAGAAAAGGAGTTGCCATGGGGTTTGGCTTCCGGGTCGATGTGCCGGGAATGAGCGTGCGGGTCTCAACACGAGGTGTACGTACGTCGGTCGGTCCCCGCGCGGCACGCATCAGCGTCGGCAGCGACGGAGCCCGTATCTCGTCCGGACTCGGCCCCTTCTACGCCTCCAGCTCGCTGCGCGGCGGAGGCAGCCGCCGCGGCACGAGTATCCGCCGCACGGCCTCGCGCCCCAGATCCGTGGCGCCTTCAGCGGCGCAGCTCGACCGGGCACGTGGGCAGGCGGAGCGGGCACAGCAAGATGCCCAGCGGGATGCAGCTATCGCCGCGGCCGACGAAGCAACCGCCCACGCGGCCATGGCCGCACTCGAACTGCAGTGGGCAACGTCAGGAATCGGGCCCGTGCGACGAGATCCCGGGGAACCGGGGAGCAGAGCGCGGGTGTACGCGGACACCCGCCATCGCCCCGTCACCTCCGCATGAATCCAGTAACCCCATACGGGAGATCGGGCCGGCCGGCACCCGGGCCGGTCCGATCGCCAGGATCAGCGGCGCAGGGCCTAGGGCGCGTATCGAGTCGTGATCAATCTGTGGGATTCGCCCTCGCGGCGGGGCCTGGACCGGTAGATGTTCTTGCGTGACGCGAGTGCAACT
>NZ_JBVJWD010000100.1:0-2696 GCF_055602785.1 Streptomyces sp. NPDC037301
CGGGCCCGGGTCACTGGCGCAGCCATGCGGCGAGACCTCCCGCCGCACCGAGGAGGCCGCCCAGGGCGCTCAGGGGCCCGGTGAGTGCGGGGTGCTCGTGCATCGCGTACAGGGCGCAGCCCACGGCGAGCAGGACCACCGCGGCCCAGAGGGCGCGTACGGACTGCTGGGACGCCGGGGCCGGCACCGGGGCCGGGGTGGTGGGCGCGGTCGGGGTGTTCTGAACGATCGTCATGTCGGTCTCTCCGTCGGATGGTTGATGCGGACAAGGGACACATTCGGAGCGGCGACCGCCACGTTCCAGTTCTCGCGAAAATCCGCACCGGGCCCCGGCAAGGGGTGGGTGAGCGGGGATTCGCGAACGCTTGACGGCCGCTGGTCCGGGGTGTCGGGCAGCAGGGTGCGGCAGTGACGGGTTAGCGGCGCAACCCCGGCTGACGGGCTCAACTCTTCCGATACAGGGCGCTCATTCAAGGCGCTCTGACCAGCGATTTCCTGGCCGGAAACCCTTGAATGAGCCCCGCAGCACTGGTACGGGCGGCGATCAACGTGACGATGCCGATGATTCCGTTGACTGCGCGAACGCCCCCGTGGGCAGGCGCCCGTGTCACGGGCCGGGACAGCGGAGCGAGTCGCCGGACGGCAGGATGCAGCCGGGGCGGGTTAGCGGCGCAACCCCCGGGATGACCGACTCGACGTGGACCACTAGAGCGCAGGGACTTCCCACCACGGCAGTGATGCGGACCCTCCGGCCGCTGCCGCTAGGGCCACTGACGGGCCGTGAGCCTCTGTATGGCGATCTGCGCCCCCAACGCAAACCGCCCCGGACCGCGAGGCCCGGGGCGACTGACACGCGCCCAGAAAGGCGTACAGGCGGCTAGAACGCCTCTTCCTGCTCCATGACGGGGTCGTCGTCGAACCGGGCGCGCTGTTCCGGGGGGAGAGCGGCGACCTGTTCGGCGGTGAGCGTGATCGCCGGGATCGGGGCGTTCCCGGCGTACTCGATCGCCTGCCACGGCCACGTGGCGCCCTCGACGAACTGCTCCGGCCAGGACCGCTCCGAGCGCGATCCGCGCCACGGCACCCAGTCCATCAGCCGCTGCTCCGCCGCGCCCAGTTCGGACGCCGGGGACAGCCCGAACCCGAACTCGGGCCAGCGCAGCCACAGCGAGCTGCCGATCGGGCGCAGGTCGCGGCGCTTGACGGCGGGCGCGGCGTGCGGGGAGTGCGCCTCGATGAGCATCGCCGCGCCGTTCGACGCGGTGCGCAGCATCTCCAGCGCCGACATCAGCGAGCGCGCCGTTTCCTCCTCGTTCGGGTTGCCGAGGGCTAGTTTGTACAGCGGGCCGATCGCGATCAGGTCGGGTTTGACCCGCTCGACCCGCCGCGCCAGCCACGACCGGTCGGCCGGGTTCGTCAGGTCCAGCCCGCGTTCCGGCATCTCGATCGTGACGTGTCCCGCGCCGATCGGCGCGCCTTCCTGCGCGGCGGCGTCAGCCATGCGCTTCAGCCAGGGGTGGGCCTGCGACTGGCTGTTCTCGACATCGACCAGCAGGCACCGCACCGGTTTGACCTTCGCGCGCTTCCACGGATGCAGGCCGGCCGCCGCCCGCATCAGGATCTGCCGCAGCATCAGGGACTTGCCGCCGCCCTCCCCTGCCGTGACGATCAGCCGGTCCCACCGCGCCAGGACGCCCGGGATCACCCATTCCGGCTCGGCGGGCGTGTCCGCGAGGAAGTCCAGCAGATCCACCGGCGGGGCGTCCTGATCGGACCGGCCCCGGTCGCGGGCCGCCTGCATGTCGGCCACCGCCCGTTCCGCGATCTCCTGCGGATCGCCGTCGGCCGCGTACCCGGACTGCACCGCCCGGGTGCCGGCCTCGATGACGCCGCGCACCAGCGAGCAGCCGCGGACCGTCTCGGCGTAGTACGTGGCGTTCGCCGCCGTGGGCACCGCCTGCACCAGCTGGTGCAGGTACGGCGCCCCGCCCACCTTTGCCAGCGAGCCCCGCCGCTGGAGCTCGGCGGCAACCGTGATCGGGTCGCACGCCTCGCCCCGGACGACCATCGAGCACACCGTGTCGAACACCGTGGCGTGCGCGGGCTTGTAGAAGTCACCGCCGGTCACGATCTCGATCACTTCGAGGATCGCGTCCTTCGACAACAGCATCGAGCCGAGAACAGCCTGCTCCGCGTCCAGGTCCTGCGGCGGCACCCGCGTGAACGTCCCGTCGTCGTCGCTCACAGGCCACTCGCCCTCGCCGCACGCGCCGCCATCGCCGCACGCACCTCCGGCGACAACTCACCACCGCGCCGACCACCACCAGGAGCAGCCGCACCCGCCGGGCCAGCCTGCCCCGGAATCGGCACCCGCGACCGCTCGCAGTGCTTGATCAGGTCCGTCCACCCGTTGCCCGGCATCTCCGCCGCCCGCGCCGCCACCCAGCCCACCGGACGGCCAGCCGCCAGCAACTCCACCGCCTGCGCCCGCAGGCCCATCCTGGTGCCGTTCAGCAGCTGCCGACCGGCAGCCGCCTCGTAAGCGTCCACGACCACATCAGCCCCCACAGGCTCCGGCGCAGCCGCCTCTCTCTCTCGTTTTTCGCTCTCGTCACACGCGCCCCGCGCGTTCTGGAGAGAGAGATCTTCTAGAGAAGAAGAGGAACCGCCGCACCCATGCGGCCACCCTGGCCGGA
>NZ_JBVJWD010000100.1:2793-12862 GCF_055602785.1 Streptomyces sp. NPDC037301
TTTTTCGCTCTCGTCACACGCGCCCCGCGCGTTCTGGAGAGAGAGATCTTCTAGAGAAGAAGAGGAACCGCCGCACCCATGCGGCCACCCTGGCCGCATGGGTGCGGCCAGGGTGGCCGCATCAGTGCGGCCAGGGGTAGCCGCATGGGTGCGGCCACCCTCGGTGGCGGCTTCCGCTGCCTTCTTCGCGGCGCGGGCTTCAGCCTTGGCCTGCCGGTCGGCCTTCCGCTTTGCCGCTCGCTCTGCCGCTCGCTCGTCCCAGATTTCGTGGTCCAGCAGCCGGTACAAGGATGGGATGTTCCGCTTCGGGTTGCTCGGGTCCTTGCGCCGCTCGACCTCCAGCAGCCCCAGGCCTTCCAGGCCGGCCGTCGCCCGGTCCACTGTGTCCACCGACTTCCCGATGCACTCCGCCAGCCGCGGCCGCGTCGGTACGTCTTCGTCGTCCTCCAGGCCGTCCGGCGTCTCCCGGCTGTCCTGGTCCGCGAACGACGCCAGCGCCGCGTACAGCGCCTTCCATGTCGTCGGCACCGACCCGTCACGCGACAGGCCGCGATCGAACTTCACCCAGTCCAGACCCTCCGACCGCACCACACGCGGTGCCGGGCCCTGGCCATGTGGTGCTGGGGTGGTCTTGCGTCGTACGCTCAAGGGAGCGCACCTCCTCATAGCTGGTGAGAGTGCTTCTCCGCCCGGGTTCGTGGCCCGGGGGGACCTGCGGGCCCCGCCATGTTGGCGGGGCCCGTTGTGTTTTATGCCATGAACCGCCTGTCGATTTCTTATCTGGCAGGCGGATAGTTTCTGTTCCGTGCTTTGGCCCAATTCCCCTCCCCGCCGTGCAGACCGAAAGCTGTCTGAGGTGGAGAGGGAAATCATTTGCGGTTAGCACTTTTCGAGAATTTCCCGATAAGGGTTTCTCTGCACGCTCTCACCGGACTTTCAGCCGATGATGTCGAGCGTGATTCGGTGATGCAGCGGGGCGGTTGTCACGGTCACGTACAGCGTTTCTCCCTCCGGGGTTCGGGTGATATTCACAACCCGAAATCCGGGGCTCCCTTCCTGCATTCCGAGGGCCTCGGATGCCGCAGGGTCCATGGGCTCAGCTGTGATCCGGGCTTCGGTGCGGTCCACGTTCCACCCGAGCCAGTCAGCCACACGGGTACCGTGCGGCGGCCGGATCGGAGGCGCGCCGACCGGGGCAAGCATCGGCGGGACACCGTCGTACCCCTCCGCCCGTGCCGAGGCCACGGCGTACGTCAGCACGGTGACCTTGTGCTGCACCGGGATACCGCCGACTCGGCGGACGCGGTGGCGCTCCACCACGTCCGCCCCCTCGGCGAACCCCCAGTCAGCCAGGGCGGCCGACGCGGTCAGTTGGCGGACCAGGTAGGTCTCTTCCGTGGCCTCGCCCCCGGAGCCGTTGGGCCGCCACGCCTCGGCGGCCGTGAGGTCCGGCGGGGCGTACGTGCCCAGGTGGGCATCAGCGGACGGACCAGCGGCGACAGTTGTTCCGCTGCCGGCGGCGGTGCGGGTCAGACCCAGGGCGGACAGGACGGCGTACGCAGCGGAGGCCGTCTGCTGGCTCACTCCGTACTGGTCGGCCAGGTCTCGCACGCTGGGAAGACGGGCGCCGTAGGCGTGCTCGCCCGCCGCGATTCCCTTCCTTAGGTCCGCCACGATGGCACTGGCGTTCATGTGTCGCTCCTCCCGATCTGATGCGTCATTACAGGCTATCGGTGTCAAGGAGTACTCCCCCGGAGTCGGATGCGTCAAGTTACTTCCAAACCATCTTGACAGTTGTGGGGTGGATCTCTAACGTCATGTCACGTCAGCTGGTGCGGCCCCCGGTTGGAGCCGGGGGCCGCCTGTGCCGGGCGCATTGGAGTGCGCGCGACACGGCCCGACGTTGGAGCGTCGGACTGGCTGTCGGACCCATCCATTTGGCAGTGGAGAGAAGGAACCGACGTGTCGATTGTGGCTGAGCGGGTGGCCCGCGTGTTATGGGCTGGGCTGTTGGACGAGGTGGAGCGGCAGGAGCGGGAGGACAACGCGCGGGGCCCGGAGCCGGAGCAGCGCACGGTGCTGACCCGCACGGTGTTGCCGGTGGGTCCTGGGTGGGAGGCGCCGGAGCAGCTGCTGCCGTCGCTCCCGTCGCGGCAGTCGCTGCCGGATGGGTTCGCGTCGGCCAGCTCGGTGCTGGCCGAGCTGGGGAGTGACGAGCTGCAGGTGCGGGGCCTGATGATCGCGGCGATCACCCGGTGGGGGTGGACGCGGTGAACACCCTCACCAAGCTCAGGTCCAAGAAGAAGTCGGCTCCGGTGGCGCAGCCGGCGGCCGTTGAGCCCGAGGGAATCGTCGTCCTCTCCGTGCCGGACGTCGAGGTGGAGGAGGCGGCGGCTGACGCCCCGTCCGACACGTCCGAGGCCCGGAAGCGGAAGAGGAGGCGCACGGCGCAGAAGGCGGCCGAGGTGGACGGCGCTGAGAGCGCCTCCGGTTGGGCGGCGCGTGTGCCCGATCCGCGTCTGCGGTGGGCAGTCTTCAACGCCACCGCCGCCGGGACCGGCCACCTCGCGATCTGGTCGCTGACCGGTGACCCGATGGCCGGGGCCCACTACATGGCCCGCATGTCCATCTCGGTCCCGGAGCTGTCCGCCACCGCCATCACGATCGGTGCCGCGGTGGCCGGATGGAGGGGCGCCGCTCTGGTGCAGCTTCACCGCCTGCCCGGGATCTACGGGCTGGCCGCCCGCCCAGCCGCCGCGATCGGTGCCGCGCTGTGGGGGCAGGGGACCGCCCCTGTCGTCCGCGACGCGATGTCCGCGATCGAGCCGTGGGGCACGCTCCTGGCCCCGCTCCTGGCCGTCGCCCCGCTGGGCGCCGCCTGCTGGTGGGGTCTGGACCGCAATGCCGCCCAGACCACGCCGCCGGTCCGCTGGGCCGCCCGTATCCCCCTCGCCACCGTCACGATCTCGTCTCTCCTCTACGCCCCTGGAGTGCTGCTGTGAACCCTGAGACCACCACCACTGTTGTCATCGCTGCCGGGCCGATCCTCGGATCGGTCGGGATGTCCGGCCTGACTTTCACCACCGGTCTGGCGATGCTCGCGGGGCTGCGCGGCAGCGACCGGGTCAGCCTGGACCGTGACAAGGCCGGCGGGCTCGGTATTGCGCTTGGCACCTTTGCCGGGGCTGCGGGCGACCTGTGGGCGAGCGTTACGACCGGCGTTGCCGAGGTCCCCACCTCGCTCATCCAGGGCACGGTGGGCGGCAACATCGGCCTCGGGGGCGTCGCCCTCGGCACCACGGCCTGGATTTTCCTTTTCAAGTGGAAGCGGATGGTCTGGCCTTCCCTCCTTGGGATCTCCGCCGGGGTCATCTACGGGCAGGCCGGGGGGATCTGGGCGATCGGCCACAACCTCGTGATCAGGCTCGCGTCCGTTGTGGGGGCGATGTGAGCACCGTCGAGGAGGTACGCGGGATCACCCGGGGCGGCGGCGCCACGATTACCGCCCTGATCTCCGGATCGATGGTTCTCGCGGGCAAGCTCTGCGGGTGCGCCGGACACGTGCTCACGTGGGCGTGGGACCAGGCCAGCACCGACACCGAGGCCACCGCCGCCGCCCAAGCCAAGGCAGACAAAGCGGCCAAGCACAAGGCCGACAAGGCCAAGGCCAAGAAGACCGACGCCGACGCCGACGCCGACGTTGCGTCCGGCGACGACGGCCAGGACCAGGACCAGGGCGAGGTGACGGCGCCTCCGGTGAAGCCGGTGCGCCGCCCCGCCCTCGAATCGGTCGGGATGCTGGCCCTGGCCGGGATGCTCGCGGCCGGGGCGGCCGGGACCGTGGGCGCTCTCGTCGCCCCGTACATGGGGCTGCTGGCCCCGTGGCGCCCGGTGATCATCTCGGTCGGGGGAGTCGGGTGGATGGTCGCGGCCTGGATGCTCGCCCCTCCCCCGGAGCCCACCGTCGACGACGCCGACGAGGACCAGGAGCACGAGGACCAGGAGGACGGGGCCGACGCGGCCGACACGGCCGCGGACCGTGGTACGGCGTTGCTGTGGCACGTGCTGCGGGCCCTGGCCGACGCGGAGTCAGCAGGGCGCGCCGGGCTGCATCTCGACGTCGTCCTCGACTCCGCGACCGAGGCCGGACTGGTCCCCGAGGACACCGAGCAGGCCGTGTTCCGGGCGTGGGTGGAGTCCTGCGGGCTCCCCACCGCCGACAAGTTGGGCATGCGGATCGGGGGCAAGCCCGTCACCCGCGTCGGGCTGCGCGTGGACGCGGCCACCGAGGCTCTGGGGATGGCCCCTCTGGCACTGGTCCGGGCCCGTTCCGAGACCCCCGCCGGGGGAGCTGCCAGCAGCCCCGCTCAGCCGGTCGGGGAGACCCCCGCCAGCACCCCCGACCAGACCCCCGCCGAGGCCCCTGTCGAGGTGCCCGTACCGGCCGCTCTGCGGCTCATCCCCGGGGGCCGACTGGACCCCGATCAGACCCCTTCCCCGGACCTCTCCCAGGAGAAGGTCCAGGAAGCCCGATAGACCGCCCTATCACCGCTGTGACCTGCGGTTCTATCACCCGCCCTAACACCCCCTGACGGGCCTTCTAACGCCCCTCCCTGACACCGAAACCGCCGGATCCCGGAAGGGGTTCAGACCGCCTGACGACTGCCCGATCCGCCCGAGTGAGACGGGCGGTGAGGGGAGCCGGACAGCCCGGACCACCACACCCGAGGAGACCCACATGTCATCTAGCCGCCACTTCTTCCGCAGCCAGCCCACCGAGCAGACCCGCGCGGAGATCAAGGCCGACATCAAGGCGAGCCGCGGCGCCCAGCGCGACGCCGCAGCCACCGGACAGCACCGCCTTGCCGAGACGATGCGCCAGGCCGCCGACGAGTGCCTCGACGAGTTCACCGACCTTGACGCCGGCACCTGGACCCCGAAGCACGCCTGACGGCTGCCCGATCCGCCCGGCCGTGCCGGGCGGTGAGGGGAGCCGGTCAGACACACGGCCCCACAAAAAATGCGGGACGACCGTCATCCGCCAAGACACCGGTCGCCCCGCTCCATCCCGAGACACGAGACGGAGCCACATCATGGCACTTCGCAAGACGATGCCGATCACTGCCGAGAAGTCGGACCCGAAGTACGCGACGACGTACCAGCCCAGCCGCGGCGGCCACTTCCCCACGCCGCCGAAGCCCGTTCCCGGCACGCCGAAGGACCCGAAGAACGGCGGCCGGTCATGAGCGCGGTCCAGCGGGCGGTGCGCCTGCTCAGCGTTCTGCGCCACCTGTACCAGTGCGACCGGTGCCAGGCATGGACCGAGTCGCCCGTCTGCCTGGTCTGCCCGCCTAAGTAGCGCCCACCCGCCCCGGATCCGCGTCCTGCGGAGGCCGTGACGACGCCGGATCGAATCCGGCCCGGGGCACTTCCCCATCCCCAGCCCTACGCATGGAGGCACTCGTGACCTACCCGCCCGCGCTCGACGACGACCCGCTGATGACCGTTCCGACCCGACCGGCTCCCGCTCCGGACGCGTGGGCCGGTGCTCCGGCCGCTCTGGCGGCGGGGGAGACTGCCCGGATGCAGGAGCTGATGACGATCACGATGGACAAGGGGGCCGTTTCGGCGGCGGGCCCGGACGTTGCGACGGGGGTCGTTGCCGTTTCGGTGGACGCCCCGGCGGCTTCGGCGGACAGCGCTGACGTTGCAGCGGACGATGCTGCGGGGGAGGCGGGGGAGCGGCCGGCGGGGCGGCATCGCGGGCTGATGATCCCGCTCGCGGTCGTCGCGGTCGTCTCGGGTCTGGCCGCTGCGACGATCGGTTTCGCTCTGTCGTACGGGGCGCTGAGGAGTGCGGCTGTCGGCTGGGGTTTCGGCGCGGGCTGGCAGAGCTACGCGTTTCCGATCGGTGTCGATGGGCTGATCATCGCCCTCTACACGGTGGACCTGGTGTTGGCGTGGAAGCGGATGCCGCGGCCGTGGCTGCGGGTCGCGGCGCACGGCATCACCGCCGTGACGATCGTCCTCAACATGGCGGCCGCCGCCGGATCTGCGCCGGGCTCGCCGGGGCTGACGGACGCTCTGGGGGAGCACCCGGCGCGTGTGCTCGCCCACGCGGGCATGCCGATCGCGTATGTCCTGCTGACTGAGGCGGCGCGCTGGGCGATCGTGCGGACCGCCCAGCTGGAGGCCGGCGCCCACACCGAGGACCGGCTGACCCTGGCCGACTGGGCGCTGCGCCCGCCGACCACGTGGAAGACCTTCAAGCACGCCAAGACGTGGCCGTCCACCTACTCCGAGGCCCGGACCCACGTCCGTGACCTGGCCGTCTACCAGATCTGGCTGAAGCACCGCGAGGAGATCGAGGCGGGCCTGGCCGAGGACCGGGTGGGCGTTCTGGACCGGATGCCGGGGCTCCTGGCCCCCTACGGCGTCAGCGTGGAAGAGGCGCGCGCCCTCCCGGCCCTGATGCAGGAGAGGGAGCGGCAGCGCAAGGAGGACCAGGAGCGGGCCGAGCAGGACCGCGAGGACCGCAAGGAGCGGGAGCGCCAGGAGCAGGAGCGCCAGCAGGAGCGGCAGGCGCGGGAGGACGAGCGGGAGCGGCAGCGGCAGGCGCGGGAGGATCAGCACGCGGAGCGCCTGGCGGTGCTGGAGACCGAGGCGGAAGAGACCCGGCTGGCGGGCGAGCTGGCGGTGCTGCGGGCCCGGACCACCGGCGCGACCCGGGCCGCTGAGGCCGAGGCCGCAGGGACGAGCGCGACCGCCGAACTGACCGCGCAGACGGCACTCGCGGCGGTGCGGCGGGCGGCGACGGAGGAGCAGCGCCTGGCCGAGCTGGAGGAGGCCGCTGAAGAGACCGCGCGGATCGTCGAAGCGAAGAGCCGGACGGTTGCAGCTGAGGCCGCGATCGTTGAAAGCGAGCGGAAGGCCGTTGAAGAGGCCGCCCGGCTGGCGAAGGCGCGGGCTGCGGAGGGGCGCGGCAAGGCCGAGGAGGAGGAAGGGAAGGCGCGGGCGGAGAAGGCGCGGGCGGAGAAGGCCAAGCACCGCCGCACGGCCGCCGAAGACACGGAGCTGGCCGCCGAAATCGAGCTGCGGGCCGCCGAAATGGCGGAGCTGGCCGCTGAAAAGCGGGCGCGGGCGGCGCACGCCGAGGCGCTGGCCGACCTGTCCACCGTGCAGATCAAGACTCGCGTCGTCGCACGGCTGCTGCTGACCAACCCGCACGCGGACGGCGCCACCATCGCTGCCACACTCGGCGGGGCGTCCGCCTCCACCGCCAGTGGCTACAAGAAGGCCGCCCAGGAGCTCATCGACCGGGGCTACCCGGGCTTCGACCCCGAGTTGACCGCCGCGTCTGCGGCTGGCGGGGACGCCGCGGTATTGATCCCCGGTCAGACGGAGATCACCGTCTGACCGTTCGACGGACGGGAGGCCCGGGGCGCACCAATCGCCCCGGGCCTCCCGTCTGTTCTACCCCAGGATCTACGCCGTGGTGCGGGCCGCGATCCACTCCCGCAGTGGCCGCCCATCGGCGGTGAGAGTCTGCACCAGGAGGTCCGCCGCATGCTCCGGGGTGACCCCGGCCTCCTGCGCCTCGGCGGTGAGCCATGCGCTGAGCCGGGCGACGTGCTCCGCGCTCAGGGACCACGGTTCGTCCCCAGCCGGGGCGGCGCCGTCATCGCCGCTCATTCCCAAATTTGGGAATTTCTCCTGGCCGGGAATGACGACGCCCGTGATCGGTTCGCCGGTGCCGCACCCGTCCCGCCCGCCCTTGGCGGGCTTGGCGGACCGGATCTGCCGAGGCGTGAAAAGCGCCTCCAGCTCGGGTGGCTGGTCGCCTGCCGTCAGGTAGCGGGAGAGGTTGGACACCACCGGGGCGGTCACCCGGCGCCCGGCGGTCTCGCCGTGGCGGCGCAGCTCGGCGTACCACTGGGCGACTGTCCCGGCGCCCTGGACACCTGCGGCGTCGAGCAGGGCGCGGATGTGGGAGTCGGGGGCCGGCCGCTCGCAGGCGTCGGAGATCTCCTTGGCCAGCCGCCACTCGCCGATCTCGCGGTAGGCGCTCGACTCGCTGAGACCGTCCCACTCGTGGTCTAGGTACTGCTGGCGGGTGCGCTGCCCGTCCTCGCCCCGGTAGAGACAGCGTCGGAAAGCGGCCTCCAGCGCCTTGCCCCGCATCCACTGGGCGGTGAGGTGGTTGTCCCGGGCGGCGTGGATCCGCTCCAGGTCCCGCTGTTCCCGTGCGTCCAGTGGTCCGGTGCGGTCGAGGTCGGTTGGTTCGGGGATCAGGTCCGGGACGATGGCGCGGGCGCGGTCCCGCCGGCCGACGGCGGTCATGCGCCCTGCCTCGGTCCGGGGAGGTGGCCCAACCGCGTCAGCTCGGTGACCAGAGCGTCGTAGGGCGCTTTGCGCTCCGGCTTGTCGCAGGGGAAGCCCACCGCCGACGCGATGCCCTCCCGCCGGGGGATGCGGGTGGACAGGACGCTCCAGCGCGGCTCGGTGCCGTCCGCGCCGCCGTCCGTCAGCAGCTCGGCGTACTTCTTCGGGCTCGTGGCTCCGGCCTGGCAGCGGTTCAGCAGCACGACCGTGGCGGGCGGTTTCCCGCTCTCCCGCAGCGCACCGGACCGCCTGATCACCTTGGCGAGCGGGGTGCCCCGTTCCGGCCGGGTCAGCCGGTCGTAGTCCGTGCTCGTGGGGGAGACCGTCACGATCGCGAGGTCCGCGACCTCCAGGATGCTGTCGACGATGTCCGGGTGGTTCTCCGCGTGCCCGGCGTCGACCACATTGATGCGGTCGTGGTCCATGCCCGGATAGACGGTCTCCGCGAAGGCGGGGGTGTCCGCCTCGTGCACCAGGCCCGGGAAGTCGTCGACGTCCCGGGCCCACGCCGCCAGTTGCAAGGACTCGTCGGCGTCGTAGCAGGTGACGGGATGACCGGCGCGCGCCAGGGCATAGGCCAGGAGTCCCGTGTTCGTTGTGCCGCCCATCGTTCTGGGCTTCAGGCTGGCAATCAGCATGTGCGCCACCCTACGGGCGTGCGACCAGACGGCCGGGACCACTCACAGGTGATACAGGTCCTGGTACAAAGTCTTTTTCTGGTGCGGTTTCGGAATGGTAATTCCGGGGCCGCTTCCGTGTTTTCGGGTGGTGGTTTTGCGGGGTTCCAGAATTTAGACGGTGGGTCATTTTTTGATGGGTGGTGAATTCGGTGGTGGTGTTTTGTGGCGACCGATGGATTTCGGGTCAGTGTCTGATTGTGTGTCAGGTGATGGTTGTTCAGTGCTTGTGCGGGGTTCGGGTGGTGGGGCCGGCCTCTGGTCCGGGGGAGGGCCGGGCAGTGCCCTGGAGCGTCCGGAGTGGGCATCATCCCAGTTCAGTGGCGTGTTGGGTGTCTCCGGGGCGTGGTCTTCGAGGGTGCGCAGGGAGCGCGGAGAGGGCACCGGAAGGGGCGAGCGCGGGGTGAGTGCCCTCGATCTCCCCGGGGTGGTGGGGAAAAGTCCGGGATCCTACACAGGCACGGGGGTGATGCACCTTCACCACCCCTGAGAAGCCACAGGGTTGCCCTTCAGGCGCTCCCGGGGTTGTCTTGGTACTCCTCGGCCAGGGTTCAGTCTCAGGCGCTCAGGCGGGCGTCCAGGGGACATGGGGCGGATCCGCCAAAGGTACATGCTGCATCAGAGGTGATGCAGGCTCAGTCCAGAGTCCAGCCACCCTCCAAAACGAAGCACTCTCCGTCACCGGGGCAAGCCCCGGCCAACCCTCCACCTAACCAGCCGTCCGGCGGAGCCGGACCGGTCCGGGAGCGCAGCGGACGGACTATCAGGCCGTGAAACGGCCCCACACCCCTTGCGCAGCAAGGGGTGTGGAAGGGGTGGAGCGCAGCGGAGCCCCGACCCCTAGCCTGCTGGAACGCAGTGGAAGCAGGCGCCCCGGGCGCAGCCCGGGGCGGGAGGCGCAACGCGCCGACCCTCACACTCCGTCACCGCCCCGCGAAGCGGGGCGGCTTGCCCTGCTACGCGCGCAGCGCGTAGGTACCCGCTCCGCGGGGCGGTGACGGAGTGTGAGG
>NZ_JBVJWD010000101.1:0-12829 GCF_055602785.1 Streptomyces sp. NPDC037301
ACATGGACCCTAGACAAGTCTCATCGTTGCAGGTCAGGAGCACTCTTCGCTTTTCCGATCACGCCTCGGACACCCACCCACGTGAAAGCCCGAGGCGAGCCCATCCTTTTCATGGCTGCGGGGTCCAGGTGCCGGTCGTACGGTCACGCTGCCGGCCGGGTGCACGAAGGGCTGTTCCACGGCTGTGGTCGCGGCGTGCGCGAGTCCATGCCGGGCAATGGCGAGACACTCCGTGTAACTGCGGCGCGGGACATTGCAGCCAGGAGCTCGTCGCCACTCGGCGGTCGAGTGCTCACCCGCTGTCTGATGCTCGTACATCTGCCGCGCGGCCACAGCGCCCTGGCCACCCGCAACGCCTCGCCGCGACCGTCCAATCCCTTCCGCCGCACCTGTGGCGTTCCCTGACCTGGGCCCAGGGCGTGGAGGTGGTGGCCGCCGGACTCAACAGCCGACCACGAAAGATGCTCGGCTGGGAAGCCCCAGCCGAGCATCTCGCTAAAGCTACTGGACTCAGTCAGCTGACCAGCAGTGTTGCGACGACCCCTCGAATCCGCCGGCCACCGGGCATCGGTGGGAAGACGAACTGTTGGGGCTGGTCCTCTAGTCCTGTCGCTCACCCCGTGTCCTGGGGCATTTCTTCGACGACTTCCGCAAGTCGCCGCAGCATGCCGCGGTGCCGGATCTGCGCAAAGGCGTCGAGAACTGTGTTGTGGAGACTCCCTCCCAGTCCGCGCAGCGGGTGCTCGTCGAGAATGACCAGGGTCTTGTCGCCCCACGGCCGGATGTCGAAGGCAATCCGTGCCGTACCCAACGTCCCTCCGTGCGCTTCGAGTTCCAGCGCGCGCGGCGCGTCGAGGCGACGGACCGTCGTGCGTCCGTGGAACTCCTTAGGCCCCACGCGCGCCGTGTATTTGATCGACGATCCGACTTCCGGCCAACGCCCTTCGCCCGGGGCGGAGTCGAAGGTCCCTACCACCCAGTCCGCGTAACGGCTCTCGTCCTCCAGAACCGCCCAGAGTACGGACGGTTCTCGGGCGATGAGCTGATGACGTACAGCCATGTGTGCTCCCATCCGGGACGCTGAATTTCCGACCCTGGTAGCGATCTGCGGGCCGCGGCATCAATATCTACATCGAGCATGCGGCACCCGAGCACACCGAGATCACGGCCGCCGCTGGACATCACATTGGCCGCACGGGGAGCCGGAACAAGCAGCCCTACCAGTAGTGCCGTCGACCGCCCACCGCATGCCCGACGGCACCCAGGATCCAAAGAACGATGCCGATCGCGACGAGCACGATACCGATGGTCCATAGGATCGATATGCTGGCCACCAGACCGAGGACCAGCAGAATGACGCCGAGGATGATCATGGCGTCCTCCGTTCTCCCAGGTCTTTTCAGTATGCGCCTCACACATACGCACGGCGATGCAGACCGTGCGAGGCGATCGTCCACCAGACCAGGGAAAAGGCCATGCCGCGAGGGCAAGCACATCCTGCGCTTCCGCCTGGCCGTCATCATCGCCGGTGCGCTCGGCACCATCGGCGCCGTGACGCAACCCATCAGCTTCCAACGGGACCCGCTCCAAGACGGTACTGACCGACGTCGGCCCAATGGAGATCACCGTGCCCAGGGACCGTGAAGGCGCGTTCGAGCCGAAGATCGTACGCCAGCGGCAGAAGCCTCTGCCGGGCGGTCAAGGCCCGCGGTCACTTCCTCAACGAAGGCCGCACTGAAGCGCGTCCACATGGAGATCATGTCCCTGGATCCCACCGGCAAGGGTCAAGCCCGCTGGACCATGCGTTGGAGAACTGCACTGAATGCCTTCGACATCACCTTCGACGGCCGTCTCTCAGTAGCCCGCCAGAAACCTCAACAACGTGAGCTACACCGCTCGTTTGACAGACCCGCATGAGGGCCTTGTGCTGGTCGGTGGAGATGTCGCAATCCCTACCGAACCCAGAAGGTGCTCACTCGTTCAAGATCACCACGCCGTGCGATAACTGTCACCAACCTCCGTGTACAGGACACTTAGGTGACGCGGCGGGTGCGGTGGCGGACTTCCCGGAGTTGGACCTCCGACGGGAGGCGGTCCAGGCCTGCCGAGTCCCGTGCGTGTGCGAGCGTTTCCCGGCTCAGTTGCTCTAGAGCCCGCGCCGGTTCCGCGTGAGGCTTCAGCAACAGCCGTACTCGTGCGGCCGGAGCAGCAGGCCGACCCGTCAGCCGCACCTGAGCCCGCGAGATCCCGTCCAGGACTTGCGCCTCTTCCTCGATTGCGTCCTCCAGAGCGCGGCCGTTGAGTCGGGCCGCCGTGTCGTCTTCGCTCTCGATGAGGACCTGGCCCAGCCGGTGTCTGCGCAGTTGCGCCAGAAGCCACCACAGCAGCAGCGCGAGAAGCACGGCGAGCACCGCAATGACGGCCGGCCACCACCAGTCCTCTTCCCGCCACCGGGTGCGTCCCTCGGTGCCCAGCACCACATCGTCCGGCCCTCGGAAGGGCCACCAGCCCGGCACGTCGAACCCCCAGTGGCGCTGCAGATCCAGCCCACCCAGCAGCACGCCGCCACCCAGGGCGAACAGTGCAATGCCGAGCAGCGCCAGCAGCACCCGGTTCACTGCCTTGAGCATGGGACACCTCACCCCTTCTTCGGGCGCCGGACGCGCACGTCCAGCGTGGGCTGCTGGGCGAGACCCAAGTTCGTCACGGCTTCGCCCAACGCGGCGTTCAGGTCCGCGTGAACCTCGTTGAGATCGCGGAAATGTGCCTGTGCCAGGGCTTTGACCTTCCGACGGCCGACGTCGACCCGTGCCGATTGCACACCGGACACCCGTACGGCCCGGTCGCGCAGAAGCAGGGCGGCTGCGTGGCGGTCGAGCCCGGCGCGGACTTCCCCTGTTCTGGGGATTCTGGTGGGCTGCCGCATGGGCAGCAGTCTGCGCAGTCCCGGCGTCACCGCCAGCAGGAAAAGCCACAGGCCAAGGGCCATCGCTACGGCGGCTCCGACGGTCATCCAGATGTCATGCAGTGGTCGTGTGGCCAGTTCCTCGGCTAGACGCCGTCGCCAGCTCATCCCGGGCTGGTCTGCCCGCACCGAGACCACGTCGTACAGGAGCAGCCCAATGGCTGCGACGGACAGCAGCGCCACAATGGCTGCGGGGATCCGCCGTGCGGTCCAGAAGCGGCGCGCCGACCGGCCCGATTTATGGACCGCTGCCGTCGCGCCCGTACCTGGGGGGTTGCCCGCGGACGAAGTTGGCTGTCCCGTACCGGAGGGAATGTCGCCATCGCCGGTCGGCTGCCGCCAGGTGTTCGCGCTCATCTCACTCTCTCCCGGTCTGTATGCCGCGAGTGCACCGAGTGCAGTCTCTCGACCGACACCGTGAGTTCGGACACGTCCATGCCGGCCCATGTCCTGAGCCGTTCGATGACCTCGCGGCGCACCGCAGCGCACTGAGTTCCGATGTCGGACGGATAGCCCAGCTCCATGGCGATGCGCATCCGTACTTCGCCAAGCATGGCCGGACGGCTATCGGCAGGATCGCTGTCCCGTCCTGTGTCGTTCCGCTCCGGTGCCCGCCGCACAGACGTCGTCACGTGTGGTGTGCGGCGGTCGGGCGGTACGTGGCTGGCCGACTCGGTGAACCGGCTCAGTGCCTCGCGGGCCACGTGGGAAGCGATCTTCGCAACGACTCGGTCGGAGACGGTGGTCGCACCCCGCTCCCCGCGAGGAAGGCCCGGACGACGATCGACGTCACTGGTCACTGCCGCCAGTCTCCCTGAGTCTGTCGCCGGTCATCGCGCATCCGCTGGTGGTCGTCACGGCGGCGGATGAAGTCACCCGGTTCGAGATCACCTTCCATCAAGCGCCCGGCGACAAGTCCGACGGCGCCCAGTACCAGCACGAGCAGGAAGGCCCAGAAGCCACCGAAGTATCCGGCGAAGCCCAGTGCCATTCCGGCAATCAAGCCGACCACAGCCTTGCTCATCACGCGCTCCTTCGCTCAAGCGGGCTGCTCCCCCTTGGCTACTGAACCCGCTGCCGCTGTTCCTCTTCGTCCTCCTCGTCGGGCAGCTTCACATCGCTGACCGCGATATCGACTTCCACGACTTCCAGGCCCGCCATCCGCTCCACTGCGGAGATCACGTTCTCGCGTACGTCACTGGCCACGTCCGTGATGGAGACGCCGTAGTCGACGACGATCTCCAGATCGATGGCCGCCTGCACCTCTCCCACCTCGACGCTGACCCCGCGCGTGACGGATTTGCCACTACCGGCGCCGGGCATCCGCTCCCGCATGGATCCCATCGAGCGGGCGAATCCACTGCCCAGGGCATGGACGCCGGGCACATCGCGTGCCGCCATTCCGGCGATCTTCTCTACCACCACGTCGGCGATGGTCGTCCGACCGCGAGAGCCGGGCGCACCGCCGTGCTTTCCGTCGGTGTTCTCAGTCATCGGGCTATTCCTCCCTGAAGGAGATCACCTAAGCACTCTTTGATCGGATTATATTCGTTTTAGTGGGTTTTATCAGAGGCGCGAACCGTGAGACGGGGTGGTCCAACGAGTGGTACGAAGTGCCCCTGTCCAGAGCCCCTGCGGAGTGGGGGCGCAGTGCGGGAGGGGGAGAACCGCGGCCATGGAAGAGGGTGAGAGGCCGGTGAAAACTGAGGCGTGGATGCAGGCAGTACGGCGCCAGCTCGGCCTGGGTCGGCTGCTCCCGCTCGGAGGGCCTGACGACGGGACGTGGATCACCGAGCAAGCGGCCGTCCGGGCCCTCGGGCGCACGGCCGCTGAGATTCCTGGCGTTTGGCTGGAGAGCCTGCGCATCGGACCGGTATCGCTCGGGCCCGTGTCCGAGCCGTCCGTCCGTCCGCCGGCCAGTGCGCTATCGCCTGGCCCGCTCAGGATCGAGGCCGCATTCACCGCATTCATGGGGCGGCCGCTGCCCCGGACCGCGGAGCAGTTGAGGGGCGCATTGCTCAACGTGGCCGCTGAACGGCTCGGCCTGTCCACCGTGGCAGTTGATCTGCGCGTCACGGACCTCTATGAAGGCATGGAGAGAGAAGTCAGGTCGCGGACCGCAGGGAACGCCACGGGGCCCCCGCCGGAGGCTGCAGCCGCGCGGAGCTCGCTCCCAACGACCGGAACAGGACCCATGCGGGGCCCCATTGGGGAGCTGGCCGACGTCGCGGCGGCTGTTCCGGGCGTGGCCCGCCTCACCGCCGTGCTGGGAAGCCGCCCGGTCAAAGTGGAGCGACATGACCATCCACCAGGCCGGCACATCGAGGTCCAGCTTGCGGTCGCACCCGGGTACCATCCACTGGAAGTAGCCCGCGCCGTCCGGGCGGCGGTAGCGGACGCAGCCACCAGTGACACCTCGGGCCTGGTAACCGTCGCCGTCCTCATCGCAGAAACTGCGGCCTACTGAGGTTGGACTCGTGGTGTCGTAGGGGCTGATGGTTCTCGATCCGTGCGGTATCACCGTGACATACGAGATCCACAAGGGGGCGGGCTGACCGCTGAACGGCAGGAGTTCCGGGAGCGGTTACGGCTGGAGGCGGCCGAACGGTTCGGGCGGGGTGAGACGAACGCGGTGATCGCCACGGATCTACGGGGCAGCGTCCGGTCTGTTCAGCGATGGCGCTGGGTTTGGGCCGAGGCCGGCCCCCAGGCTCTGTGAGCAAGCGGTTGAAGAACGAGCGGTAGCGCTGGAGCGCAAGGCGCAGATCCTCGGTCGCCACCTCCTCACCGCGATGCCACTGGCCTTCGAGACCTTGCTTGTGCTCGGCGAAGGTCGTGGCCAGTGCCTGCATCGTCTCGGCGACCAGCTGGTCGGCCGCGTTGACGGCGTTCTTGGGGTCGTCGACGAATTCGCGACACCACGGCGAGGAACGGGTCGCGTGCCGGGTCCTGCGGATCCGGCGGAGCGAGGTATGCAGAGGGTCCCTGCTCGTATCCTTTGGCGAGCGCGGTCGTGAAGGCGGTGACGAACTCAGGCGTTGATGCGCCACAGACCGTCGTCCTCGCCCTCGGGTAGGAAGCCGAGCCGAGCCGTACCCGGAAGTCGGGGGCGGCCACGTAGACGTTGCCGATCATGTGGAATCAGAAATGTTAACGCTCAGGCTGTCGAGGAGGCGGAGGAGTTCTCGACATGCCCGTCTGGCCTAGGTGTATTGCCCTGTGAGGTGGTATGAGGTCAGGGACGAAAGCCACCGCGAAAGGTGACGAGGAGGTTGGTCCGATGCGCGAGAACGCGGAACAGCGCGGAGATGACGAGCGCCATGAGCGGCGTCCAGGGCTGCTGCGACGGTGGCGGGAAACTTTGGACGAGCACACCAACCCAACGCAGCGCTCCCTCCTTGCGACCTGGCTCTCCTTCGGGGCCACCTTCGGGGGCGCCCGCCTGATCACTCACGGCATCCGCAGCGGCCGACTGCCCTGGGGCAACGTCTCCACGTCGGGCGGGACCCACATGCACCATTACAACTTCGGTATCGCCACACTGGCTGGCGTCGGACTGGTCGCCGTACGGGGTGACGCACAATACGTCGGACATCCCGGCGTCGGGGCGGCCTACGGCGCCGGAACAGCGCTCATCGCCGACGAATTCGCCCTCCTCTTGGACCTGAAGGACGTCTACTGGGCCAAACAGGGCCGGATCAGCGTCGACATCTCGCTCAGTATCATCTCCGTCCTCGGCCTCTACCTCACCGCCGCCCCCTTCTGGCACGAACTGACCAAAGCCACCCGTCAGCATGCCCTGGAGCGCCACTCCTCGGCGTAGAGCCCCTGCGGGTCGGGTCGAGGGGCGCAATGGTCAGTGTTTGAAGGCGTCCTTGATCTTCGCCCCAGCCTGTTTGATGTTGCCTTTGACCTTGTCGCCGCGTCCTTCCGCTTGCAGACGCCGACTACCTGTTCCGCGGCCGGCAGCCTTTTTGGCGCCGCCTTTGACCGCTTCGGCTTTGTGCGCGATCTTCTTGGCGATACTCATGGTCGGCCGTCCTTTGTGAGTGATCTGCCAGTGCATCGGGAGGGTGGCCAGTCAGCGGTTTGGTCAGGTGCTGAGCAAGCGGTTGAAGAACGAGCGGTAGCGCTGGAGCGCAAGGCGCAGATCCTCGGTCGCCACCTCCTCACCGCGATGCCACTGGCCTTCGAGACCTCGCTTGTGCTCGGCGAAGGTCGTGGCCAGTGCCTGCATCGTCTCGGCGACCAGCTGGTCGGCCGCGTTGACGGCGTTCTTGGGGTCGTCGACGAATTCGCCCTGGATCTTCTGCCACCTGGCGCGGAATACCTCCTGCTCATTCCCGAGCAGGGGTTCGTTCTCCTTGGCCAGTTCTTCTTCGCGGCGTTCACTGACGGATGCCCGGCCGCCGCTTTCCTCCCGGCCCTCCCGGTCGGTGGTCGTGGCCTCCCCGGGGTACTCCGGTGGGGCGTCAGCCAAGCCCGGCGCCTCATCTCCGGGGTCCTGCCGGGCACCGGTCAGGTCCTCCGTGGACGGAACGCCCTCGTTCGGCTGGGGTGTGTCTTGGTTGCGCATCTCTTCACTTCCGTCCGTCACGTGTTGCGGCCGGGCGTCGACTGGGCCGACTCGTCATTCTCAAGTCACTGGCTGCGGGCTCACTCCTGGCTCTCGCGTGGCCGGTCGCCGTTGTGGAGCAGTTCGTCGAACAGCTCGCGGTAGTGCACCATCGCGCCGCGCAGCTCCTCCGTGGTCGCCTGATGGCGGCTGCTGCGGTCGTTGACCTCGTGGGCGGCGCGGTAGTGCTCCAGCGTGCGCCCGTGTTGGACCGACAGGTCCTTCAGCTGCTGCTCGTACCCCTTGGTCGGGTACCCGCGTTCGCTCATGAGCGTGGTTACGAGCCGGTCCGCCTGGTGGACCGCGTCGTCGGGCCGGTCGACGAACGTCTCCTGCACCCGGGTCCAGTCCTGGGTGTAGCGGTCGCGGACAGGTGCGGGTAGTGGCTTGATGTCCAGCGCGTCGTGGCGTTCCTCGCGCTCGCGCAGCTCACGCTCGCCCGCCCGGCGACCGTGCTTGGCTTCCACGGCCCGCTCGTACTCCGGGCCGAATTGCTCCCGCAGCTTCCGGCGGCGCATGGTAACCATCCACGCTGCCACCGTGCACAAGAGAAGCACCAGCACGACGGCAATGATGATCACGACAATAGGGGACATTGGGTCCTCCGCTCGTTAGCCGAGTGAGCCCCCGTGCAATGCGGCCGCCGCCCCTGCCCACGCCTCAAAGAGGGCGGTTCACCCGCCCACGCTGTACAGCGGGGCGCGGTTGCGTCTACCAGTAATGCCGTCGTCCGCCGACCGCGTGGCCCAGGTGTCCCAGCAGGAACAGGATGGCCCCGATCACGATCAGGATGATCCCGACAGTCCACAGGATGGTGATCTTGGCCAAGAACGCCACAATCAGCAGAACGACTCCGATGACGATCACGGTTTCCTCCGATCACGCATGAACCCCAGCGCTAATCGTCCTCTCTGCCTGCCTCACTGACAAATTGATCAGCAAGGTCAGCCAGGGCCCGCCGTACCGCAGGCCGGACGCGTGCTCACCTGCGCGGCCGCAGTTCCCCCGTCTCCACCACGACGCCCTGGCGCCACCGGGTCCCACGACGAGCGCGCCCTTCCCGGGGGAGTGGCACGGACGTGGACCGGAAGACTGCCCGCACCGGCGATGTCGACCCTACTGAATGCGAGGGTGACCCCGGCTGGACTGCTTGTGCAGGGTTGGAAGCTGCCGGACCCGACGACTACGCGTCCCGCCCTGGCGCCTGGTGAAAGGCGACGTCGGCCCAGGCGCCCAGAGCGGGGCGGGGCGGCATATCGAGTGTGACGGCGATGATGCGGCCTTGGGCCAACCGTGACAGCTGAGGGCGAGCGGTGCAGTGTCGACGCGCCCTGCTGTCGGCTGAACGAGCTACCTCTCACGAGCAGGCGCTGAGCCTGATCGCCGAGGACGCCGCCGTGGCCTGCCAGATGTGCCGCCCCGACACCGCCGTCGGCATGCTGTGGCTAGTGGTCCGTCGCACGCTGGTTTCATGCGCTCCGCACCGATAGTCGTGCACCAGCCGTCCCCGTCCGGAGGCCGCCGGGTTACCGCTTACGGCCACGTCCTCGGCCTCGCCCACGATGATCACGACCTGATTGAGTTCCTCCGCCGTGTCGGTCTCCCGGACCCGGAGACTCTGATCGACGATTCCCAGATGGTGGAGTGGCGGGGCAGCCGTGCCCACCAATGGGACGCGGCCTGACCTTCGCCCCCTCAGAAACCGAGGAGTCTGCCGGTGTGCGCCTTCCAGCCTTTCGGTGGTCCAGCTACCGGGCCGCTCGCTGAGCCTCGTCGATCAGATACGTTCGGGAGTGCTGCCTGACGGGTCGACACCTGAGGCTCTCCGATTGAGTGGCGCGGATGCGCATCATCCCGCGTCAGTAGTCGCCTGAGTCCATGTCCGTCCGCAACTGGTGCACCGTACGGCGGGGGCTGCCCCGGCACCTACGTGGAGGTCGAGGGGCCGTCGCAGATTGGGCAGAGCTCAGCGAGGCGTACCTGCCCGTCGCCGATGTCGAGGGCTCGCTCGATCGCGCGGGCGGACACTGCGACGACGTCGATCTGGCGCTGCTCCTCGTCGGTGAGGGGGCGGCATGGGCCACGGATTCCTTGGGCGGGGGCGAGGAGCCAGAGCGCGGAGAGCGGCGCGGTGCGCTGGCCGGTGTACCGCCAGCGACGCGGGTTTCTGGACTGGCGGAGCGCCAACTGGTTGCGGCGGGTGTCGTCGGCGGCCTTACGGCGGGCGCGCAGATCTGTCGGCCAGGAGCGGCGCGGCGGAGCGGGGGTGATCGGAGCGTGTTGGACGCCGGCCGCGGTCCGGTCGGCGAGGCCGCCGCACGCTCGCGCGGGCAGACGTCCCGCCAGCTGGACGCGCTGGTCCTCGCCGACCTGACCGGCACCAGTGAGAAAAGACCCCGACCTCGACGCCGAGACAGTGGACGGCGACGCCTCGGAAGAGGACGAAGACAGTGTGGAGTCGATGCTCTCCGGCAACAAGTCCCATCGGGGCAACGCCAGCCTCAACTCGCTGATGGACGAGCTGGGGGCAGGTCCTCGCCCGCCGGGCAACGCCGCCCGGCGTTGGCTGCCGTCGTCCGACCCGAGCTGCTGACCGGCGCCGGGGATCCCTACCCCGGCCTCACGCTGGAGCATCTGGGGAGCCCTCCTGCTCCCCAAGCCCCTGCAACAGCGTCCGAACCCGCCGCACGCCGACCACGGTCATCCGTGACGCGAAGAATACTCACAAGGGCGCTGCGGCCCGGGGAGATCGAGCACGCGGTACGCACGCAGAACGGCGATGACGTCAGCGAGGTCGCCGTGGGGCGCCTGGAGGCCGAGGGCCAACTGGTCAATCGTGCTCAAACCCTCGCAGCCGAGCGCCACCCCGTGCGGATGTCACGGCGATCGAGGAGCTCCTGGCCTCCCTCATCACCGGTCCTGGCAACGGCCCCTGAACCGGTAGGGCCAGCACCGCCGCGCAGGCAGTCTTGCGGTTCCCGTCCGTGCCACTCCCGCGCGAAGGGCGCGCTCGACGTGGTACCTGGCGGGCCGGGGCGAGGCGGAGACAGGGGAACTGCGGCTGTCCATGTGAGCACCGTCCGGCCTGCGGTACGGCGTGCCCTTGCTTGACCCTGGTCAATTGTTGTAGCTGAGGCCGGTGGAGAGGACAATTGAGAAGAGGCAGGACTTATGCGTGATCGGAGGAAACCGTGATCGTCATCGGAGTCGTTCTGCTGCTTGTGGCGTTCTTGGCCGAGATCACCATTCTGTGGACGGTCGGGATCATTCTGATCGTGATCGGAGCGATCCTGTTCCTGCCGGGCCGCCTGGGCCATGCGGTCGGCGGACGACGGCATTACTGGTAGAAGCAGCAGTACCCCGCTGTGTACCGCCCCTTTTGAGGCGAACGGCAGGAGCGCGAGTCGCGGGCAACAGCCTGCGGCTAGATGCAAGCAACTTGCTTGGTACGCCCAGTTTCGGACCTGTGCGCGGGGGCCGCCGCCATGCACGGGGCTCACTCGGCTCGCGAGCGGAGGACCCAATGTCCGCTATTGTCCTCATCGTTGCCGTCGTGATGGTGCTTCTCTTGCGCACGGTGGCAGCGTGGATGGTCACCATGCGCCGCCGGAAGCTGCGGGAGCGATTCGGCCCGGAGCAGCCCGGAGCACGAGCGGGTCGTGGAGGCCAAGGACGGCCGCCGGGCGGGCGAGCGTGAGCTGCGCGAGTGCGAGGCATGCCACGACGCGCTGGACATCAAGCCACTGCCCCGCAGCGGTCCGGGACCGCTACACCCAGGACTGGACCCGGGTGCAGGAGAAGTTCGTCGACCGGCCCGACGACGCGGCTTGCTCATACGACCGCTGACTGGCCTGTGGGGCTCGAAAAGTCGTCGCTGCAGGTCACGCGGCGTATCGATACTCGTTGATGATGCCGCCGAGGACCCTGGTGCGGAGCAGGCTTCGGTCGTCGAGGTCGTGCACGATTGCGGGCTGTTCGGTCGCGCTGGGCGGTAGCTGTTGCCGGGATTGGTGCGGCCGGTGTCCGTTGTAGTGGTCCTGGTAGTCAGTCAGGACCTTCCTGGCGTGGCTCTCGCTCAGGATCAGGACGTGGTCGAGGGGCTCGCGGCGGATGGTGCCGATCACGCGTTCGCAATGCGCGTTCATGCGCGGTGCCCGGGGCGCGCTGAGCAGCACCTCCGTGTCCTCGGCGGTGAAGACGGCATCGAAGGCGTCGGTGTACCTGGCTGTCGCGGTCGCGTAGCAGGAACCGGGGCCCGGCGCCCCGCTCGCCGAGGTCGGCAGCGATGTTCCGGGCCTGTTGTACCGCCCACTGCGCGGTGGGTGCGCGGTCACGCCGGTGATGTGCAGTCTCCGGGTGCCGTGCTCGATGAACGCCATCGCGTACAGGCGCTTGCCCCAGTCCGTGTCGATAGGGAAGAAGTCCGCGGCAAGGATCCCCTGAGCCCGCGCCGTGAGGAAGTCGCGCCAGGTGGGGCCGGAGCGGCGCGGGGCCGGGTCGATGCCTGCTGCGTGCAGGATCTCCCAGACCGTGGAGGCCGCGATGGGGTGCCGGGTCGGGCCAGTTCGCCCTGGATGCGGCGGTGGCCCCAGCGGGGATTTTCATCGGCCAGGCGCAGCACGAGACTCTTGAGTGCGGCCGTCGTCGGCGGCCGTCCGGTGCGGGAGCCGCGGGCGGAGTAGTCCCACTTCCTGGCGATCAGTTTGCGGTGCCAGGCCGGCAAAGTGCCGGGGGTGACGGGGAAGACGGCGGTCCAGCGGTCACGCGGTATCAGCGAGCTGAGGGCGGCGAGCCAGAATCGGTCGGCCGGCTCATAGCGCACCCTGCCCTTCACATGCCTGCGCAGGATGGCATTCTCGTGCCGCAGCACCAGCAGTTCGGCATCCTTGGCGGTGTCTCGGCGCAGTAGGACCGCGGGGACGGACAACAGCGCGCGGGCGGTGCGGCAGAGCAGGGACGCGATCACCAGGGCAGCATGACAAGTCCTTACCGACGCCCCTGGAGGCGGGTGCTGACCAGCCGCGATGACTTTACGAGCCCCCACAAGCAGTCCCCCCACCCGCACTGATCCCTGCGCTTCAGCGAAGCGAACACCTCGGCCACGAACTCGCCACACACCGGCCGAGCGGACGCCCTCCTTCGGGATTCAGGTGTCGTCGATGGTCAGCACCGCTCCGCAGTCTCCGATCTGCCTCATCAATTGGCACAACTGCACACGCGTGGTCTGCGCGCTGACCGCTATCGCGTGG
>NZ_JBVJWD010000102.1:0-12204 GCF_055602785.1 Streptomyces sp. NPDC037301
CGGACGGAAGAGCACCCGACGGAGGAAGAAGCCCCTGGCCATGGGCTCAAAGAATCAGCGGGGCTCTGGGGAACTCGCGGGATGTCGCACACCCGGGTCGTGGTCGGCGTCGAACAGGGGGCTCTTGTCGCGGTCGATGGGCGGAAATTCAGCGGTCACGCTTTCGCTCCTACTTAGTAGTCCAGGTCCAAATAGTCGATGTCGTTGATTTCCACGTCCGACAGTCCCATAGCGCGACCGCCGCCGTCCTGGAAATACACTTCCTTAAACCCTTCGGCGATGATTCCGCGCATTTGCTGGTCGCTGGCCCCCGCGTCGCGGGCGTCGAAGAGGCGCTGCGCGTACGTCGCGGGGAGGTGCACGGTGAGTCGCCGGAACCGTCCGTCGTCGGTCGTGCCGACTGCTGCGGAGTAGCCGAACCGGGCCCGGGTCTCCACCGTGATCCCACCGGTGGTGGCGGCCTGACGCTGTCGGCGCTTGCGGTTGAGCGGCTGCCAGCGCGCACGGACCATCGCCTCGATCTTCGCGGCGACGTCCGGGCGGGCGTGCTTGCGGGCTCCGCGCCGGTAGCGGTTGACGGAGTCGGCCGTAACCCCGGCTTCCTCGCCGATCTCCTGAGAACTGAGGTACTTGCGCAGGAAGCCGACCTGGCCCTTGAGAGTCTTGGGCGGGTCCTTGGTGAACGCCTCCTGGTCGGCCCGCTCGATCGCGTCGTCGATCTCCCCCACGGTCTACTCCCCTTCGTCCAGGACGGCGTCGCCGCCCTTGATGTGGCGGGCCGGGTTGAGGCCCTTCTCCATCAGGTCGACCGCCCACAGCATCGACTGGACGCCCTCCAGCTTCGCCAGGCCGGGCGTGGGCCCGAGGCGGAACCCGCCGGGCTGCGGCTTGCCTGACGCCGCGTAAGGGAGGAAGTCGAGCGGGCTCTCACCCGGGCTCGGGTAGACGACGCAGTCGGAGAGCACGGCGAGCGGGTACAAGCCCGTCATCTTCGCCATGTTGTTCAGCTTGCGGTGCATGTTGACCCGGGCCTTGCTGATGACGGCAGCCCGGATGTCGGGGCGCCACGTCGGCCGCGCCAGGGCCGGCCACGTCTCGCCCTCCTTGTAGGACTTGCCCTGCGGGCGCTCACGGAGCTTGCCGACGCCGCCCTTGACCGTGGCCTTGATCGCGGACAGGACGGCGGCCAGGGCCGGGTCCTTCTGCTTGTGCTGCTCCATCGCGGCGAGGAAGGCCCGGTCGTCCAGGTCCTTGGTGACGCCCATGTCCGCGAGGGTGTCGACGTAGGCGGTCTTGAGCCGGTCGTGCCACGGGTCCAGGTACGCTCCGGTCTCCCGGCGCAGGTACGCCTCGATCGGGTGCACGTCGTGCCCGAGCTCCTGGGCGTAGGCGAGGGTGTGCGTCTGGTACCAGGCCGGGCCCGTCGGACGGGTGCCGTCCGGGGTGAACGGCGAGGGCAGGCGCGGGTCCAGCTCGATGTGGGACAGGTCCGCCAGCCAGCTCCCGGGGATCTTCGGGTTGAACTTCGGGGCGTTGAAGTGGTCCGGGGCGCTGAGGCCGACGACCAGGCGGGCCGCGGCGGCGAGGAACGCGGTGTTGAGGTCCAGGCCGACCGCGAAGGGCAGCGTGCACTCTTCATCGGACAGCGTGTCCACCGACCGCACCCACTGGTACGCCTCTTCGTTGAGGAAGCCGCCGGCCCAGCCGGAGTTCACGACGACGGGGTGTTCCGGGGTGGCCTCCGGCGGCGCCGGGTCCATCGGCTCCGTCCCCAGCGAGCCCGCGTTGTAGCCGGACACCCAGTTCCCGGTCTCCGGGTCCTGCACGGCCTTCGTCGGCGGGCGCAGCGCCGTCATCAGCTCCAGCCCGGACACGGCGGTGGAGCCGCGCGGGGTGATGACCCGGGTCGCGTACACCCCGAGGACGCGGGCGATGTCGGCCGGCTCCATCTCGCTCACGCCGGGCCAGGACCGTTCATCGAGGGCGTCCCAGGACAGGATCGCCAGCTGCACGCACTGCCGGTCGCGGCCCTGCGCCTTGCGGTAGATCCGCGCCCACGGGCCGAAACCGCGCTGGGTGAGCTGCCACTTCGCCTTGGCGACCTGCTTGACCACGGGGTGGTCCTCGGGCAGGCGCAGGGAGCGGCGCTGCTCGTGGCCCTCCAGGCGCTCGGGCAGCCCGAGCTTCACAGCGGCGGCCGCGGTGAGCACGATCAGCGGGTCGCTGTCCTTGCCGTAGCGGTTGAGCTTCGCGGCCCCGAGGCCGGACTCCTTGAGGGTCCACTCCACCAGCTCCGGCACGGTGGTGGCCGGGCAGTCGAGCACGATGCCGCCCGTGCCGTACGCGGAGCCGTCGCCGTCCAGGACGGCGAGCGGGCCGTGCGGGAACCGCGGGTCGGTCGCGGGCTTCGCCGCCTTCTTCGCCGCGGGGCGCCTCGACGTCGCGACCGGGCGGGCGGGACGCTCGGCCGCGGCCGGGGTGGCCGGGGCCTGTGCCGGGGCGGCGGCCACCGTGGGCTCGGTCGCGGCCGGGCCGGTGAACGTCTGCGGCACCACTGGCTGCGGCGGCGTGGCCACCGGGGCGGGCATGGCGGCTGGAGATCCGTGGGCGGGGTACTTCGCGGCCCAGCCGTCCAGCAGCCGCTTGTACGCCTCCAGGCGTGGCGGCTTCGGCTCGCTCCGGCCGTTCTCCCAGTTCTTCACCGTCTGGGTCGTCGACTTCAGAGCCTGAGCGAGACGGGCCTGCGTGATGCCGGCGGCCTCACGGAGCCGGGCGCGCTCCGCCGGGGGCGGGAGCTGCGGCTCCTCCGCCAGCAGGGCGTCGATGTTCGCGAACAGCTCTTCCTCAGATGCCATATCTGTCTACCTCCACCCTGAACACTAGCATGCTTTAACCCTGACGGAAGATTCAATTTAGCCCTTGTGTTTAACCCGTTCGGTTAGCGTATGATGCGTGGCGTTGCTGGGGATGGCGGCGAAACCGAGCAGGGAGTTGCGTTGAGAGACGAGGACGTCGTTCCGGTGGCCCTGGCCGAGGGCCAGCACAACGAGATCCTGGTGACGGAAATCCTGCCGACCTGGACCGAGCACGCCGTCCCTCAGGGCAAGCCGGTGGTCGTGGTCGTCGCTGGACCGGCGGGCAGCGGGAAGTCCCGCCTGTGTGATCTCCTGCTGGCGGTCCTCAGCCGACGGGGCGGGGCGGTACTGATCGGCCGCGACCTCTACAAGAAGGCCCACCCCCAGTACGACGACCTCATGCGCAGCGATGACCTCACGGCCGGTGTGCGGGTGCGTCCGGACGTCCTGCAATGGCAGGCAGAGGTCGAGTCATACGTACGCCGCGAGCGCTTCGACGCAGTCCTGGAGGCCCCCGTCGCCGATCTGGCGGAGACCATCGCGACGACCCGCGTCTGGCGTGCGGCGGGCTATCGCGTCGAGGTGGTGGCGCTGGGCACGTCGGAGGCCGAGGCGCAGCTCAGCGGGCTGGACCGCTACCTGACGCAGGTCGACGAGCAGGGCGTGGGCCGGTCCGTGTCCTGGGGCAACTTCGACCAGTGCACGCGCAATCTGCCCCTTTTCCTGGAGGCCGTCGAGGCCGAACGGCTCGCGGACCAGGTCATGGTCGTGCGCCGCGGCCTTCACGTGCTGTACCTCAACGAGCTCACCGCGGACGGACAGTCCTGGTGCAGATCCGCAGGCGCACCTGAGGCGCTGACGGCGGAGTGGGCCCGGCCGTGGACCGCGCCGGAGACCTGGCGCTTCCGGCGCCACCTGACCGGCACGGAACAGCGGTTGCACCCGTCGGCGCTCACGCCGGAGCGGCGCCTGGCGGTGACCGGGGGGCTGGAGCGCGCCTTCGCCCTGGCCGAGCCGGTGCGCCGGATCGCCCAGCCGCTGACGGTGCCCCCCGGCGTCGACTACCACCGCCTGTCCGCCAGCGAGCACCGGTGGATCTTCGACGAGCTGATCATCCCGATGTACCTGAGCGCCATCACCCCGCAGGACGACCCCGTCAGCCTGTACGTGATGGGCCCGCAGGGGGCGGGAAAGTCCTACATGGCGCGCATGCTGCGCCGTGCGTTACGCCAGCGCAGACCCACCGGGATTGAGGGCGGCACCTTCAAGGCGCTGCACCCCGACTACCGCCAGCTCCTCGAGGAGGAGCCGCGTACCGCCTCCGCGCGTATCAGGCCGGACTACCGGGCGTGGCAGGAGATGGCCGAGGCGTATGTACGGGCGCGCCAAGGGGACATGCTGATCGAGATCGCCCCGGACAGCGTCAGCCACTTCGTGAACAGTGCGCGGCGCGACCAGCGGGCGGGCCGGCGTGTGGAGCTGGTCGTGATCGGAGGGCGCGCCGCGGACAGCAGGCTGGGTACCGCGACCCGGTGCGCCGAGGTGGCCCGCCTGGGCGGCACCCCCAGGTTCACCGCGGCCGCCGCCCACGACGCGACGTTCAACATCGTCGCCGCCGTGGCCGACGCCGCCGAACGGTCCCCGTTCGTGCACCGCGTCTCCGTGGTCCGCAGGGACCTGACCTCGGTCTACCGCAACGAGCGCACCCCGGACGGCGGGTGGGCCGGGCTGCCCCGGGCCGGGCAGGTGGTCGAGGCCGAGCAGCGCCGCCCGTACACGCTGGCCGAAGCGGCCCAGCTCCTCGCCACCCTCAAACGGTTGGAGGGGGAGCTGCCGCAGTACCGGTCGGATCTGGTCGAGATCGCCGCGCTGGCCTGGCCGCTGATGCCTGCCAGCCTGCAGCCGCGCACCCTCATCTCCACGATCACCACGGCGCCGCTGCCCGCCCTGCCGCGGAATTCCGGCTACTGGCCGCCCAGCTCCTGGGAACGGGCCGCGTAGCGGGCCGCGATCTCGGCCACCTCGTCGGGGCTGGCGTCCTCCTGGAGCGCCAGCAGATCGGCGGCGCATGCCGCCAGCTCCTCCTTCAGCGTCTTCAGGCGCTCGGATTCGGGGCCGGCGGAGTCCCGCTCCTTCATGATCTGTTCCGCGTACCAGTTGCTCACGTCCTGCACGAGCTGCTTGGCGGCCTCAGGACTCACGTGCTCTGACAAGGGATTTCCTTCATGTATCGGGAGGCGATGGGGCGTCATTGTCTCTGGCCGAGACGATGCGGGAACGGCGCCCGCGTTGCAGAAGGTGGCCACGCCGCACGCCCTAGGCCCTACGGTTGATACCGTCGATGATCATTCTGGGGGGACCGACCGTGGCCGACTTGCGTGCGTTGTTCAGCTCCAACGACCCGGCGGGGGTCGACGCGGTGGAGGCGTTCACCGATCGCCAGCACCAGTGGACGGAGGTCGCGGCAGCGCTCGGCGAGCACCTGCAGCGCGTGGCCAGGCCCGGCTTCGACGTCGAGGACCTCGAGTCCCCCCGCACGAACGTGGTCATGTTTCACGGGGTGGGCGGGGCGGGGAAGTCCACCCTGCTCCGCAAGATCGAAGCCGCCCTGACCGCGGCCGAGGACCGGCCCGCCCAGTGGGGCGCACCGGCTTGGACGCAGCGGCTCCTGCCGATCCGGATCGACCTGTCCCGCTCCGCGTCGACCGGATCCGACTATGAGCGCGTACTCCTGACGATCCGCCTCGCGCTCGCCGGCGAGCTCGGCAGGACCCTGCCGTCCTTCGACGTGGCACTGCGGAACTACTGGGAGGTGGCCCACCCCGGCGAGCCCCTCGACGAGTACATCCGGCGGACCGGGATCGCGGGCCGGGTCACCAACATGCTGCCTGGCCAGCTCCAGGCCGGCGTAGGGGAGGTCGCGGCCGCCCTCCAACTGCCCGGCCTGGTCGGCTCGGCCGCCGGACAGCTCACCTCAGCCCTGGTCACCGCACTGCGCGAACGCCACGAGCGCGCCCAGGCCCTTGCGGGCGCCGCACGGACCGCGGCCCTGCTGGAGGCCACCCCGGACTTGGAAGCCTTGTCGTACTACCCGCATCTTCTGGCCTGGGACCTGAGCCGGCTGCCCGCGAAGAAGGCGGTGACGCCGGTGGTCCTGCTGGACACCTTCGAGGACACCGCGGACCGCCACCGCGACCTTGAGCGGCTCCTGCAACGGCTGGTCTGGCTCATGCCCGGCACGTTCTTCATCCTCGCCGGGCGCAGCCGCCTGCAGTGGGCCGACCCGGGCCTCCACGGACAGCTCGACTGGACCGGCCCCATCGCCTGGCCCGGACTGGGGTCCACCCGGACCGTCCCCGCGCCCCGTGCCGGTGAACACTCCGGACGCCAGCACCTGATCGGAGACCTGTCTCCCGAGGACTGCGAGACCCATCTCGCCCAGCGGCTCACTGTCGAGGGCCGGCCCCTCATCGACGCTGACATCCGGGCAGCGATCACCGCCCGGTCCCACGGCCTGCCCCTCCACCTCGACCTCGCCGTCTCCCGCTACCTGGAGATCCGTCGTACCGGCCGCGCTCCCGCCCCGGCCGACTTCGACTGCTCCTTCCCGGCCCTGCTCGCCCGCACGTTGTCGGACCTCACGGCGGAGGAGCGCCACCTGCTGCGCAGCGTCTCGCTCCTCGACGCCTGGGACCTGGACCTGGCTACCCGGGCCGCCGGCCTCACCCACCAGGCTCCCGCCCGTCGTCTGACCGAGCGCCCTTTGATCTCCGAGAACGTCTACGGGTTGTGGCCGTACCACCTGCACCGGGCGATCCGCACGGCCGTGCGCGAGGACACCCACAGCGAGGACCGCTGGACGGACACCGACTGGTACCAGGCCGCCACCCGCGCGCTGGGCGCCCTCGGCGAGCAGTGGACGGCGGCCGCCACGCTCGGCCCCAGCCGCCTGCTCCTGGTCGCCTGCCTACGCCAGGGCCTTCGTCTCGCCCGCGACCACCGCCTCGCCGACCTGGGCTGGCTCACCGCCGCCGCCTACACCTATACCGACGACTCCGTCTGGGAGCCGCTCACCCTCCCCGCCGACACCACCGGTGCCCCGGACACGCCCGCGGACGCCCTGGCCGAACTCCTCGCCGCAATCACCCGTCGCCAGCACGAGCACCGGCAGCGGACGGTGGAGAGGCTGAGCGAGGTGCTGGACTCCGGCCTGCTGTCCGCCGACCTCGTCGAGCTCGCCCTGTACTACCGGGCGAAGGCGTACAAGGACCTCGACCAGGGCGCCGCCGCCCGGGCCGGGATGCGACAGGTCGCCGACGCCGGCGGGCGCCTCGCACCCAAGGCCCGCCGTGGCCTGGCCAACCTGTCCAGGTTGGCCGGGGACTTCCCCACCGCACTCGCCGCCGTCCCCACCCTGGGATGGAAAGGCCGCCACCACCGCGTCCTCGGCGACATCCACTGGTCCCACGCCGCCACCGACCAGGCCGTCGCCGCGTTCGAAGCAGGCCGCGCCGAAGCCGAAGAACACGGCGCTGTCGGCGAGCGCGCGATGATGCAGGTCCGCCTCGCCCTCGCGCTGTCCTTCGCCGACCCGGACCGGGCGGCCGCCGAGCTCTCCCTCGCCCACCAGCTCCTCGAAGGCCTCGACCAACGGTCCAACGCTCTCTTGGCCCAGGTCGTCGCCCTGATCAAGGACGCCGGAACCGACGGCATCATCGACCGCGCCCGGAGCCTGAACACCGACATCACGGGCGCGGGGCTGCCCTTCCTCCACCGGTTCGTGGAGCTTGCCGTCGCCTTCCACCACGCCGTGCGCGAGGAGGACCAGGAGCTGGCCGCCACCATCGGCCGCCTGCACGAACTCACCGCGACCGGCGACTTCGCCTACTTCACCGACATCGCCCACCACATGGCCGGCCTGCCCCTGCCCGGTCCCACCGCCACGCAGTGGATCGACAGCCCCGACGCCGTCCGCGGCCGCTGGCAGCACCTCGTCCACACCCGACGTACCCGTACCGGCCGATAGCCGCAGCCTCATCGCGGCGCCGAGGCGGAGGTTCGTGGGTCCGGACACGGATCGGGGCCCGGACCACATGTGGTCCGGCCCCGATTTCACCCTGGCCAGCTGTTCAGCCGCAGGGCCGTGAGGTCACTGGGTGTCGGTGCTCTTGCCCACGAGCGAGGACAGCAGCTCGACCATGGTCGCGTTGACCGCGCGCTGCTCGTCGATGAAGCCGTCGATCTTCCGCTCCAGACCGTCCAGACGCTGGGTCAATGGCCGCTGAGGTTCTCGACCTTCTGGTCCAGGTTCCCGACCTGCAGGCGCACCGCAGTGAGGTCGGACTTGATGATCCCGAACTCGCGGGAGTCCTGAGCCGAGCCCTCTTCGAAACGCCGGGTCAGGGCAGCGAGCTCGCTGTGAGCGATGGGGTCCTCAGGCACGCGGGTACTCCTGCCAGATCACAAAAACCGCAGATAAGAAGACTCCACATTATCGCGCCCGCGCCCCTGTACAGCCCCCGTCCCGTGGCCTGCGGCCCGTCGACGGCGAAACCTGTCTGGCCATCGTGGACCTTACTGAGCAGCCTCGCCGGGCGCGGTCCGTGTGCCCACTTCCTCACCCGATGGAGTCAGGGCCAGCTGTGGCTCCTTGCTCCGCCACCTCGCCGCAGGCTTGGATGTGCCCGGGCTCGTGAACGCCCGGCCGCGTGAAGCAGAGGCCCCCGCAACTCTTCACCGAGGACCGGCCAGAAGCATCACCACCCGCAGATACTGCTGGCACAACCTGATCAAAGCGCCTCACCGCCGGGGGCCGGTCCGGCGCGGAACAGCGACCACGATGCCTCAGGCAGCCTTGGCCCTCACCGAAGACCGCCGCCGTAGCACTGGCGAGCCTCACCAAGCGCTCCACGCACTCCTCACGGATGCCGACCGGCCGCTCACCATCCCCGCGGCCCGCCACCCGGAACAGGCGCAGCTGGAGGCCGCGCTCTTCCTCGCCTGCTGCCGGCTCGGCGGACTCTCACAGCACCCGCTGGGCATCGTCCACGTGCGTCCCGAGAAAGACCAGCTCACCCTCCGGCTCCTCGCCGAGCCGTACGTCATCCACCACTGGGCCGACTTCCTCCTTCCCCGCCTCAACACCGACGGCCCCAACGATCCCCGTGACCGTGTCACCGGCGTACCCGGGCTGCGCTACCGGCGGGAAGGCAGCAACATCTGCCTGCACCGCCCCGGCATGCCGGCCCGCATCGCCCTGACCGGCTTCAACCCCCACTGGTGGGAACGCATCACCGACCGGTTCACCACCGACTACTACGACCTGCTCCAACACGAGCCGGACTGGACACCAGCAGAACGAGCCGCCCACACCGCGGCCGTGACGTCGCCCTTCGAACCGGCCTCACTGTTCTCTCCCCTGCTGCGCCGCATCCGTGCAATGGCCGGCCCCGGCCCGATCAACGGAACCGACGCGTGGAGCTCCATCGGCGGCTTCCGGCTGGAGACGACCGACGGCCCGCCGTGCCCCGACCTCATCCGGCTTCTCGGCGACGGCCCCACCGGACTGGGCTGGGAAGTCGATCACAAGAGGTGCACCTGCCTGTGCGATCACACCCACACCGACGTGGGGTGCAACATTGACTTCCGGGAGCCCAGCACAGGAGAGCTCGTGTACTACTCCAACACCAAGTGGGGCCGCACCCTCGACGACCGCCGCCGGAAAACCATCGCCGAGATGAACCGAGCAGCCTTCACCTGAAAGCCTGCTTCCGCCCAGGAACGAGGCCAGGGCGACACCCGCGGCGGGGGCGGTGAAGTTGTCGGGCTAAAGCGCCGGAACCCACCCGCGAACGCTGGCGAAACCTGACCATCACCTGGCATACCTGCACCACGCCCCCCTGACGCACAAGGTCAGGGCGTGAGGTCCAGGACGCGGACCGGCTCGCCTTTCCACCGATCCGGCGCGGTGGTCGCGATGACTGCCCCGTCGGGGCGGTCCGGGGTGGGCTGAGCCGCGTACTGACTGTGCGCCGCCGCCCACATCTCCTCGCGGGCGAGAGCCAGCGCGGCGGCCAAGTCCAGGTCCAGAACCGTGATGCCCGGCAGCGCGGCCAGGTGCTCGGCCGTGCCGGGCCGGGCGCGGTCGGCTTCGACGAGCGCGCACGCCGGGGCGTACAGGAACCAGCCGGACTCGGCATGAGCCCGGTGGATGAGGCGAGAGGCAAGAACGTTGCCCTGGCCGGCCGCGGCCATCGCTGTGTCGTCCAGGACGATGTGCATGGCGTCGGTCACCGGGCCGTCACCTGGGCCAGGCGCCGGTCGAGCTCACTGTCCAGGTCGTTCTGCTCGGCCGCGGTGGGGGCGTAGCCGTTCCACTTCTTCAGCGCGGCCCTGGCTTTCTCGGCATGCTCGGCACGTTCGGCCGGGGTCAGCATGGTCTCGGCCAGGCGTGCCAGGTAAGCGCGCAGCGACAGGCCTTCAGCGGCCGCGATCGCGGCGAGCCGGTCCTTGGCTTCTTCGGGGATACGGACATTGGCATCGGACATCGTCGTACTCCTTCCCGTCCCTCAAGGGTACGGGTACGTACCCATACCCACTTCGCTTCCCCTGCTACCACTCGGGCTGCGGTCCGGACCGACAGAGAACCGGTCCACCCGTGACCGGTGGCAGGTCACCACACGACGCGGGCGCCCTGAGAAGGGCGCCCACTGGCGGATCGGGCCCGACTTAAAGGGCGTCGGCGAGTTCTTCGATTCGGTCGGCCAGGTGCTGAGCGGGGCGTAGGACCCTGCTGTAGCCGGATTCCTCGACTGCGTCGACCTTGAGCCTGCGGACGGCCGCGCGTAGGGCTTCGCGTTGGATGAGTTGGTGGCGGGCGGGCGGGTGCGGGACGGCGGGGCCCTCGAAGGTGGCGGCTTCCAGGGCCCAGTGGTCGGCGTCGCGGAGTTCGCCGCGGGAGAGGTGGTAGAGGTGGAGGCAGTAGGCGGAGGTGGCGTTGCCGACGCCGGCGGAGAACTGCCACCAGAAGCGGGCACCTTCGCGCTCGTCGACGAGGAAGAGCAGGGAGGCGAAGCGGAGGGCGCCGTCTTCATCGATGCCTTCGTGGGCGAGCTGGGCGACGTGCTCAGCGGCGTCTCGGTGGTGCAAGAGGTGGGCGGACAAGGTGGCGAGTTCCCTGCCGGCCTCGTTGTGGAGGGCGGGAAAGTGGCCGGCCGGGGCGGGCAGCGCGCCGAACATCATGGAGGCGGTGACGTCGCGGACGATCTCCTGCTTGAGGTCGGCGAGATCGTCGTCGGTGAACGGGTCGGGGCATCCGGCACCGCCGAGAACGTCGTGGATGCTGCGCACGGTGTTACTCCTTCTCATTCTCGTCGTCGGCGGCCGATTCCAATGACAGGCCGAGCTTGATGGCGATCCGTTCGCGGGCTAAACGCCGGTGGGAGCGGACGGTGTCCGGTTTGATGCCCATGATGCGGGCGATCCGGTTCGAGGGGTAGCCCAGGACGTAGTGCATGACGATGACGTCGAACTGCCGCTCAGGCAGGCCGGCTATCGCTGTGTAGAGGCCGAGGGCGGACTCCATCACCTCGAACTGGCGCCGGATCACTTCGAGGGTGGCGCGCGCGGCCTGCTGGAAGGCGGCGGTCTGCACCATCTGGGAGGTCTGGCCCACCAGCCGCAGGTGGGTTTCCACCCGTTGCTTGAGCAGTTTCCAGGCGTACGCCTCGGGGCTTTCCTCCTTCAGCACGTTCGCCCAGTTCAGAGCGAGGTGGGAATAGCAGCGCCGTACCACGGCTTTGGCGGCATCCTTGTCGCCGAGCTGGGAGCTCTCACTCCGCTGACCAGGTAATCCTCACCCAGTGACCAGCCAATCCTCATGACTTGTCCAACACCAGCACCCGGCCATCACTGCTCAACACCCCATAGAAACACCCGAACCGGCCCGCTCCACAGCGCCCAAGACCGGACACCGAACTGAGAACCAACCCGGACACGGAAGCAAGAACTCCCAGCGCGGCAACGGGGCTGCTGTCGATCATGTCGATCACGGACGCGCCCCGCGTGGTCGTGGCGATGTTCCTCGGCGGCGGCCAGCCCTTCGTGCAGCTGCTCGGCTGGGTGACCTGGATCGCGGCGGGCGCGCTGCTCACGACGATGGTGAGCAAGTCGCACGACCTGCCGTGGCCGAAGGCACTGGGCGCGGCATCCATCCAGCTGCTCGCGATCCTCGCGATCATCAAGCTGGGCACGTTCTAGGTTCTGTTCTTGGTTGTGATCAATAGGCTGGCGATCCAGATCGTTGTGGCGCGGAGGTGGACTCCGGCGAGGTAGCTCTCAGGAGTTTTGT
>NZ_JBVJWD010000103.1:0-12121 GCF_055602785.1 Streptomyces sp. NPDC037301
ATCCACAAGATCGGCCCTGGCCTCTACGCAGCGACTGCATGGACGTCAACACCCCTTGCGTGACCTGCGAGAACGCTAACTACCTGGCCTTGGGGGAAGGCCCTATCTGTACTTCGTTGAGCACATTCACGAATACGCCGACACCGGGTGATTTGGTCAGCGAGGACGGAAGGTGATCGCTCCCCGCCATCAGGTGACTGCTCCCGGGAGCCGGTTCACGGGTAATCACCGTGGCCGGGCAGACTGTGCTGGTGAGTAGTCGCCGTCCTTGTCCGTGTTGTGGTCATCTCGTCTTCGATGCTGACCAGGGGTGGCCTGGGTCGTATTCGATCTGTCCGATCTGCTTCTGGGAGGACGACGCGATCCAGTTCCGTTGGCCTGCCATGGCGGGTGGTGCGAACCGGACATCGTTGATCGATGCCCAGCAGTACTACCAGCAGTTCGGGGCGTGCGACGCGGGCGGCGTCGCACATGTTCGCCCCGCTGCCATCGATGAACCCCTCGATCCGAAATGGCGGCCCATCGATCTGGCCCTGGAATCCTTCGAGGACTGGGGCGCACCCGATCAGGTGCCATGGCCCAAGGATCTGATGGTGCTGTGCTGGTGGCTGCCAGAATTCTGGCGTCGAAGCTGACCGGCATCGTCAACTGAACGACGGCGGGTGGGGCTTGTCGGTGTGACCGCTGATTGCGGATTTGAGCGTGGACTCCAGTTTCTCCTTGGTCTCCTTCAGCGCCTCACGCAACCGATCACGCTCGGCCTCGGTCTCCCGCAGCCGCGCCATGTCCGCCTTGAGCCGGTCCCGCTCCGCGCGCAGGATTCTGAGCTCTGCCGTGGCCAGTTCCAGGTCGGCCGCCAGCGATTCGGCCGAGGCGTCCGAGCCCACTTCCGCCTCACGTTGTGCAGCCCCGCTCTGCTTCTTGATCGCTTCCTCGACGTGCTCGCGCAGTCCCTCGGCGTATACCAGCCAGTTCGAGACCCGTGCTGTGCGAGCGAGTCTGAGGAAGGTGATCTTCTCTCCCGTCGCGGCCATCTCGTCGAGGGTGTTGAGTACCCGGGCTCGTTTGGCTTCGCTGTCGCGGGCTCTGGCCTCGCGCAACACTTGGGCGGGGGCCCGTTTCGCCGTGGTCCCGTGCGGCGGCGTTGCTCGGACCTCGGCCGAGGAGTTGACATCGATATGCCTGGGCAACGGTTTCTCGACTCCTTCGCAGCGAGCTGGTCGATGCTGTCGCAATGGCGCCCCGACTGCCTGGTGCCGGGCCTCGAAGGCGAGCCTGAGGTGCTCAGGGCTGGTGCCGAGTGCGTTGGCGGCGGCTGTTGGTGAGAGGCGGCTCCTGATTAATTGGGCTGCGTGTTCGGTGTCGGGCAGGGGCATGTCTCGGCCGGGCAGGTCGAGGTGGTCGACCATCGCCAGGGGTGGTGACCAGGCGACGGGCTCCCTGATGTCGTGCGAGGTCAGGTAGTGCGCGGCGTGCTCGTCGAGAGCCTCCAGGAGCGACTGCGTCAAGATGACCGGCAGGTTCCTGGTCTTGTCGGTGGAGTCCAGGTTCAGCGAGCCGGAGGATGAGTAGAGGTCTGAGCCGGTCATGCGTTGGTAGAGGTATCGGCGCACTGCCGGGAGTCGGTACTGATCGCCAGGTGGCGTTCCGGTCCGGCGGCGGATGTCGATCCAGATGGCCTCGGGCAGCAGGTCGTTGCCTTTCAGTTTCCGTCGGCGGGCGTAGTCGATGGGTGCTGGGTGCTGGTCGAGGTGCTCGGCGAGAAGACAGATCGCGGCGGGTAGGTCGGTGCCGCCTCGGGCGATCTTGGAAAGGAACTTTGTGAGGGGTAGCCGTCGATCGCCGTGCAGGAGTGAGGTCGCGAGGTCGTAGCGCTGTTGCCACCAGCCCGGGAGCATGACGGTCGCGGCCAGGGCGGCCCGCCATAGGTGGTAGTTGTGGCGGTCGGAGAGGTTGGCTTGCGGAGGGAACAGCAGCAGCGCCCAGTCCAGCCAGAGCAACTGTGGCAGCGAGTGCGTCCGCGCGACGACCGTGCGGTCGCGGTGTGCTGGGGTGCGGGGTCGGGTGGTGCAGGTGCGGTAGCGAAGCCGAGGCCCTATGGACAGGTGGGGATCGACGGCTCGCCAGAACTGCTCTTCCAGGCAGGCCGAGGCCAGCCGTGTGATGCTGCGGCGTATCTGCTCCGTCGGCCCTTTCGGCATGACCGTGGCCTCCCGGTCAACCAGCGTGCGTATGGCGGTGAAGGTGGCTTCGGAGAGCGGATCGCGCACGATCTCGACCGCGCGGGTGAAGGGTCCGGCGATCACGGTCGCGTCGACCGGCGCGTATTGTGCGCTGTTCCCATGGCGTTGGCGTGCCTGCTCGATCTGCTGCCCGCAGGCGATGAAGTCGCCCGGCTCGGCCCGCAGGAGGCTGCGGGCGGCGATGGCGGTGAGATCGGTGAAGGCCTCGCGCAGGCGGGGGTCGTCGTCGCCGGCCTCGATCCGGCTCAGCAGGCCGTTGACCCATTCCTGTGCGGGCAGGACCGGGCTGCCCGGGGGCAGCGAGATGACCTCGCTGCGCGTCAGGTCAGCTCTGCAGGTCCCGCCACCGGAAGTTCGTGCCGAGCATTCATGCTGGCGCACCTGATTGCTGGTGGAGGGTCGGTGGTGCGGCCATCGCCCACAGACCGTGCAGGTGTGCGCGAGCAGCACCTGGTGGTGCGTGCAGGCGATCGACCAGGTCAGACGCCAGCGGAGGGGCCAGCGGCCGCCGCCTTCGGCCAGGCATCGCGGACAGTATCGGGAGCCGACGCCGCGACCCCAGAGCCTGACACGGCGTACCACTCGACGGGTGTCGTGCAACGCCAGCGCGGAGCCGTCGTAGCGCCGTAACGTCATGGCGTGCAGGAGGTCTGCTTCGGTGCCGGTGATCCGGGCGAGTCGGTCGGCCTCCTCTGCCGTGAGGTAGGTGGTGTAGTCCGGAGCGTGGTCGAGCCGGGTGGGAAACGGCGTTCCAGCGGCGATGAGCAGGTCACGGAGATCGATGCTGCTGCGGTGCATGATGGCGCCCAGCCACGAGTCCAGCGCCTCGCCCGGAATCGGGGGCAGGCGGATCGGCAGCGTCCGGGGCACCACCGTCATCGCCGCCCTCTGCTTTTGTTCCCGCCTTTGTTCGGCTTGCTGGTCGTCTTCCCGGAGGCGAGGGACGCCGCCCACTCGGCCAGTTGCTGCTGGGCTGCCCGGTCGAGCTTGACCTGGGCAAGCACGTTCTCGGTCAGGCACTCCTCCCCAGTGCGCATCGCGCGGAGGCAGCCGAGCCTGATCAGCGACATGAGCGAGCCGATGTGCCCACTGCAGCGGGCGTAGAGCTGGTCGGACAGGTCATCGGCGAGCATCCCGGGGTATTTGCTGGCCAGGACCAGGCGCTGTTCGAGGGAGAGCAGGAAGCGGCGCCACTGCTCGCGGCCGGGCTCATGCTCGATGCTGAACGCCTGGAGTCCCAGCGGGGTGATCCGGCGGGCCAGTTGGGGATCGTCGTAGAGCCCTTTGCCCTCAAGGTCGTGGCCGATGAAAAGGATCATCAGCGGGAATTCGTTGGCGATCGTCTTGAACTGGTTGGCCAGCTCGGTCCCGCGGCGGGAACGGAACTGGAGGAACTGCAGGTCGTCGACCAGCAGGAGCCTTGATTCACAGGACACGGCGCAGTCCAGGGCGCGCGATAGGAACGAGTTGGCGCTGCCGCTGTTGCGCCCGGCGTGGGCGAAGAACTCCAGCATCGCCCAGTTGAAGTCCTTGACCCTGGTATCGCCCATCATGCCGACCCGGATCACGGGCCAGCGCTCGTGCCCGGCCTCGGTGAACCTTCCGTACTGACCGATCAGAGTGTTGTGCACCTTCTTGGCGAACGAGAGGCCGACGGTGGTCTTGCCCAAGCCGGGGAACGCGTCGATCGCGGCCATGCCCTTGGCCTGCCAGCTGGGCTGGTGCACCCCCGCGTCGAAGATGTCAGCGAGGTCCGCGGAGAGCTCCCGAGCCTGCATGGTCTTGATCGGCCGTAGGTTGGCGAGGAACCTGCGGCGGTCATCGTTGTGGTGTTCGAGCGCCTGTGGATCGAGCGCTTTGAGGTTGGCCATGGTCAGTGTGGGCAAAACGGGTGTCTCTCTCGCCTCGGCGAACGCCGCGAAGCCTTCCTTCCTGGTGAGCGTCAGGTTGTCCAGGGGCAAGGCGCGCCATGTCGGATCCTCCGATGCCGCCGGGCCGGCTCCCGCCGTGGTCACAGGTCCTCCAGGGCGTCGGCGTAGAAGGCATCCTCGTCGAGGTCGGTGCCGCCGTCGAAGTCCTCGAAGTCGGCCGCGTCGTCATCGCCAACGTCCTGCGCGGGCGGTACTGATTCCTCGGCCACGGGCTTGTCGTCCTCGATGTTGATCACGAACGCCGCCTGATCACGAGCCATGCGCAAAGCCATCCGCCGCTCGGCCAGCGTCTGGCCGAAGCCCAGATTCCAGCGCTCGAACAAGTCGGCCGTCACCAGGCGGTCGTTGGGATGCCGGTACTGCTTCGCGGCCAGTCTGCGTCCGTAGCGCAGTGCGTCCCTGCTCATCGGCATGTTCAGGACCGGGGCGTGCTCCCAGTGCAGGACGCGCCAGCGCCGTTCCTGGTCCCGGAAGTAGGCGCGGGTGATGTCGTCCGGGTTGACCTGGAACGGCCACAGCCCGTTCGGGTAGGGGCTCGGCCGCCCGTCCTTGGGCAGCCCCGCGCCGTCGTAGCGACACCCCTCGATCTCCACCCCGTAGGGCTGGATCGTCCGCCAGGAGGTCTCCAGGAACTCCAGGCCCAGATGCGGATCCCGCGGGACCTCGATATAGCCGGCCCTGGCCATGCCGTGGGCGAACATCTGCGCTGGCGACATCCGCAGCCCGGGGACCCCTGGCTCGACCAGACTGCGGTGCGGCTTGTGGTGATAGACCGCCGAGATCCACTGGCGGATCTTGTCGGCGAGTTCGTCGAGGAAGAAGAACGCCTCGCCTTCCGGATCCACCCCGCGGGAGAAGATGTCAGGGCCCTTGTAGCCGGGCAAGCCGTAGAGCAGGTCCTGACGCAGGGTCCGAAAAAATCTTTCGATCGGCCCTTTGTCCCGGCCCGTGCGAAGTCGGACCGGCTGTATGGAGATCCCCATCCGCGCGCAGACGCTGGTCAGATGGTCGGAGACGTAGATTTTTCCGTGGTCGATGACGATCGTCTCCGGTGCCAGCGCGGGCCCGGCAGCCCGCGCGATCGGCCCCTCGATCGCCTGCGGGTCGATCAGGACCGACCGCGGGATCCCGTGCTCGGGCCAGACCGCCTCGGCCGGCCAGCTCGGCAGCACCGGCGGCGGCCGGTATGCCTGGTAGAGGACTGAAGCCGCGTCCACCGCCTTGGTGGAGACCGGCGTCAGGCGCATCCCCACGATGCAGCGCGTATACCAACACATCGCGACCGTCAGCTCGCAGTTCACCCACCGCAGTGTCAGCGGGTCCAAGGCGAACACGTCCAGCCGGGTGGTGTCCATCAGCACGTACTCACCCGGCCGGGTCGCACGCAGCCTGCCGTAAGCCTCCTTGGGCCGCCCGGCGATGTCCCTGTTCCGCTTGGTACTCAACCGGAACGTCGGATGCTGCTTCTCCAGCAGCGCCAGTGCCTCGTAAGCCTTGGATTTCGAGGGCACCGCCACCGCGCCCTCTCCGAAACGGGCGATCAGCCTTGCCCGGGTTCGGTCGATCACGGTCTTGCGCATCGGCGTGGCCTGGTCGACGTACTCGACCATCACCTCGAGCGCCGTCTCCACCCAGCGCGGATCACACCGATCCAGAACGCTCTTCGTCAACGCCGTGGTCGCCAGAGCGGCTTCACCGCCGCTCTCCAGCCCTGCCACCCAGCGGCCGATGGTGCGTACCGAGACGCCGAGCTCGTCAGCCTTGGCCTGATAGCGGACCATCTTCGGCAGCGCCGGATCGTAGCCGGGACGCGGCTCGCCCTCGCCGGCCAGCTCACGGCTGCCCGACCGGTAGCCGTAGAGGACCTCCCGGACGTGCTCGGCCCTTTCCAGCAGCTGCCGCCGTTCCTCAAGACCCAGCTGGGACAGCACGACGGACGCCAGGTCCATGTCGTCGGCCGAGGATGGCCCCGGCCCCTCGGGCACGAACTGCACTCGGTCGGAGAACAGCAGTTCCTTGACCGAGACCCGCATCAACCGGCTGAGCCTGTCTTTCAGAACGACTTCGTTGCCGGCCGTCGTGGCCGCGGTCTCGACGACCTCGACCAGTTCGCCGTCGTAGAGCATCCGGGTGCCGACTCCCAGCCTCACGGCCCCGGAGTTCACGACCGCCGCCGCAGAACGTGCGCCGAACCCAGTGGACGGTCCAGATCCGTGGTCAGCCACCCTGACCAGAGCAGATGGAACACCGACGAGCGCACCGCGTCGGGGTCGAAGACCAGGACTGAGGTGAATGCCTCGGTCAGGGTCGCGCCGTCCAGATCGGCCATCCGAAGTGCGTCCAGGAGCATCGGGTCGAACAGCCAGGCGCGGCGGTAGCCGGCCAGGAAACGCAGGTTCTCCAACAGTGCCACCGGCGGCTCGCTCCACACCTGGTAGCCCCAGCCACGTGACTCGATGACGAGTCGGCTCCAGTCGAAGGTGAAGGCGACGTCCGGGCGTGACACCCTGTGCGCCGGCTTGACGTCGACTACCAGCGGGCCCTTGGCGGTGCGAAGCAGGAAGTCAGGGATGTGCTTGCGCACCGCGCCATCGACGTGCGCGGTCATCAGGAATGGCTGTGCGACGATCCGGGACACGGCAGGGTCGAAATCCGCGAACAGTAACCGCGCCAGCTCCAGCCGGGACTCGTAGATCACCAGAGCCTGCTCCGTCGCCGACCAGAAGGACCCTGAATAATGCTTCTGGCCCAGGTACCAGCGAAACGTGCGCCAGGGGGCCGCGTCGAAGAGGTCGCTCAGCGACGCCTCACTGAAGGCGCCCTCCGCGAACGCGCTACCGTCCACGTGCCTCGCACGCAACGTCGCTGACGAAACAACACTTCCCACGGACACGAGTACATCGCCCCCTGTTGCCGCCCTTCAACCGCCACGACCACGGTGAGTCCAGGCCGCGACCGCTGTCTCAACGACGACCACGGCGTAACCCGAAAGAGTGAACGCGCTGATCAGCTGTCCTGTCGCAACGCATCTGACGAATAGCAAGCTGCTGATCTGCAGGGCTGCCATCTCGATTGAGAAACCCCGCTTCGGCGTTCTCAAATGAGATGGCTCCCGCGGAAGACATGTTCGCGGTAGAGGTGCGCCTCACTCCCTGTATGGCTGGAGGGGTTACCGAGGCAGTGTCGGCGACCAGAGCCCGGCTGCTGTCCCGCCGCGAAGATGCTGTTCGTAGGTTGAGACCTTGCCATGGATGACTTCGAGGCTCGAATTCAAGTCGTCAATCCTGGCTCGTACGTTGCCTTCGTGCTCGCGCAGCAATGCGAGGCGGTCCGGCTCGTTGCCGGGCCCCGATCGGACCAGTTCGGCGAACTTCTTGATCGTGGCGATGGGCATATCCGAGTCTCGGAGTCGGCTGCACAGCATGAGCCAGTCCACATCTGCCTGTTCGTAGGTCCGCTGTCCACCGCTGGAGCGCGGAATCTGGCGTAGGAACAGGCCCTCGCGTTCGAAGAACCGCAGTGCATGCACGCTCATTCCGGTCATCTCGGCGACCTTCCCAATGGGCAGACCACCCGTGTCCTTGCTCATCACAGCAACGTACCTTGACCTAGCGTGCAGTCTAGGTCCTAGCGTCAAAGGATGATCACGAAGCAGTTCAAGATCGGCACCGGATTCGGTGCGCACAGCACGGCCGATGATGTTCTCGCCGAAATCGATCTGGCAGGCACGACCGCCTTGGTCACCGGTGGCTACTCCGGCCTCGGGCTGGAGACCACCCGCGCTCTCGCCCGCGCAGGAGCACAAGTCATCATCCCCGCCCGCCGGCCCGCAACCGCCGAACGCGCTCTGCAAGGCGTCCCCAGGACGGAGGTGTACGCACTCGATCTGGCAGATCTGGAGAGCGTCAGAGCCTTTAGCGAACGCTTCCTGGAGACCGGCCGTTCCCTCGGCATCCTCATCAACGGCGCCGGTGTGATGGCCTGCCCGGAAACCCGTATCGGCCCTGGCTGGGAGGCGCACTTCGCGGTCAATCACCTCGGCCACTTCGCGCTTGTCCAGCGCCTCCGTCCGGCTTTGGCCTCTGGGGGGTCCCGGGTGGTGTCCGTAGCTTCGTCCGGTCATTTCCTGTCCGACATCCGCTGGGACGATATCCACTTCCGCACCGGCTACGACCGCTGGCTGGCCTATGCCCAGTCCAAAACCGCCAACGCCCTCTTCGCTCGGCACCTCAACAGCCTCGGCACCGACATGGACCTGCATGCCTTCGCGGTGCACCCCGGCAGCATCCTCACACCGTTGCAGCGTCACATCCCTCGCGACGAGTGGCTCGCACAAGGCTGGGTGACCCCGGACGGAGAGCCGGCCGCAGGCTTCAAATCCGCAGAGCAGGGCGCGGCGACAGCCGTATGGGCGGCAACGTCACCGCTGCTCGACGGCCACGGAGGCGCCTACTGCCAGGACTGCGACATCGCGGAACCGGCTGCCACCGACGACATGCTCATCGGCGGAGTCAAACCCTGGGCCACCAACCCCGACGCGGCATCCCGGCTCTGGGAACTCTCCGGCAGACTCATCGGGCTGAACGCGTTCTGATGAAGGCGAACCGGCTCCGATAAAGGCAGTGAAGGCTCAAGAGCTGTTCCGCTCATACTCGGCGGCGGGCACTCGTTCGCTCGCCGCCGAAGGCGTGCAGGGCCGGTCCGAGAGCGAGAGAAACTCGCAGCTCAGAACGGTACGCCCTGAGAATCCGCCCACTCTGGATGAGAACGATTGAGAATCTGTCAACTGGACCGCGACAGGACACCAGCACTTCCACGCGGCTTGTCCAATTAGGCATCTGCTAGACATAGTGGTCCAGAATTGGACACCGAAACGCGGAACCTACAGTTGCGGTCCAGATGGAAGTCGTAGAAGGTCCGCAGCACCGTCTTTATCTAGTGCTGTCAAGTCTTGATGCAGTTCAGGCCCCTGTTGCTTGTTAAGGGAAGTTAGGCATGTTGCTGGGCGTCGATGCCCCCGCGGGAACGGGGTTTGTGACGGATCTTGTGAGCTATCGCCGCATTTCAGAGGCACACCCGCGCCGTTCTGCCAGCGGTGAACACCGGCCCGACCGGGCTCGACGATCACTACGGTCCAGTCTCATGACGACGATTACAACGCGCACGGTCGAGTACCCGGCCGACGGTCTGACGATGATCGGGCACCTCGCGCTCCCGGCCGGTGTCGACCGCCGGCCCGCGGTGCTGCTCGGACCAGAAGGCATGGGGCTCAGCGACGTCGAGCGCCGCCGAGCCGATGCGCTCGCCGAGCTGGGTTACGTAGCGCTGGCCTTCGACCTTCACGGCGGGCGCTATTTGGGTGACCCCGAGGAGATGCTGGCCCGTTGCATGCCGCTGCTCGCCGACCCCGACCGGATGCGGGGCATCGGCCATGCGGCTCTCGACGTGTTGCGCGCCGAACCGCGGACCGACCCCGACCGGATCGCCGCCGTCGGCTACGGCACCGGGGGCGCCGTCGGGCTGGAACTCGGGCGCGTCGGCGTCAACCTGCGCGCGATCGGGACAGTCAACGCACTGACCACGGGCCGACCGGGCGAGGCGGCGCGCATTCGCTGCCCGGTGTGGGCCGGGGTCGGGTCGGAAGACCCGATCATGCCGCCCGCGCAACGGGACGCGTTCACCGCCGAGATGCAGGCCGCGGGCGTCGACTGGCGCCTCGCGGTCTACGGCGGCGCCTTGCACGCCTTCCACCACCCGCCGGTCGACCACCCCGTGGTCCCTGGCGTCGGCTACCACCCACAGCACGCGCAGCGCGCCTGGCACGACGTCATCGACCTGCTCGCCGAGTGCCTGCCCGTAACGGAGTGATCTGGTCAGCAACCGCGATTTCGGGCCGCGAGCCAGGCCGGTAGACCGCCACCGGCTCCGGTTTGTGGGACATCACCGCAGCTCAGAGAAATTGTGACGAGGTGCTCTGCGAGGGCGTTCCCACTCGGCGGCCGGAACCGGCTCCGCCCGATGACAGGGCTCATCCGGCTTCCGGGGCATCCGGGTTGGCGTTCTCCCTGCGCATCATCCTGCGCAGGCTCACGCGAGCCGCGTCCCGGTCCTCCTCCGCCCCGCCAAGCTTCTCCTCCCACTCGGCCTTGCCCCGAGTCAGCGCGTCTCTCTCGGCGGTCAGCTCGGCGTTCTGGCGGCTGAGCTCGTCGATGCGTGCCACCAGCTCGCCCGTGCCGACCTGGTCGAGTTGCTGCCCCAGTTGTCGTCGCACGGCGTCCTTGAGCTTGTCCCGCTCCTCCCGCAGTGCGGTGATCTCCTGGCGAGCCAGCGCCAGATCGGTCTTCAAGCCCGCCGAGCTGACGGAAGCCCCTGTGCTGGGCTTCCGCGGGTGCACGGCCTGCCGAGCGCGGGCGGCGTCGATGTGCTCACGGACGCCCTCAGCGTAGACCAGCCAGTTGGACACCCCGGCGGTCTTGGCGACGGCCGCGAAGGTGACGGGCTCGCTGCGGGCGACCATGTCGTGCAGTACCGCCAGGACTTTGGTCCGCTTGGTCTGGCTGTCGCGGAGACGGGCTGCCTTGAGGACCTCGGCGGGGACACGCTTGCCGCTCATTGGGCACCGCCCGGCTGCTGGAGGACGGTCAGTGGGAGCAGGTTGCGGCCGTTCGAGGCGCGGGTCTTGCGCAGGATCTTGCTCGCCTCTTCAATCTCGGTCCGCTCCTTAGCGGTCAGATCCTCGATCTTCCTCTTCATGTTGGCGGCGACGCGCCTGTAGGCGTCGATCTCCTCGTTCATGTTCCGGATCACCCACTCCGCGGCGTCCAGTGCCTGCGCGGTTTCGCGTTCAGCCTTCATGGTGCGGATGTGATCCTCGATGACGGGCAGGTAGGACGGGTCGGGCCGGTAGAAGTCGCAGCCCGCGCAACGGAAGCGGAGCGGGCATGCCTTCCCGCCGGCCTTGACGTTGCTGGGCTCGACGCAACCGCCGAACGGCGCCGCCACGGAACTGCGCTCGTAGGCGGCGTTGGAGGGCATCGGCGCCGGGCGTCCGCCACGGTTCAGGGTGTGCTTGCGTACCACCTCGACCGCTGCCCGCTTCCGCTTGAGCGAGACCTTGTAATACCCAATCGTCGTTTTTGCGGGCGGGCGGCGAAGTCGGCTTTGACGGCCAGCCGGTCGAACAGGTCCTTGACGTTGGGGTACTTCATCGGCTGCCCGAGCGGGGCCCGGAAGAGGTTGACGAACACCATCTCGCTCTCGGCGGCCTGCGGGACCTGGCCCCGCTCGTAGACGTACTCGGCGTACAGGCCCGCCACGTCCGGATCGACCGGGATCCACCGCGGGCTGCGGGCCTTCGCCAGCGCTCCGTTGCTGTTCATCCTCCGCCGCACGTGCACGTGCCCGCCGGAGACCTGGCAGCCCAGCGCTGAGGAGTCCGGCAGCAGGTGCATATCCTGGCGGTGCAGCCCCAGCGCCTCCCCGATCCGCATCCCCGTCGCCCCCAGCAGATAGACCAGGAACCGGTCCCGTGCCCGGACGGTCAGCGCGAGCAACTGCGCGAACTGCTCGTCGCTCAACCACTCGTAGCCCGGCAACGCCACCCGGAACTTGATGGTCTTGGCCTCTACCGTGCGGAACTGCCCGTCCTCGCCGGGGCTGTAGCCGGGCGGCAGGAACGACAGGTACTTGGTCCCGGACAGCAACGACGCCGTCGCCGGCGCCACCCAGCCGAACGGGACGCAGAACCTCAGGAACTCGCCCACCGTCGTCAGGATACTGGCTCGCCGTGGCCTTGTCCCGGTAGCGCGGCGTCGCACTGGACCGCGGACCCCGGGGCGGCAGAGGCTCCTTCACTAGTGCCGCATCAGGCAACGTTTGCCCTGTTGTGATGTGACGCGCCGTCCGGATGCTGTGGTGGACGGCGCGTGGGCGTCATTCTGTCCGGGT
>NZ_JBVJWD010000104.1:0-11688 GCF_055602785.1 Streptomyces sp. NPDC037301
CAGACCAGCGGACACAACCTGCCCTCACCCGGCCACCCGCCCCCAAACCGATCAAAAGACCACTCTCAAACCACCTCGGTGGATCAAGGCTAAGGTGGTCCGCATGGACCGCACGCAGGATGGAAAGCCCCGTAGAACCGCGGCTCGTGGCAGCTACGCCGTGGGTGACGAGCGCCGTGCCCGGATTCTGGACGCCGCTGTCGAGCACTTCGCGCAGTGGGGGTTCCATGCCTCGTCGCTCGCGCGGATCGCGAAGGACGTGGGGATCACGCAGGGTGGGCTGCTGCACCACTTCCGCAGCAAGGAGGATCTGCTGATCTCGGTGCTGCAGCGGACCGACGAGCAGGGCGGGGAGCGGCTCTTCGCGCGTGAGCCGCAGTCCGCCGTCGAGACCTTTCAGACGCTGCTCGGCCTCGCGGCGTACAACGCCGAACGGCCGGGCCGCACCAAGATGTTCAACTCGCTGGTCGGGGAGGCGGGCGAGCGGGGCCACCCCGCGCACGACTTCTTCGTCGGCCGCTACCGCATGGTCATCGAGGAGATCGGCAGGGAGCTCCGGGACGCCGTCGAGCGTGGTGAGGTCAAGCCCGACACCGACCCGGAGGCGCTGGCCGCGGAGATCGCGGCGGTGATGGACGGGCTGCAGCTGCAGTGGGCGCTCGCCCCGGAGACGTACGACATGGTGGGGCGGCTGCGGGCCTACTTCGACCGGTTGCTGCGGTCGGTGACGGTGGACGGGGCGGGGCTGCCGGAACGGTCCGGTGGCGAGGAGGACCGGTCGGAGAGCTGACCGGCCCGCCTCGCCGTCCGGGTCAGCCCAGCCAGATCTCGCGGACCGGGCCCAGGGGGTCGGACTCGGTGTGCGGTTCGGCGTCCCAGATCATCGTGGAGCGCTGTGAGGTGGTGTAGCGCGGCCAGCCGGCACCCGGGTCGAGATCGGTCACGAAGGCGACCCAGGCGGAGTGCATGGCGTCGGTCAGGCGCTGCGGCGGGTTCTCGCCCAGAGCGGCGGTGACACCTTCGGCGTCGGCGGCCAGGCCGAACGCGAAGGGCAGGTCGAGGCAGTGGCTCGCCAGGCCCGCGTAGATCGCGGCGGTCGACGTGTACTCGAACTGGTACAGCCAGGTGGGGAGTTGGCGGGCTGCGCGGGCCTCGGTGATGGCGAGGGAGGGGGCGCGGAAGGTGGTGTCGGTGGCAGCCTGGCCGAGGAGGGCGCCCGGGGTGTCCTTGTTGAGGTCGAGGAAGCGCTGGGTGCGGTCCGGGTCCAGGCCCATGGCGGCCAGTGCGGCGCGCAGCATCTCCTCGCCGCCGTCCGGGGCGGGCATGAGGTTGAACTCGTGGGAGGTGAAGCCGAGCATCAGCGAGATGCCGGTGCCTGCGTCGCCGGTGGTGAGAGCGTCCATCACCGGGGCGGGAGTCAGCTCGCCGTCGGCGAAGGGGGCGAGGACGACCAGCGGCAGCGACTCGCGCTCGGGGCCGGGCGCGTTCAACGCGTCCATGAGGGCGAGGAGTTCGTCGTCGGACTTGTCGCGGAGCGCGGCGGCGGTCGCCGGGACTCCGGTCCGCTCGGTGAACAGGCGGGAGATGGTCAGCGCCATGTCACGCCCCTGCGGCTGCATCACCGCTCCGGACACCGAGATCGCGCCCCGGAACAGGCCCTGCGCGGCAGGCGTCGCGAGCAGTGTCTGGACCGCGCCGCCGCCCGCCGACTGACCCGCGACGGTCACCTTGGACGGGTCGCCGCCGAAGGCCGCGATGTTGTCACGCACCCACTGAAGGGCCGCGATCCAGTCGAGCACGCCACGGTTGTCGGGCGCGTCCGCCAGGTGCAGGAAGCCCTCGATGCCCAGCCGGTAACCGAACGAGACCACGATCACGCTGTCCCGGTTGAAGGCCGCCCCGTCGTACCAGGGGCTGGCCGCCGAACCGGCCACGTAACCGCCGCCGTGGATCCACACCAGGACCGGGAGACCGCTCCCGGCAGGGGAGGCGACGTCCGGGGTGAACACATTCAGGTTGAGGATCGACTCGCCCGGAACGGTCGGCTCGGGAATGGTCGTGACCTCGCCGAACGGACGGCGCTGAGCGGTCGGCCCGTACGCCGTCGCGTCCATCACCTCGGTCCACGGCTCAGGCGGAGCCGGAGCCGCGAACCGCAACTCACCGACCGGCGGTGCGGCGTACGGGATGCCGAGGAACCGCACCCCACTCTCGCGGCGCTCGCCGCGCACGGGGCCGCTGCTGGTCAGGACGGTGGGGCCGGTGGTCATCAGGGGTGACTCCTGCTCTGTGGGGCGGAGGGTGGGGGTCCGGGTGTCCGAAGCGTCTCAGAGGTCCAGTCCGGCCCCGAAGGGGAAGACCGGATCGGCCGTGTCGTGGGGCACGTCGGACCGGGACGCCTCGACAGCGGCCATCGAGCGCGGCAGCTCGTACGGCAGCCGGCCCTCCGCCCTGGCCCGCCCGAACGCCACGTCGAGCAGCGCCTCGTCGCTCGCGCCGAAGTCGACGATCAGCGCCGCCGCCCGCTCGGCGATCTCCGGGATGACGGCGGGCCGCTCCAGGTTCAGACAGACGACGGTCGGTACGGCGTCGAGGAGGTCCAGGACCGGCTTCAGCTCCTCCTCGGTGAAGGCCAGGCGCCCGGAGTGGAAGAGCTGTTCGAACTTGCTCTCCCGGAACTCGTACGGGGTGAACAGGCGCAGCACCGCGAGGTCCGCGTCCGCGGGGTCGTCCACCATCTCGCCGAACCGGGCCGCGACCCGCGCGTCGAGCCCTTCGACGTACAGCTTCGGACGCTTGTCGACAACCGGCAGTGTCCGCTCGTGGTTGACCAGGACGGTGAGTGAGCGGCGCTGGGCCGACTGTCCGGCCGCGCGGAACTCGCTGTTGCCGACGATCTCCTCGGCCGCGTCGGGGTCGACGTACGGGCTGTCGAAGAGGCCGAGGACGAACTTCTCGCGCAGCAGAAGTCGTACGGAGCGGTCGATGCGGTCCTCGGAGAGGCGGCCGGAGCGGACCAGGTCGACGATCACCTCGGGGCAGGACTCGCCGCCGAACTGGTCGGCGCCCGCGTCGATCGCCTTCGCGGCGCGTTCGGCGACGGTCAGGTGCTCGACGCCCCAGGCGCGGGCCTGGTGCATCTCGCCGAAGATCGGCTCGTCGTTGAGCAGGCCCCAGTCGGTGCAGACGATGCCGCCGAAGCCGAGCTGTTCGCGCAACAGCCCTGTGATCACGCCCTTGTTGAAGCCGAAGCCGACCTCTTCCCAGTCGGTGCCGATCGGCTGGCCGTAGTACGGCATCATCTGCGAGGCGCCGGCCGCGATGGCCGCCTTGAACGGGGCCAGGTGGTGCTCGCGCATTCCGCCCGGGTAGATCTGCTCCTTGCCGTGCGGGAAGTGCGGGTCCTCGCCGTCCTTCTGTGGGCCGCCGCCGGGGAAGTGCTTGACCATGGTGGCCACGCTGTCCGGGCCGAGATGCTCGCCCTGGAAGCCGAGGACGTACGCCTGGACCAGCTCGGCGGTGAGTGCGGCGTCCGCGCCGAAGGTGCCCATCTGGCGGGACCAGCGGGGCTCGGTGGCCAGGTCGATCTGCGGGTGCAGGGCGACGCGGAGGCCGACCGCGAGGTATTCGCGGCGGGCGACGTCGGCGAAGCGGCGGACCAGTTCCGGGTCGCGGGTGGCGGCCAGGCCGGTCGGCTCGGGCCACACCGAGAAGGCGCCGGCCTCGATGGAGGCGCCGATGTTCGCGGTGAAGGAGTGGCGGGGGTCGGTGGAGACGGTGACCGGGATGCCGAGACGGGTGCTCGCGGCCATCTCCTGGAGGGTGTTGTGCCATTCGGCCATCTGGCGTGGGCCCGCGGTGCCGAAGAGGTTGAAGTGGCTCATGAGCTTGGAGCGCACCATGCCGGTGGTGTCCGTGGGGGCCATGGAATCCTCGCCGGCCTCGACCGGGCGGCCGTCGGGGTGCATGGTCAGCATGGTCTGGAAGAGCAGACCGGCCTTCTCCTCCAGGGTCATCCGGGAGACGAGGTCGGCGACGCGCGCGGAGGTGGGGAGGGACGGGTCCTGGTAGGGGTGGCCGTCGTTACGGGGGGTGGGGGTGGTGCTCATGTGGTTCTCCAAAAAGGGGGACCGGTCCGGCTGGGACGGTCAGCGCACGCTGCGGATCGGGATGACGGACAGGGCGCCGAGGGCGGTGACCACGGCGGCGACCACGAACAGGGCGTCGTAGCCGCCGAACGCGCCGACCACCAGCGAGGCGATGAACGGGGCGATGATCTGTGGGCCGGCGTTGGCGATGTTCAGCACGCCCATGTCGCGGGCGGCGTCCTCCGCGCTCGGCAGTACCAGGGTGACCAGGGCGGTGTCCACCGCCATGAAACAACCGAAGCCGAGCCCGTTGATGACGGAGAAGACCAGCATGCCGGTCCAGTCCGGGCTGACCAGCGGCACCACCATGCCGGCCGCGGTGAGTGCGCAGGAGGCCGCGATGAACGGCTTGCGGCGGCCGATCCGGTCGGAGAGGACACCGCCGGCGACCGTCGCGACCAGCATCGCGATCGAGTTGACGGGCGTCATGATCGCGATCGCGTCGGTCGGGCTCAGGCCCTTCGGCAGCTCGATGTGGTCCTGGAGGATGTACAGCTGGTACACCACGATCACGAAGTAGCCGAGCGTCAGCAGGAAGCGGCCGACGAACGCCCACCGGAAGTCCGCCACCCGCAGCGCCGCCGCGAACGCGGCCAGCTGCCTGCCCAGCGGCACGGTGTCCTGCTCGGGCAGCTTCCGTTCCCGCGCCAGCGAGGTGAACAGCACCGCCGCGCCCGCGACGACCGCGCCGAGCACCAGATACCCGGTGGGCACGTCGTGCGGCACGAACATGGTGGCCAGCGCGACACCGACCATCGAGCCGACCGGGATGCCGATGCCCACCGTCGCCGAGGCGAGCCCGCGGCGCTCGACCGGCACCCGGTCGGGCACGACCGCGGTGATGGCCGCCTGGTAGACGTTCATCGTCGCCTGCACCAGACACCAGCCGATGGTGACCAGGAGGATCGACTTCATCGCACCGAACAGCGCGAGCGCGCCCAGGGCCGCGATGCCGCCGCCGAGGATCCAGGGATTTCGCCGCCGGGATCGGTCCGAGAGGACACCGGCGAGTGGGTTGAAGAGCGTCGCGAAGATCGCGGAGACGCCGGAGACCAGACCGAAGTTGGCGACCTTGTCCGCCGGGTCGATGGCCTCCACCTGGAGCGGCAGCAGAACCTGCCCGACCCCCATGTAGACCATGTACATCGCGATGTTGCCGACGGCGAGCAGCGAGAGCAGCCCGCCCAGGTTGGCGCGGCGTCCGGCCGGCGGCGTGTCCTGCGCTGCGTCCTGCGCTGTGTCCGTGACGACGTTCCGCGGGGAGGCAGACGTGTGCCGGGTCTCGGATGTGCTCATGACCAACTTCCTTGGTGGCCGTGCCCCTGCGGGGCGAGAGGGGGCGGGGTGCGCCTGAGCCGCGGGCCGGGCGAGGCCTTCGACCTGCGGGCCAAGCACAGGAAAGCACGAAAACCGAGTGGGCGCTAGGTTTGCTCGATGTGGCGAGGGTTACGCCCGTGGTGTGCGCCATGTCGGGTGTTCGGGGTGATCCAGGTCGGTACCCGGCGGGCTGGGCCTTCGCCTTCGGGTCGCCGCCCTCGCGTTCGACCTGGGCGAGCCTTCATGGCGCCGTTCCGTCGTCTGACCGTCTGGTTCAGAGCTGACCCGCCAGTGGGGGCGTGCCGCGCGCAGCCGCACTCCGAGGAGGCCGTGCCCCGGGTGTGAGTGCGGCCACGCACATCGTGGGCGAACTCATAGGAGACGATGACGCCGCGCTGCAGCATCAGCTCCTCCCCTCACGGAATGACAACGGGAAGTGGAAGTACAGCCACACGCAGTGGGAGATCACCTCGACCGGGTACCGGTGCCCCTTGTACGACGGCGGCGTACTGCCCACGGACAACCCCCTCCACCATGATCAACCCGAAGATCATCGCCACCCGTCAGCCAACGTGACAGTGCCGTTCCGTGCACTCGTTGTTGTCAGCGGGCGCCAGTTGGCAAATGGTCGCCGACATCGGTCGGGTTTGAACACAGCTGGTGATGTGTCGTGTTGGGCGGGAGAGTTGGTGGGTGCTGTCCTGGGTCCGGGGTCTGACTCATGAGAGGTTTGACTGGGGTGTCTTTCTCACACAGCGTCGGCTGTGGGCCGGGGGTGGTGCGTTGTCGGTGCCGGGCTGGCGGGGTGTGTCTCGATAGGGGCTTGCCGATCAATCAGGCGTCATCACAATTCTGACCGCCCGACGCGGCCCGGTGTCGGCAACGCGATGAGCCATCGGACCGGAAGGCGAACGGGTATGCCCAGACAGAACACGTCCAGTACGTCCCCTGCCCCGCGTGCCCGTCGACGCCGGCCAACGGGGGAGGTGGTTCTCGGGGTGGATACGCACCGGGACGCTCATGTGGCTGCAGTCCGGGCAGCGCCGCGACCGGTGGATGAGATAGCGGGGATGACCGGTGATGTAGGAGCGCTGACCGCCGTTGGGGTTGCGGAGCCGCCACCCGTCCTGATCGGTCGGGGTGTGCCATGACGGGGTGACGACCGTCATGGCATCCCCCCACAGCGTCCGGCCGGCCACGCCCTTGAGAACTGCGATCTGGTCACCAGGACGGAAGTGCTGGTGGGTGATGTCACGTTCGGGGGTGAGGATGTCGGCGGGAACGTACGGGGGACGGGGGGCGGCTTCGGGCACAGATGAGTCCTTCCGCGAACGGCACGAGGTGGCGGTGGGGAGGATTCAATGGTCTTCACGATCCCCGGTTTCTCTAACCGGGGATCGTCGGCTATAAATACGCCCTGCTACCGGTACGGGTTTTCGGAACCACGGTCGCCATCGGTCGCGGCATCCAGGAGTTCGGGCAGGTCAGCGCCCTCGGCGTCACGCTGGTCGATCCACCACCCGGCGCGTGTGACGGCCCGGACCTTCTCCTCCATCACCATCCAGTCGGCGTCGTCCCAGCTCCCCTCGATGACGAGAGCGGTGTGGGCGGCGGTCACCAGGTGGTGGCGTGAACGCTCGCCCCAGACAAGGGCCTTGGCCGGACCTTCGAGCGGCGGCATATCGAACTGCTCCGCCCACGCCTTCGCCGCCTGCTTCTCGGCGCGCTTCGTGGCGAGCCATTCCTCCCTGCTGGTGCTGTCGCCGTCACGGGCGGCCTTCCAGCAGTCGCTGCTTCTCTGCACTTCATACGGTCGAGTGACGGACCGGTGAGAGTGTCACTTCTCCAACAGCCCGAAGGCCCAGATGCCGCCGATGCCATGACCGCCGCTACACAGACCGCGCGTCACGTCGATCCGCCATCTGAGGTACCACGCTTCCGGTCAAGCGGCTCCCGGACTGCCCGCCCGCGCGCCCTGCACTCCGGGATGACCAGTCCCTAAACGTCGATATCTGGATCATTTAAATGATTCGCTGATAGGTGGGACGGTTTGGCTATATCTACCGCTCGCCAAGTATTTGAATGCAACGTCCGAGGCGCAAAGGAGCGAGTTCGGTATGCCTGATTGGAAGTTGATCTCCGGTAGTCTCACGGCGATTTCGGCGGGGTCCAGGACCAATGTGTGGGGCGTCGACGTGGCCGGTGCCATCTACCGGTACACCAACAACGACGCCACCCCGTTTCGCAACGTCCCCGGCGTTCTGAGCGACATCGGCGCGGCCGCCGACGGGACCGTGTGGGGCGTCAACGCCGGCCACGAGATCTTCCGGTACACCGGAGACCAGGGCGACCCCAACCACTGGAAGAAGATCACCGGGAGCCTGGTCCGGATCTCTGCCGGGTCCAGGACCAATGTGTGGGGCGTCGACGTGGCCGGTGGCATCTACCGGTACACCAACAACGACGCCAGCCCGTGGGACAAGGTCCCGGGCGTCCTGAGCGACATCGGCGCGGGTGCCGACGGGACCGTGTGGGGCGTCAACGCCGGCCACGAGATCTTCCGGTACACCGGAGACCAGCCAGGCTGAGCCGCGCTGGCAACGGCACGCGAGAGGTCCCCAGTCCGTCCCGACTGGGGACCTCTTGTGGCTTGTCACGCAGCCTTCGCTCTTCGCCCAATAGGTCAAAGGTCGCGACTTACGACGGCGGGTGCGCCATACCGGTCGGTCTGGCGCCACCGGCCCGCTCATCTCGCCCTGGCCCCGGAAGAGACGTGGAACTCCAGCTGGACTCGGTCGCGGTCCATCGCGGCGAATAGTTCGCCACATTGGTGGTCAGCGATAGCCCGCGGAGCCTGAACGGGCACCCACTGTCGCTCGAGTCTGGAGATCATCACGATTGCCTGCCGCGGATAGCCGGGTTTCACTGATCCTCCGTTTTCATGCGGGGCGTGGGGACACCGAGGTCGATGAGCGGGCGTTGTGCCCGGCGGTGGGTGTCGTCCCTTTTGGCGCGGAGGAGTTGGAGGGTGAGGTCGAGACCTTCGATCTCACCGGCCCAGCCCTCGGTTTGGGCGCGGCCCCGGCGGGTGATGAGGTCGGTTTCGAGGTCATCGAGCCGACTGATCATCTTCGGGCTGACCTGGAGCATGGGGCAGCGGATGCAGGCTTAACCGAACTGATCTTGATGTGCGTCAGGGCTCTGTCTGGGGCGTTGTCACGTTGTTGGGTGTGCGGGTGTCTGACGGTGTGTCGAGGTGTGGTGGGGCCGGGTGCCGGCCCTGGGCTCAGGCGGCGGCAGGCCGGCCGGTGACGCCGGTGATCTGCTCCCAGATGGTGAAGCGGACGGTCATTTCGGCGCGGTGTTGGGTGCCGGTCATCAGGTGGCGGCGGGGCCGGAAGTGGGGTGAGATGCCGCTGAACGCGGACAGGAAACGCTGCGCGGCGCCCACGCTGCGGAAGCCTTTCATCGCCCGTTCGCGTTGCCGGGTGGGCTGATGACTGTTCTCGGCCCGGTTGTTCAGGCCCTTGTGGGAACGGTGCTCGACGGAGGGCATGACCTCGCGGTGGGCCGCGCCGTAGGAGCGGAGCTTGTCCGTGACGATCACCCGCGGCACCCCGCCCGTCTTGGTCAGCAGCGTGCGGAAGAAGCGCCTGGCCGCAGCCGTGTCCCGGCGGCTCTGCACCAGGATGTCCAGCACGTTGCCGTCCTGGTCGACAGCCCGCCACAGGTACTTCTGCTCACCGTTGATCTTGATGAAGACCTCGTCCAGATGCCACTTGTCGCCGGGCTGGGGCCGCCGGCTGCGCAGTCCGTTGGCGTACTGCTGACCGAACTTCAGGCACCAGCGGCGGACCGTCTCGTACGAGACGATCACGCCGCGTTCCAGCATCAGCTCCTCGACCTCACGGAAACTGAGCGGGAACCGGAAGTACAGCCACACGCAGTGCGAGATCACCTCGACCGGATACCGGTGCCCCTTGTACGACGGCGACATGCCCTCCACGGACGACCCCCTCCACCGTGATCAGCCCGAGGATCCTCCCACCCTGTCAGCCAACGTGACAGCGCCCTCGCGGAGAGTCGCAGGGCAAAGCTCATAACCGCCGCACGTGAGGGCGAGCCGTTCGACCCGAAGACGGGCCTGCCGGCATCCGAGCTGCGCGAGTTGCGGCAGCGGACCTGGTACACCGTGGCCCGGGAGTACATGGACACGCGCTGGGAGCGCACGCCCGGAAATACCCGACGCACGATCGCCGAGGCTCTGGCCACGATCACCGTTGCTTTCGTGGACAAGGGAGTTGTCTATCACGACCCCCGTGTGCTGCGCAGGGCGGTGTATTCGTGGGCACTCAACAAGAACGCCTGGGTACACGAGCCTCGCGAAGAGTGGGGGGCCGCGCTGGCTTGGCTTGAGCGCAAGTCACTGCCCCTCAGTGAACTTGAGGACCCTGATGTGCTGCGTCGAGGGCTCGACGCACTGTGCCGGAAGCTGGACGGGACTGTCGCCGCAGCCAAGACGACGAAGCGGAAGAAGGCCGCCATCAACGAGGTCTTCGCTGCGGCTGTGGAGAAGGGGTACTTCACCCACAACCCGCTCGTCAGCCTGCGGTGGACGGCTCCCGAGGTGGACGACGCAGTCGATCCCGACTGCGTACCGAACCCCGACCAGGTCGCACGGCTGCTGGAAGTCATACGCCAACTGCCGGGACGAGGAGCTCACCTGTACGCCTTCTTCGCCTGCATGTACTACGCCGCGATGCGTCCGGCGGAGGTGATCCATCTCAAGAAGTCCCAGTGTCGCCTTCCCGTAACCGGTTGGGGGCTACTCAACCTCAACGGTGGGGTTGTCACAGCGGGAAGGGACTGGACGGACGACGGCGCTGTCCATGAGATCCACTCATTGAAGCGTCGTGCGGCAAGGGCCACCCGCCCTGTCCCTATCCCGCCCATCCTTGTCAGGATGCTCCGCGATCACATTGCCTGCTTCGGTGTGGCGCCCGACGGTCGGATTTTTCAGAACGCGGCAGGCAACTACATCGACACTTCCGCCTACAACATCACGTGGAACCGTGCCAGAGAGGCCGTCCTCACGGTGGACGAACACGCGTTGAACCTCGCGAAGCGGCCCTATGACCTACGCCACGCTGGCATCTCGTTCTGGCTGGCCTCCGGTGTAGACCCTGCCGAGTGCGCGCGAAGGGCAGGGCAGAGCATCCAGGTGCTCTTCCGCTATTACGCGAAGTTCTTGGCTGGAACACGTGACCGTGCCAACCAGATGATCGAGCTTTCGATGAACCACTGGGAGGCGACGCGGATGCCGAGTTAGGTGCAGGCTGGTCCGGATATATTCCGGACCAGCTGGTCAGGGCGTGGGCGACAGTGGGGCGAACTGGGAGCAAGCGAGCATTTCGCCTTACTGCTTGATTGCGGGCAATGAAGGGCGCCTGGCTGGGAGTTTCCCCAGCTCAGGCGCCCTTTTCCATGCCGTTAGAAGAAGCCCAGCTTCTTCGGCGAGTAGCTCACCAGTAGATTCTTCGTCTGCTGGTGGTACACGTCATGCATGTCGCTGACCAGCGGAAACGCTGAATCTTTCGTTCCTCGTGGGCGAGGTGGTCCGGGAATGGCCCGGATCTTGGTGCCATTCGGCGGTGGTTCGCTTCGTATGCGAGGCAGAAAAGGACAGGGCGAGCAGTGAGAGCCCCGGTTGCTGCAATGCGTCCGCGGCCCTTGAGCTGGGACTCGCCTGTGGCGCGCCCAAGCGATGGTGTAAACGCTTAAAGCCTCACGGACCGTCAGGGCCCTGCCGGCGCCGAGGGCATCGCCCCCGCTGGTACGCCGGGTCACCATCGTCTGGAGGGCGAGCAGCGGCTCAAGGGGAACCCGACGGGTGGTCGGACGAGCCCGCGACGAAGACGCGGGCGTCCAGAAAGGAGCGGTGGTCACTGACCCGTGCGGCGCGCGCGTCACTGTGGTAGCGGTGCAGTTTGGAGCCCCCCCCGTGGACGAATGCGGCGAACGGCACGGGGTGACCTCGGCGGCGCGGATCCGCTGGACCAGCTTCTCGTCGACGGGGGAGCAGTGCTCGATGCGGTGGTTGATCCGCGCTCGGGGTGGGCGGCGCGGGTCGCCTCGATGGCGTCGAGGACCCGGGTGTCGGCCTCGCCGTCCAGGGTGGTGATGCGGCGGGCCCGGACGATGCGAACAGGCGTGGGAGGGGCGA
>NZ_JBVJWD010000105.1:0-11263 GCF_055602785.1 Streptomyces sp. NPDC037301
GAACGCTTTCCAGGTCGCCTTCGAGGGCCGCCTGACTCCCACCGACCACTGACCAACTCAACAACCAAGATCAGCCGTTAAATTGACACACCCCGGCCGGACACCCCAGTCGTCACCCTCGTCGGACCCACCAAACCAGCCCCAACCTCCCGGAAAAAGACCTAAATCACCGGTATTGCGCCTAGGGGGAGTCGTTTGCCCAGGGCGTAGAGCAGGTCGTGGGCGAGGGCTGCGGGTGCGCCGTTGGCGGGGCTGGGGTCGATGGCCAGTCGTCCAGCAGCCGGTTCGTGTGCGGTGTGTGCGGCGGCTGTCCAGTCGGGGTGGTCGTCCTTGTCGTTGATGACGGTGACCGGTGGCGGGCCGCCGCCGGTCACTGCATGCCGCCGATTTTGCTGTAGACCCAGCGCACGAGGTCTTCGTCGACTTGTTTGAGGTTCAGTTTCTTCATGCCGGCGAGGATGTGGGTGGTGATGTTGGCCCAGTTGCGGAAGCTGCCGTGGGCGGCTTGTTTGTCGATCGCGTCGATCAACACGGTGTCGACGTCTGCCCATACGGGGTGGAAGGCGGGGATCGTGGCCCGTACCTCGTCTTTGGACATGCGGGTGAATTCCTGCCAGATGAAGATCCTGGAGGCCAGCATCGGCTCGCGTCGCAGGACTTTGTAGCAGCCGTCGCCCCCGGCGAAGATCACCGCGATGTTGGTGCGTTTGTCGTCCCACAGGTGGCGCCAGAATTCGAACCCGGTCTTCTTCATCCACTGTGCCTCGTCACAGACCAGGACCCTGAATTCCTCGGCGAGCGCCTCCTTGAGGAGGGTATCGAACTCGATCGGGCGGGCCGGCGGTTCACCCGGTAGCCCCAGGGCCTGGAAGAGACCATGTCGGATGTCGCGCGGGGTCGGTCCGGCCCGCAGTTCCAGGCGGTGGGTGGTGTCCGGAGCGAGGTGGCGCAGGGCGGAGTTGACGGACATCTTGCCGGATCCGGCCGGCCCGTAGACACACATCATGGCCTTGGCCTCGATGACGGCCTCGATATTGTCCCGAGTGGTCAGCAGCGTGTCAGTACCTACCAACTGGGCATGCTCCAGGCCCAGGAAATGGTCTTCACGCTCGTCGGGCAGCAGCCCGTAATCCAGATCAGCGATCATCAGCTGTGGTCCTCATCAGGAGTAGATGTGCGCGGGGGCCTCGGGCGGGCCCACGTCTCGGGCGCGGGGCCATGGGGGATGAAGTCGGGGCGGGCCAGCGCACGACGGTCCACCTGCGCTGTTGCGCCCAGTTCTTCCTCGGCTTGAGCGCCGGTGGGGAAGCCGAGCGAGCGGGGAGGGGCTGCGGTGGTGGAGGCTTCGAAACGCTTGCGGCGTAGTTTCTCCGCGGCTTTCAGATCGGCTTTGAGCCGGCGGGCGGCCGCGGTTCGTACCGCTTGCACGGCGCGGATCTGTTCCCGGCTTGCGGCGGCGGCCAGGAACGCCGACCCGAGGTGGCGGCCGGTTACGGCTTCGAAGACTTCGATGGTGTCGTCGTGGTGGGGAAGGTGGCGTACGGAGACTTTGGTGCCGGTACGGCCGTTCATCCAGGGGGCGAGGTAGTCGCGGCGCCGCCACCGCACGCCGGACGTGCTGATTGTGTAGGTGCGCCCGTCGTCCTCGAGCGCGAACGTCGCCAGCTGCCCGGCTGGCACGTCCGTGAGCGGGGTCGGATCGGCCTGCCACGCCTCGATGGGGGTCTTGCCGCTCAGGGCGTCCGGGCGGTGGCGGGTGTTCCACCAGGTCACCCAGTCCAGCAGCAGGCCCACGAATGCCTCGTAGGTGAGCGGTGGGGCGTCGGGGTCGGCGAGCCGGCCGCCGGTGAGTTTCTGGCGGCCGGTGTAGCGGGGGAGCGAGACGAGGAACATCTCCTCCACTGCGTCGTTCAACGCCTCGATGGTGCCCTTCAGGTACGGGCTGTAGGCGGGAAGGCCGGTGACGGGGACGGCGAACGCGCCCATCGCCGCGGTGACCGTCGCGCACAGGAACTCCTTGCCGCGGTCCACCCGGATCTGACTGGGCAGCCCGCCCACCGGCCCGAACGGCTCCGTGCGGGTGATCGCGATCCGCAGAGAGGCCAGGACCGCGTCCCTGCTGGGCGCGTGAGGGGTGACTGCAACGCCAGTAATCGCTTTGGTGGCGCAGTCGATGAACCAGGTCACCCATGGTGTGGCGAGCTCACCCTCCACGTCGACCTCGACGGGCACGTGCTTGTGGTCGCCTTCCCATACGGCGTTGCGGTGCGTCGGAGGCCGCTGCCCGAACACGTCGTGCGCGCGCCGCGCGGCCTCTCCGCTTTTCAGTCCGGCCCGCTCTCCGCGGGTCAGGTCCCGGCGGACCGCCCGGTGCAGCGTCGACAGGGACGGCACCGCTGGCGCGTCCGGATCCTCGGCCGCTCGCTGCATCAGCTCGGCGTGGACCCGGGAGGCGTTACCGCCCCACAGCGCCAGCAGCCGCCGGATCTCCGCCGTGACTGTGAAGCGCGACGCTTCTATCCGAGCGAAGCGCTGATCTTGACGCGCGGCGGCCAGCCACCGCCACACGGTCCGCTCCGATTTCCCCAACGCCTGGGCGACCAGACGTACATGCGCAGCGGTCAGTTCCCCGCGTTCGTCGAGGTCCAGCAACCGGGGCATCGCTGCCGCCCGCCCGGCCTGGGGCCAGAACACCGCCGACGGGCCGCTTTCGTCCTCGGCAGCTGCCCTCGCCATGTGCATGCCCCTGGGTGTCGACAATCGACACGGACAGCACGTTTTGCCGCCCGAGTCTTTAGGTGTGCCAGGTCTTCGGTACTCAGCTGACCAGTATCGGCATACGGCTGACAGCAGTTGTCACCATCCACTACGACGCCCCTGACACCCCGCGCGCGGTGTTGCTGAACTCCCGTTCCCTGGCTCCCTGGCCGGGGAGCGGAGTTCAGCAGCGGCTCGGTGCCCGGCTCGGTTACGCTCGATGGGCGGCTTGATACCTGCCGCGCAATTTCGGATCGAAAGCAGCTCACCTCCGTGGCGACCGGCCCTGATGTCATCGAGACTGACGACGATGAGATTTCCACCTCGGCACCGGCTGTCATGGACCCGGCCCGGCTCGGGGAGCTGGCTGCCTGTGCCGCTGTTTTCCTGCCCGCTGACCCGCCCCGGCTTGGCCGTGTGGCCTTCTGGCGTACCGACGGCCAAGCTCCGCCCGCGGTGACCGGTCGGCTGACCGTGGTGAGGCCGCATGGTGTTTCTGTGCGGCGCCGTGATGTCGACGCCACGATCGTGCCGGTCTCCCAGGCCCTGCCCGCACTTGGCCGGATGCGCGGTGTGCCGGGAGCGGACCGGGCCGCCGCGTTCTGGGGCGCGGCGAGCGTGCTTGCTCTGCAACTCCTCGCCCGCGGCAGACTCTTGCCCGGTGTCAGCCCCGGTGGTTTCGACGCCTGGCGTATCGGGCCGTACGACCAGCAGGACATGGCGCGGGTGCGGGAGCTGGCTGCTGCGATGCCGCCCGAGGCCCGGGCGGTGCCGCTGGCCGGTCCGGCGCCGGTTCGCCTGCCCGAGGCCGAGCCGCTGTTGCGGGCCTTTTTGGACGCGGTGGCCGATGCGCTGCCCCGTACGCCCGCCGCACCGGCGGCCGCCGGCGCCACGGCCTGGACCGCTCAGGCGCCGCAGCCGGTTCCCCACCAGCGCGGCTGGGCGGCGGAGGTAGCCGCCGGGCTGGATGCGGGGGTACGAGTCTCCCTGCGGCTGGAGCTCCCCGGCCTGCCCGCCCGCGACCGGGACGACATCGACGATCCGGGCGCCTGGGAGGACGAAGACGGGGGCAGTCCTTTCCGGGCTGTCGTCCAGCTGCACAGCCTCGGTGACGCCACCGTGGTGGCGGACGCCGCGGACATCTGGTCGGGCCGGTCGGCCGCCGGCGGCGCTTTCGGTCCGCGTACGAAGATCGACACTTTGCTGACGCTTCGCCGGGCCGCGAGGGCCTGGCCGCCGCTGGGCCGGTTGCTCACCGCCGTCGCTCCCGCCGAGCTGGAGCTCTCGGACACCGAGGTGTCCGAGCTGCTCGGAGAAGCCGCCGCCCCTCTGGCTGCCGCGGGGATCCAGGTGCACTGGCCGAAGGAGCTGGCCCGCGAACTCCTGGCCCGCGCGGTGGTCGAGCCGGCCAAGAAGGCCGGCTCGGACCAGCCGTCCGTGCTTGGTGCCGACACGCTGCTCACCTTCCGCTGGCAGCTCACCGTCGGTGGCCGCGAGCTGGACGACGCCGAGCTGGACCGGTTGGCCGAGGCTCAGCGGCCCGTGGTGCGGCTGCGTGACCAGTGGGTGCTGATCGACCCGGAAGTGCTGGCCCGGGCCAGGGACCGCCAAGACCGCCAACTTACCCCTGTCCAGGCACTGGGCGCGGTCCTTGGCGGCAGCGTGGAGGTCGGCGGGGAGTGGGTGGAGGTCACGGCCGGCGGCTGGCTGGCCGAACTGAAAGAACGGCTCGCGGACCCCGAGGCCACGGCCCGCCGGGCACCGCTGGCGCAACCCGCCGCGCTGAGGGCGACCCTGCGGGACTATCAGCTGCGCGGTCTGGCCTGGCTCCATCAGATGACCGAGCTTGGACTCGGCGGCTGCCTCGCCGACGACATGGGCCTGGGCAAGACCATCACGTTGATCGCCCTGCACCTGCACCGGCAGAACATCCCGGCCCTCGCGGGCCCGACCCTGGTGGTCTGCCCGACCTCGCTGCTCGGCAACTGGAGCCGGGAGATCGAGCGGTTCGCTCCAGGCACGCCCGTGCGCCGCTTTCACGGCCCGGCCCGCAGCCTGGAAGATCTGGTGCCGTGCGAGTTCGTCCTCACCACCTACGCGACGATGCGCCTGCACACCGCGCAACTGACCGCGGTGGGCGCCTGGGGCCTGGTGGTCGCGGATGAGGCCCAGCACGTGAAGAACCCCTTCTCCGCCACCGCCAAGGCGCTGCGCACCATCCCCGCCCAGGCCAGGGTCGCTCTGACCGGCACACCGGTGGAGAACAACCTCTCCGAACTGTGGGCACTGCTGGACTGGACCACCCCGGGCCTGCTGGGCCCGCTCAAGGCTTTCCGCGACCGCTACGCCCGTGACGTGGAGCGCGGTGAGGATCCGCAGGCGGCGGTACGGCTCGCCGCGGTGGTCCGGCCGTTTCTGCTGCGCCGTAAGAAGTCCGACCCGGGCATCGCTCCGGAGCTCCCGCCGAAGACCGAGACGGACCGGGCGGTCGCTCTGACGAAGGAGCAGATCGCGCTGTATGAGGCGGTGGTCCGCGAGACTCTCGCCGAGATCCGTCAGAGGGACGGCTTCGCCCGGCGTGGCCTGGTGGTCAAGCTGCTGACCGCTCTGAAGCAGATCTGCAACCACCCTGCGCAGTACCTGAAAGAACAGGGCGGCACGATCGCGGGCCGGTCCGGGAAGCTCGAACTGCTCGACGAACTGCTCGACACCATCCTGTCCGAGGACGGTGCGGTGCTGGTTTTCACCCAATACACCGCGATGGCCCGGCTGATCGAGGCACACCTGACAGCACGCTCGGTGCCCGTCCAGTTCCTGCACGGCGGCACCTCGGTCAGCCGGCGCGAGGAGATGGTGCGGCACTTCCAGGACGGGCAGGTTCCCGTCTTCCTGCTCTCCCTCAAGGCGGCCGGCACCGGCCTGAACCTGACCCGGGCCGGGCATGTGATCCACTTCGACCGCTGGTGGAACCCTGCAGTGGAGGACCAGGCCACCGACCGGGCCTACCGGATCGGGCAGACCCAGCCGGTACAGGTGCACCGCATGATCGCGGAGGGCACGGTGGAGGACCGCATCGCCGAGATGCTCAAGCGGAAGAAGGATCTCGCGGAATCCGTACTCAGTGGCGGCGAAGCCGCGTTCACCGAGCTGACCGACGCCGAACTCGCCGATCTCGTCCAGCTTCAGACGAGCTCCCGATGAGCCGCCCGAAGAAGGCTGACGACGGCCGCACCCGGACCTTCCCACCGCTGCCTGCGGCCCGGGGGCGGCGGTCCTTCGCCGAATCCTGGTGGGGCAACGCGTGGGTGGAAGCTCTGGAAGGCAAGCAGCGCCTGGCGACGGGGCGTCTCGCGAGGGGACGGACCTACGCGCGCGGCGGCAACGTCGGTGAGATCACCGTCACCCCGGGCCGGGTAGCCGCCCGTGTCCAAGGCAGCCGCCCTGCGCCGTACCGGACGTCGATGGACATCCCCCAGCTCAGCCCCCGTGACTGGGAACTGCTGCTGGATACCGCCGCCGGCCAGGCCGGGCATATCGCGGCCCTGCTCGACCGGGACATGCCCACCACCCTGGTCGACGACGCCGCCCGGGCCGGCGTCCGCCTGCTGCCCCGGCAAGGCGAACTGACCCCCAACTGCTCCTGCCCCGACTGGGGCTACCCCTGCAAACACGCCGCCGCCGTCTTCTACCAGGTGGCCCGCCTCCTCGACCACGACCCGTTCGTCCTGCTCCTGCTGCGCGGGCGCGGCGAGCGCGAACTGATGGACGAGCTCCAGCGGCGCAACGCCATCCAGGCAGCGGCCGAGGACACCGCGCCGCAGGCCCTCGCCCCGGCCGGACCGCTCGGTGTGCCCGCCCGCGACGTATTCGCCGCCGCCCGCGCGGGGATAGCACCCTTGCCTGCCCCGCAACCCGAGGCTGACCGCCCAGGGCAGGTGGCATCGTTCGCGACCGCGGGCGAGACCACACCCGAACTGGACCCGTCGGCCCTTCAGTTCCTGGCGGCCGACACGGCCGCCCGCGCGGCCAGGCTGCTCCGCCAGATTGTGCTGTCCCACGACGTCCCGCACCAGTCCACCGGTGCGGCCGACCTCGCCGCGGCCGAGGATCTCGTACGCCTCGCGGCGGCCGCACCCCCGTCGGGAGTTTTCGCCCGGCTCTGCAGGCACGCAGGCCGCACCCCACAGGCGCTCACACGAGCGGTACGGGCCTGGCGGCAGGGCGGCGCCGCAGCCCTGCCGGTCCTGGACGACGCGTGGGACCCGGACCCATCGCAACTCAACCTGGCCCGCGAGGCGGTCAAGCAAGCGTGGGAGGGCGAACAGGCCCCAGGACTGCGAACCGCGCGCAACCGGCTGACGGTGATCGGACACGACGCCCAGCTACGGCTGGGCACCGACGGACGCTGGTACCCGTACCGCAAGGAACAGGGCGACTGGTGGCCGGCCGGTCCCGCAGACCGGGACGTGACAGCAGTACTGGCCGGGCTGCTCGCCAGCCCGGACATCACGCCCACTCCACGCCCAGCTCCGCGAGCGCGACGCGCTGCTCCACGGTGAGTTTGTCGCGGCGGGTCTTGGTGTTCGTGATCCACACGCCCAGCTTCACCATGACGGGGGCGGTCTCGCTTTCCACGACGATCTCTTCTGCGTGCCCGCGCGGAACCCGGTGGTGTCGTTCGCGGGCGATGTACTGGGCGAGGGCCTGTACGCCCCTCTGGAAGGCTGCTGATGTCTTCCCGGACGTCTTCCCGCCGCCCTTGGCTGCCGGGGTCGGGGCGGGGCGCTGGGCTGGCTGAATGCCCAGCCCGGTGAGCCGTTCCTGCTGCTCGGTGGTCAGCTGTGCCCAGGAGTTGGCCTGTCGCTGGAGCCACCGCCCGAGGTCGTCGCCTTCGTAGGTGACGCCGGGTTGGATGTCGGGGAGGTTGCCGCCGGGTTCGGTATTGGCGAGGTCGGCGAGTACCCGGTAGTGGCGTTGCCAGTTGAGTGGCCAGGGGCAGTTCCAGTCTTCATCGATGGCGGCGAGTTGCGCCGCGCGGTGCTCGGCCCGCTCCGGATCCTTGCCGATGCCGCCCTTGCGGCGGAGGTTGGCGATCAACTGTCCGATCGGGATCAGGCTGTCGGTGCCTCCTTCGCCCCATAGGGTGTCTTGGCGGGGTGCGAGGTGTCCGTGGGCCCGGTGGAAACTGCGCAACGCCGCGAGTTTGGTCTCCCATGCTTCGTCTCCGGGTTCCCAGACCATCCCGGCCTCCGGTGCGTCGAGGAGGGTTTTGCGGTGGTCGTCGAGTTCGCCGGCGCGGTATGCGCGGCGTTGTTGGTGGACCCACCTGCCGAGCGGGAACGCTTTCGTGACGCCGACCTCGGTCTCTGTGTCGTAGGGGACCGCGTGGAGCCCGGTGATGTGGTTTTCGGTGCGCCAGTGTCGGAGGGCTTGGTAGCCCTCGAGCCAGACGAGGGTTTCGGGTCGGTACACCCGCGTACGCAGGAACGCGGCGATGGTGGCCGGGTCTCGTGGAGTGGAGAAGTGGAGCAGCGCGGACTCGAGCACGGCCCGCGTCCCGTTCTCCTGGTCGACGACCTCACCCTCGCCTTCGCCCTCGGTTCCGATGATGCGCCCGTCGGCGTCGCGCTGGACGTGGACTTTCCGCTGCCCGCTGCTCAGGGCGCGGTTGGCGAGTTGTTCGACCAGCTTTTCGGAGTGGCTGCGGAGCCCGTTTAGGACGGCTACAAGGGGTGCGAACGAGGCTGAGGCGATCATGTCGTTGGGGTCTTCGCCGGGTTCCAGGAACACGGGCACGATGATTCGGGCGACTTTCGTGGTGCCGTCCGGGTTGGGGCGGAGCGCCCGGCCGATGTTCTGGACGATTTCGATCTGGGAGCCGCGGGTGTCGGCGAAGCAGATGGCTTCGACTCCGCGTGTGCCGATGATGTCGACGCCTTCGCCGAGCACGCGTACGGAGGCGAGGAATGCCCGGTGGACCCGTTTGCTGTTGGCGTTGATGCCGCCCGCGAACTGCCGCAACACTTCGCGGCGCTCGCTGACGAGGTGGTCGCCGCAGAGCCAGTTCGCCCAGACCCGGTCCGCAGGGACGTGACGGTAGGGCTCCAGTTCGTAGAGCTTGGCGCTGATCGAGGATGGCGGTAGTGCCGCGGCGTCTTCGAGGAATGTGTCGGATGCCTCGGTCGCGTAGAGCTCGGCCGCCGTTTCGGGCAGCTTCTCTGCGAACGCGGCTGCCTCTTCCACTCGCTGGTGGAACGTCATGACCGTATGCAGGTTGCGTGCGGCGGCGTGCTCCAGCAGCGCGGTCTGCAGCAGCGCCAGGCGCCGGCCCCGCAGTGCTTCTTCCGACAGCCCCAGCACCGGCTCGGGGTCGCGGATTTCGATGACGTCGATCTCGAATCCGGCGAGGATTCCGCGCTCGATGGCTTCCGACAGTCCGAGTTCGTAGATCCATTCGCCGTATGTGCCGTCTGGGTCGGACGTCATGGAGGCGATCTCCAGCTCCTGCCCGTCCTTGCCCTTCTGCGGCCGAGGAGCGGTGAGGATGCGTGGGGTGGCGGTGAGGTAGAGCCGGAAGTCCGCGGGGATCCGCTGGTTGTCGTGGATCGCTGCCCAGGGCCGGCCGAGGTCTCCGGCGGTTCCGTGGGCTTCGTCCACGATCGCGAGGTCGAACGGTTCCATGGTCTGTCCGTACAGCCGCTCCCCGCCCGCCAGGGCGGCTTCCAGCGGCCCTCGGACCTTGTGCTGCCCCAACGGGCCCTCGGGGTCATCGCGGTCGACGAGGGAGGCGTAGGTGGCGAACACGATCACCGACCCGGAACCCGCCCACAGCGCGAGCTGGATCGGGTTGGTGGTCGTCCGCACGCCGAGCTGCTCCAGGACGTCGTCCTTCTCCAGCGAGCACACGGCAACCATCGGGGAGCGGTGGCCGACCCGGCGCCACGCCTGGGCGGTCTGCACGAGGAGGTCCAACGTGGGGACCGTGACGAGGATCCGGCCGCCGGGGAAGTTGTCCAGCGCGGCCGAGGCGGCCGTGATCGTCTTCCCGGAGCCGGTCGCGGAGACGACCGTGCCACGGAGCCCCTCAGCGGGCACAGATGATCTTGCAGGGAATCCCACCCATTTACGGATGCCTGAATTTGCTTCTACCTGGTGTTCTCGAAGCTGGATCAAAACAATTCTCCGGGTTCGGGAAGGACCTGCTCGACCGAGGTGATCCGGTATCCGCCCTGCCGGTAAGGGCCGTCTGGGCGTCCGTAGACGGTCCAGGGCCGGTGGGCGGCTTCGCTGAGGGAGGAGGCCATCAGATGGACGGTGAGGCGCGGTTCGCCCAAGCAGCCGGCCTGCTCGGCGACGATCCGGTAGACCCGATGACGCAGCATCTCGGCCGGTGCCCCGCCATGTTGCTCCGCGGCAGCTATGTCAGCGGCCACACGCTGCATCCGCTGCTCCTCACGGCGGCCTACACGCGGATCCTGCCCCGGTGCATAGACAGGCATCTGCTGCTCCGTCATCACGTGGGCGACACGCTTCCATTCAAGGTGCTCCCACACGGCGATCGCCAGCTCACTCAGGCTGAGGAGCTCTGCCGGTCCTTCGCGTGCGCGTTCCTCGCGTTCCCGGGAGAGCCGCACATGCGTCCGCACCTGGCCGAGGGCGAGCCCGGTGGCCTTTCTCGTCACACCGAGCCGCGCAATTTCTTCCGGAAGATATTCGTAGAATGACATGAGCCCCGTCCGCGCCCAGAGGGTATCCCTTGTTTCTACCAACTCTACATGCTGCATCAAAGCAATGATGCGTGGCACCGAAACCAGGACACGAACGAGCGACCCCTCGTAGCCAGTCACCCTCCCGGGAGACGGGGGCCGGAAGGGCACGGGGGTCTGGGGCGAAGTGGAGGGCCTCGGTCCCGTTGGTGTGGGTCACCCCTTAGGGTGCTGCCAGACCAGGGCTTCTCATGACGCCTGGCGGTTCATCACAGGGGGATGCATGAGTAGGCAGACAGAACAACGGCGTCCTTGGATAGAGCGGACACTCTTTGGCACCCCGTTCCGGGTGGCGGTCTACCTGACCGTTCTGACACTTGCCAGTCTGGTGAAACTCGTGTGGGCAGTACAGGACGACCACAGCTTCAAGGTTGTGGTGACCAGCTTCGTAATCTTGCTCAGCACAGCGGGAGCTGTGCTGTTCTGGCGTATCCACCGCAGAAGCCACCGGGCCTCCTAGCCAGCCAGGCCCGCGCAGCGGGTCTAGGTCCTGAAGGCGAAGCCGGAAGGACTCAGGGTGGGGGAGCGCAGCGGACACACCCTCAGGTGAGATCTCACACCTCGCCTAACCGGCAACCCGTCCGCCCGCCCGCAACGGGCCGGCCCCTACCCCCTGGAGCGCAGCGGAAGGGGCACGCCCGGCAAAGCCGGGCCGGGGTGAGCGAAGCGAACCCCAGACTCTGTGAAACGGAGTCAACCCTGGTGCGGAGAACCAGAGTCCTCACCCCTTCGGAGCAAGG
>NZ_JBVJWD010000106.1:0-10869 GCF_055602785.1 Streptomyces sp. NPDC037301
ACTACCTCGACCAGCGCGAGATACCCCGGCTGAAGTCCTGGCGAACCCTGGGCAGCTGACCTCGGCACCTCCAAGATCCCCGACAGAGTCAAGCTTAGTGGTCGGCTCCGGAAGTCCTTCGGGGGTTGATCATGCGGCGAGGCGGAACGAGGATTCTTCCTGTTGATCGGCGGTGTGCCGGTCGAGCCTGGCCAGCAGTTCGTCCAGGTCGGAGGTGGCGAACTTCCACTGGAACGGCTGTGCCGTGGCGTTGTAGCGGTCTTCGAAGGCTCGAAGCCGGTCCCCGACCTGGGCAAGGTCGGTGAAGTCGTTCGGCGAGACGACCTTGCGCTGCACAACGGAGAAGTAGATCTCCACCTGGTTCAACCACGAGGCGTGGACCGGGGTGTGGACCATCACCGCGTTCGGGAACGCGGCAGCCAGCCGGTCGGCGGCCTTCGTGCCGCGGTGGGAGGAGCCGTTGTCGACGATCCAGAACACGCGCTTGGCGCTGGCGTAGGGTTCAACGCTCATGACCTGGGTGACCAGGTTCATGAACGGTTCGATGCCGGTGCGGGGTTCGGTGCGGCCGAACACCTTCGCCTGGTGGACGTCGTAGGCGGCGAGGTAGGCCAGGGCACCGCCGCGGCCGTAGGTGTGGTTCACGCGCATGGCTCTGGCTTGGCCGGGGGCCAGGGTGGGGTGGCAGCGGCAGTGGGCCTGGATGGAGGTTTTCTCGTCTGCGCTGATGACGTACTCGTTCGGTCCGAGTGGGTGGCCTTGCCAGATGCGGGCGTACAGATCCAGGACGCGTCCGGCCTTGGTGCGGAAGCCGGGGTCGGTGATGAAGATCCACGAGCGGTGCTGCCAGGGCTTGAGCGCATTCTGGGCCAGCCAGCGGCGCACGGTGGCGGCCGACACGAAGGGCGTGATGCCCCGCTCGACGACCTCACGGGCCAGTTCCGGGGCCGTCCAGCGGGACAGCGGAACCCCTGTCTCGGCAGGCAGTCGACAAGCCAGCGCGGTGACCTCGGCGGCCTGCAGCGGTGTGAAGGCCGGTGGCCTGCCGGAGCGCCGACGGTCGGCCAGCCCAGCGATGCCGCCGTCGGCGAAGCGGCCCCGCCACAGCCGCACGGTATCCAGGTGCAGACCGGTTTCAGCCGCGATACGGGAGTTGGAGCGGCCGCGGGCGGCGTGCAGCACCACCTGGGCACGCATCCGCAGCCGGTACTCGGTCTTGAGGCCGTAGGCCATCGCCTTCAGCCTCCTCCGCTCGGCGGCGCTCGGGTCTATCGGGCGGGCAGCGGCAACAGGCATGGCAGGCGGGCCCATCGAGAGAACGGATCACGGACGGGCCGCAGCCTGACGCCTCGACAACACCCCAGTCGGCACGACACGCCGCGAACCTTGGCAGCGGGCAGTTCGCGTTGCCGCCACGCCGCGAGAGTGGCTCGCCCTCGGTCAGCCGGCTTCGGCTTCGCCGGTCTCTTTTCAGCCCGCGGGGTCTGGGGTGCTGCCGCAGGTGTGGTCGTTGAGGTGGTGGTCTTGTCTTACCAGGCCGGGCTGGTGACGAAGTGGGTGTCGTAGCGGTGTTGCTCGGTGAGCAGGCTGTCGCGGCTGGCTTCGCCCCGGCGGATCCTGGCGACCTGCCGAAGGTAGTCGAATCGTTCGATGCCAGGGGTGATCACGATCAGGGCATCGGCGGTGTTCTCCGGGGCGGCGCGGAAGGCGTGGTCACAGCGCGGCGGGATGACGAGGAAGTCACCGGAGCCGGCGGTAATGACCTTCGATCCCACAAGCACCTGGAGCGTTCCGTCGACGACGAAGAACAGTTCGGAGGAGTGGTCGTGCCGGTGCGGGACCGCGCCGTCGGCGCCGCGGGCGAGTCGGATGCGGTGGGCGCTGAGCGCCCCGTTGCTGGCACTGGCGTCAGCCAGTAGGCAGTGGCCGATCTCGGGCAGTTGCTCGGCGTCGCCTGCGCGGACGACAACCGGGTCGTGTGGATCAGCTGCAAAAACAGACACGAGAGACCCCCTGGGGCTAGTATGCTAGCAACCTAGCGAGCTAGTATCGCTCTATGGGTGATACGGAAGTCAAACAGTTCAACGTGTATCTGCCGCTGGGGCTGATCAGGCAGGTCAAGCATCACGCGATCGAGACGGGCATGTCATTGTCCGCGCTGGTCACAGAGGCCTTGCGCGCCTACCTCGACGACGCCCATGAGCAGCGGCAGCCCTCTTCAGGAAAGGAGTCATGACATGGCAACCGAAGGGTTCGAGGCGGTGTTCGTGGAGACCCACAACTGGGGGAAGAGCGCAAAGTTCTTCCAGGAACTGGGTTACAAGTTGGAGACCTCCACCGGCGACGGCTCCGGCGTGTTCCGCAACGGCGAGGGTCCCTACCTCGTCGTTGTCGAGATCCCCGAGAACCGGGAGCCCGGCGTGCAGATCGCACTGAAGGTGCCCGATGCGGACCTGTTCCGTCCCGATCCGGCTGTGGAGGTGGTCACCCCCTTCCAGGACACGCACTACGGAACCCGGGAGATGACCGTCCGCGACCCCGACGGACGGCTGTGGAGTCTGCAGGCCCCTGCCAAGAACTGACATTTTCCTTCTCGTCCGGGTGGGCCGATTCCCCTCGGCCGACGGTGCCTGCGGTCCGCCCGGTGAACCCTGCGGCAGTGACGACTTTCGCCCTGCCGGGCAGTGGCCATTGCGCCCGCAGGGGGTTCAGCAGCGTGCTGCTGAACCCCCTGCTCGTGAGCACGGCCTGATCGAACCGCCGAGGCGAACTCCGAGGAACGGCACCGGCTATGCCATGCCGGAGACCGAACGCGACCGACCATCGAGCCGGCGAGCAACTTCACGGGCTCCTGGAGCAGCCCGTGCAAGCGCCGTGAGTCGCCGGGGTGCGCCTTCCCTGCCAGGCGCTGTCCAGCGTGCCCACAGCCGAGGTCACACACCTGCGGGCAACGTAGGGGCCCCGTACGCGGGTACCGGGCGAGGACATCTGGAGCAACAAGACCTGTTGAGCCCACCGGCGGCGGCGCTTCCGCCACTGACCGTGGGGATGCGAGGAGCGAAGGATGGGATACGAATGAGCAGATGGCGCGGCAATCCCTGGGCGGTGCTGCTGACGCTCAGCCTGGGATTCTTCATGACACTGCTGGACCTGACGGCCGTCAACGTCGCTATCCCCAGCATGATCGGCGACCTGCACGCGTCGCTGGACGAGGTGTTATGGGTGATCAATGTCTACATCCTCGTCCTTGCCGCACTGCTGATCACGTTCGGCCGACTGGGCGATGTGCGCGGGCCGCGCACCATGTTCATCGGGGGTGTCGCGCTGTTTACCGTGGCATCGGTGCTGTGCGGCCTGTCGCAGGATCCGGCCCAGCTCATCGCCACCCGGGCTGTGCAGGGCCTGGGTGCGGCGGCGCTGATGCCGCAGACGATGACGATCATCATCGGCACGTTCCCGGCCGAGCGCCGGGGCGCCGCACTTGGCGTCTGGGGCGGAGTCGCGGGCGTGGCCACGATCGCCGGGCCCACCCTCGGCGGGTTCCTGGTCAGCACGGCCGGCTGGCGGTGGATCTTCTTCGTCAACGTCCCGATCGGCGCGATCGTCCTGGCGATGGCCGTTACGCTCGTGCCCGACATCCGGCACGGCGCGCACCGAAAGCTGGACATTGCGGGTGTCGTACTCGCCGCGGCGACACTGGTATGCCTGACCTTCGCGCTCACTGAGGGCCAGCGATATGACTGGAACGCCAGGATCTGGGCGCTGCTGGGCGCGGCTGCCCTGCTGCTGGTGCTGTTCCTGATTCACCAGGGCACCCGGCAGCACGGCGAACCGCTGCTGCCCTTCGTGCTCTTCCGCGACCGCAACTACGCGGTCATGAGCTTCGTGTCCGCGACCGTCCAGGTCGGGATGCTCGGCCTGTTCCTGCCGGTGATGATCTATCTGCAGTCGGTGCTGAACTTCAGCGCCCTCACAGCCGGGCTCGTGATGGCGCCGGCGATGGTGGTGTCGGCGGTGCTGTCGCCGGTCGCGGGCCGGATGGCGGACCGGATCGGCGGCAAGTACGTCCTGATGACCGGTCTGACCCTGTTCGCGGCCGGTATGGCCTGGCTCACCTGGGTCACCGATGTCGGCCGCGCGTGGTGGGAGTTCCAGCCCGCCCTGATCACGGCTGGGGGAGGCATCGGCTGCGTGTTCGGCCCGATGGTCACGGTCGCCATGTACAACGTGGAGCCCACGATGGCCGGGGCGGCCTCTGGCGTGATGAACACGATCCGCCAGATCGGCACAGTGATCGGCAGTGCCGCAGTCGGCGCAGTACTGCAGAACCGCCTGGCCGCCTCGCTGCAAGACGAAGCGGCAAAGCGGGCTGCCGGCCTCCCGGCCGACGTCCGCGGCCAATTCCTGGCCGACTTCCGCAACGCCGCCAAGAGCGGTCAAGAGGTCGGCATCGGGCGGAACGGCGCGGTGGTCCACCCGCCGCAGGGAACACCGACAAGCCTGGCCCATCACATCGATCAGGTGGCGGCGTCCACGTTCGAACACGGGGTCGTCCACGCGATGCGGCCGACCCTGGCACTGCCCATCATCGTGATCGCGGTCGGCGCCGTCTCGTGCTTCTTGGTACGACACCGACAGGTCGGCAGCCCGCGCCCTGCTCCGGAACCAGTCGACCTCAGCACCTCGGCCTCAACGCGCCAAGAGTTCCTGGGCTGAGGCCGTCGTCGACCGTGGTCGTGCGGTGGTCAGTCGCCCTTGCCGCCCTTGTGGCGACAGCGTCCGGCGGCGGCTGGCCACCCTCCGGCTTGTGCGGTTCGGCGGCGGTACCCGCCTGTCGGCTGTGCTGGGGTGCCACCCCATCTCGACCCGTCCGGCCGGGACCTGCTGGCGCCGGCTCCGACCTATGACCAGCGCTCCGACGCATGGTTGGCTCCGCAGTCAACCCCCGAGGGACTTCCGGAGCCGACCACTTAGCACTGTCAGTAGTGCTCTTCCCGGTAGACGCCGTCGGCGTCGACACCACAGCCCCACTCACCAAAGCTCGTGTTCGCCAGCTCCATGTTGACGACGAAGGAACCGGCCGCTGCGAGGGCGATCCTGAACGGATCGTCGTCATCGTCGGGCAGGTTGTTCACGGCCAGCAACGGGAACTCTGCGGAGGCCAATGCCCTCTCGTCGGCGATGAGGACGAGAGTACTGTTGGGCCAGTCCTCGTCATCGCGTCCGATCCGCGCCTGGATCTGATCCGCCGTGAAGCCCGCGTAGGCGTGGTTGTCGATGACGGTGATCGACTCGTAGTGCTCCGAGCTTCCTTCGAGGGACTGGAGCAAGCGTGCCCACTCATCTGGCTGCTCGAAGGACGTCCGCACCAGGAGCGGACCGGCGGACCCATCGATCGTGGGGGAGGGCGGCTCGGGCTCGGCCCCCGTACGCTCGCCGGGGATGACCTGGATGAGGAAGCGGGGCTTCTTGCCGTCCGACGACCGGTCACTGGCATGGACGCGGATCAGGTAGGAGCCGACTCCTGCGGTGGCGAGATTCTCTTTGCGCAGCGGCTCGTATCCGCTGTCGCACAGGGCGAGGAAGCCGGTCGTGGAGATCACGGTGATCTCTTCGACCTCGTCCCAGCCGGTCTCTGCTCCCGGGTCATCTCCGGCGTAGAGGGTGACGATGGGGTTCTCCAGGGCGCTTCCGGCGTCGATGTGCAGCCAGTCTTTCTCGGCCGCCAGGAACCCTCGTCCGCGCGGCTGCTTGCCGGCGCCGGGGTCCATGACGGCCAGGTCGCCCCACTCCTTCATCTTGAGCGGCCGGGTGCGGCCGTCAAGGAGCGGCCAGTTGGAACGCTGCATGGAGAACCCCCATCGTGCTTACTGTGCCTGCCGGTTACGTCCTGGAAGAGTAGACGGGACCTGTGGCAGGCGCGTTGTGCGTCTTACTTGATGCGGACGTAGTAGCCGTCGCCGTTGAGGACGCGCTGGGTCTTGTAGAAGCCGCCGAGGCGGGCGCCGGCGCTGCGGTTGTCACCGAGGGAGATGATGCGGGTGCTGCCGCGGGCCGGGTTGCCGCCCTCCTTGCTGGCGGCGAACGGGTACTCGTCGCAGTCGTACTTCTTGGGGTCGGGGTTGTGCACCTTCGCGCACATGGCCTTGCGGTGGGCGTTGATGGTCTTCTCGTTGGTGATGCGGTGCAGCGGGGTGGAAGCGCCCGGGTGACCGGCGATCTTACGCTGGGCGTCCAAGATGTGGTTGGCGGACTGTTTCACCTTCGCGTCGCTGCGGGAGAGGGTGAAGACTGGGGAGTAGGAGGGGAAGACACAGCCGGGGTTCTTGGTGCGCTTCTTGGGGCCCCAGAACGTATCGTCGCAGCGGTACTTGGCGGAGCTGTAGGTGAAGCCGCCTATCGTGTAGCCGGGCTTGGTGAAGGTGAACCGGTAGGAGGCCGGGCTGGCAAGCTGCTTCTTCTTTCCGACGCTGGCGGCGTAGCCGACGGTTCCCTTGTGGGCTGAGCCGAGGGTGGACCCTTGCGGGAACTTGACGGCGGTCTTGACGCCCTTGCCGCCGCCGACGGACACGTTGACGCTGATGCCGCCGGCGTTGACGAGCTTGGCCTTGCCGACGGTGAAGCTCTCTGCCCACTTCAGCTTGTTGGTCTTCAGCGTCATGGCGTGCTTGATTTCGAAGGTGGCGGAGCCGAACGGCTTGCCGTTCTTGAGCAGGTCGATGCGGGCGCCGACGTCCATGCACATGCTGGTGCGGGTGATGGTAATGGTGTTGAGCTTGCAGCTCGCGGCGGCGGCCGTGTCGGCGTAGACGGTCTTGACGGCCGGGGCCTGGGCGGCAGCGATGCTGTACTTCTCCGGCGCGGCCTGCGCGGTTGCGGCGCTCATGCCAGTGAGGAGGAGAGCGCCGAGAGCGGCACCGCTGACGGCTTTTCTGGGCGCGCTGATGCGCATACGTATGTGTCCCCTCGTTGATGGAGGGACGGCACCGCGTCGGGGCTGCCGTCCCTAAGGCGAGCACGTTATGCGCTTCAGCGGTCGTGAATCTATTGACTGTTGGGGCACTGCCTGTTAGGACAGGTCGAATTTCGGTCAGCAGCGGTGACGGTGAAGACCGCGACGGCGGAGCCCGCTCGGTGACGCGGTACTACGTCATCGGCTACCCCTTAATTTGGGCTCTCCTGCCGTATGTGTGGGTCATTCTGTGGCGGGTTGGCGGCCGGGGAGGGTGGGTTTGTCGCCGGCGAGGGTGAGCATGACGAGGGCGATGATGGCGTCGGCGGTGTGGAAGCCGAAGCCGCGGCGGATGATGAGGCGGGTCCGCCCTGCCCACCGCAGCGTAAGCCAGGCCCCCACCCAACCCCTACACACCCTGACGCGCCCTCAATCGATCAACACCGCACCAACGTGACAACGCCGGAGCCGCTGATGCGCCGCCCGGTGATCGGGCCGTTGGGAAAAGGGGCGTCCGGGGGCTCGGCCGGGAACCGGCCGCATCCCGGCCGCTACTCGCGGCTCCCGGGCCGACTGCACCCTGGCAGGCACTCACCCGCCCGCCTACACCTTCCCCGGTCGAGCCGCTCGCCGGTGAGCTGCGCATATGATCACGCGTATGCCGCCCGTGGACCGAAGGGCTGCGCCGAGTGAGATGACGGGACGATGTGGCCGCGAGTCAACGGTGTGCGTGCGCTGGAACTGGGCTTCCCCGGTGACATGCGGGACATGCTCAATTCTTTGGTTCTGACAGGCGCCAAGACCGCCACGACCTGTCTGCTCGACGAGTACGCCGAAGAGGCCGAAGGCCTGGAGTACGTCGGTGAGCGGCAGGCTCTCCTGGACAACGAGGGCCGGTGCGTCGCCACCCTGGAGTTCATCAGCGTAGAGGTGAAGCCCTTCGGCGATGTCACCTGGGAACATGCCAGGGCCGAGGGCGAGGGTGACGTGTCTCTTGAGGCCTGGTGCGATGTGCACCGGCGCTTCTGGGACCGTGCGGGCACTCCGGTCGATGATCACACCGTCGTCGTCTGTCTGGCCTTCCGCGTGACGGAAGACAGCTGATTACCAGTCCGCGCCTGTAGCACCCTCCCCAGTCGAACCACGCACCACTTGCCGCCCACCCGGCCGAAGCCGACGTTGTGAGCAGACACTGCGGTGGATACGGACCGAGATGCCCCGCCGCGCCTGTGTTTCCCGCCACCGGACTTGGCTGTGGTGGGCTGAAGCGGGCGGCGTAGGGCAGCCAGCAGCGGCGAAATCTGCGGCGTGGGCCTGACCACCACACCAGGTGACGGAACACCGAACCGTCACGCCCCGTCCGGGCTGGCTGACGCCGCCCCGATTGTCGCGGCCGCGCCCATGCTGAGGTTCCCCCGCAGCTCGGGAATGGCTGACTACTGAACTTGAATGTGTGATGTCGGCCTGATCGTGTCAGCTGGTCAAGGTCAGGCCGGTGCCTATGATGCAGCCGTCGATGAGGTGCGGTCGGTACTGGGTCTTCTTGAGGCTGCGCTTCACGGCGGCGGCGAGCTGGTCGAGGTTCGCGGCGGCGAGGTTGCCGATCGCCCGTTTCACCAGGGACCAGATGCCTTCCTGTGGGTTGAGGGCGGGTGCGTAGGACGGGAAATGGAAGACGGTCAGCCAGTCCTCGTTCGCAGCGATGAAGTCGTTCATCTGCGGCATGAGATGGGTGCGCAGGTTGACCAGGACGATGGGGCCTTTGAGCTGGTTGTGGGCCCGCACGATGAGGTCGCGGGGCGTTGTCACGTTGGTGCGGTGTTGATCGATTGAGGGCGCGTCAGGGTGTGTAGGGGTTGGGTGGGGGCCTGGCTTACGCTGCGGTGGGCAGGGCGGTGGCGCCGGTGATCTCGTCCCAGATGGCGAAGCGGGTGGTCATCTCGGTGTGGTATTCGGTGGCGGTCATCAGGTGGCGGCGTGGTCGGAAGTGGGGCGAGATACCGCTGAACGCGGCCAGGAACCGCTGGGCTCCGCCGACGGAGCGGAAGCCCTTCATCGCGCGTTCGCGCTGCCGGGTAGGCTGGTGGGAGTTCTCCGCCCGGTTGTTCAGGCCCTTGTGGGCGCGGTGTTCTACGGAGGGCATGACCTCGCGGTGGGCCGCGCCGTAGGAGCGGAGCTTGTCGGTGACGATCACCCTCGGCACCGAGCAGGTCTTCTTGAGCAGTTTGTGGAAGAACCGCCTGGCCGCGGCCTTGTCCCGCCGGTTCTGGACCAAAATGTCGAGCACGTTGCCATCGGCGTCGACGGCCCGCCACAGGTACTTCAGCTCACCGTTGATCTTCACGAAGACCTCGTCCAGGTGCCACTTGTCGCCCGGCTGCACACGCCGGCGGCGCAGGCCGTTGGCGTAGGCCTGCCCGAACTTCGTAGACCAGCGGCGGACCGTCTCGTGGGAGACGAGCACGCCGCGTTCGAGCATCAGCTCCTCGACCTCGCGGAACGACAGCGGGAAACGGAAGTACAGCCACACGCAGTGCGCGATGATCTCCACCGGGTACCGGTGCTCCTTGTACGACGGCGGCGCGCTGTCCACGGACGACCCCTCCCAGCATGACCACCCCGAAGATCATCCCACCCAGTCAGTCAACGTGACAGTGCCGTTGTCGCACCCGGAGGAAACCCGGTCACATCCTGTCGTCGGATTCCACGTCGCCTCGGTCCACTCAATTGCGCTTCGATCGCTCATCAGCTACCTCCCCGCCGTCCAACCGCTCCCACCAGACGCGGGACGGCATGTTCAACGAACCAGAACGGGCGTTGACACCCGGCCATCCAACCACCCCAACACCGCCTGCCCACCAGCTATCTCCGACCTGCGGACGTCGAAGCCGACGGCGGCGACGTGCCCGGCGAGATTGGGGGCGATGGCCGCCCACCTCTTCGGTAGGGAAGCGTCGGCGGCCGAAGCTCCCAGGCCCGCTGACGTCGTTTCTCATGGTGTCGGTCGGTCGTTGAGCGGTCGGCTGCCCGCCATGACACGCGGCCGGGAATCACGGACCTCGGCGCCGGGCCGCAAAGGAAACTCGGACCGCACGATGAACCACCACCCTCCATCACCCACCGGTGTCAATCCGCTGCCGACTGTTGGGGGGTGGCACTGACAATCGCCCTGATCTGCACGTTCACGCCGTACGGCCCAGACGCTGCTGAACAGCACCCCAACCCGCCAAACCGGCCCGTGACTTGCTTCCGGGAGCAGCCGGTTGGGAGCCCTCTGAGGGATAGGGTGGAGGCTTCTTTCGACCTGTCTGCGGAGGTGCCTGCCCGGTGACCGACAGCTTCGTCCACCTGCACAATCACACCGAATACTCGATGCTTGACGGCGCCCAGCGGCTCAAGCCGATGTTCGCCGAGGTCGAGCGTCAGGGGATGCCCGCCATCGCCATGAGCGATCACGGCAACATGTTCGGTGCGTACGAGTTTCAGCAGGTGGCCAAGGGCTTCGAAGGCGTCAAGCCGATCATCGGGATCGAGGCGTATGTCGCGCCGTCCTCGCGCCGGAACCGTAAGCAGGAGTTCTGGGGTCCCGGTGGTGTCCGGGCGATGTCGGACGATGGCGAGGGTTCCAAGGACGTCAGTGGGGGTGGTCGTTTCACCCACATGACGATGTGGGCACAGAACGTCAAGGGACTCCAGAACCTGTTCTACCTGTCGACGGAAGCCTCCTACACGGGACAGTTCCCGGCCGGTAAGCCGCGCATGGACATGGAACTGATCTCCGAACACTCCGAGGGGATCATCGGGACGACTGGCTGCCCCTCGGGCGCCATCCAGACCCGCCTGCGTCTGAACCAGTACGACGAGGCCCGCGACATCGCAGCCCAGTACCAGGACATCCTCGGGAAAGAGAACTACTT
>NZ_JBVJWD010000107.1:0-1163 GCF_055602785.1 Streptomyces sp. NPDC037301
GGCGGTGGCTGTGGGCCAACGCGGTGGGTGCTCACTCACGTGCAGCGGACTACGGAAGCCGTGGTCCAACATCTGACTGCGGCCGGGTGAGCAGGGCGGGTCCGACACCGCGCGGGCAGTGTGGGTGTGAACTGGGTGCGGACCTCGTCATGGTGGCAGATCAGCCGTGTCACAACACTTGGTCGAGTGGTTCCCGAACGTGGGCGGGATGGCGGTTCAGACTCTCGTCCGCCTCGACAGGACCGTCGAGCAGGACCGCGTGCCCGGGGCACCCCGACCTGAGCTGAATCGGATTTTGTAGCGACTCTGAAGCCAGGCAAGATCGCCTCGGCGGATGGGAGAACACAGGTCCGATGCCTGCACCGGCCGCACACGGCTGGACGGACGATCAGGTGTGGACCGTCGCCCGGGTACGCACACTGATCGGGCGAAAGTTCCACATCTCCTACAGCTTCTCCGGCGTCACCCGGCTGCTGCACCGGATGGGCTACAGCGTGCAGATGCCCGCCCGGCCCGCCGCCGAACGCGACGAAGACGCGATTACTGCATGGCGGAAGGCGACCTGGCAGGAGGTAAAAACCTCCGGACGGCGACCGGCGCGTTCATCTGCTTCGAGGATGAATCGGGCGTAACCGGTCGGCCGCCCAAGGGCCGCACCTGGGGCCAGCGCGGGATCACCCCGACGGTGCGTGTGCCCGGGTGCAGCCGTGGCCGCCTCTCGGTGGCCGGGCTGCTGTGCATCAGGCCGGGCCTGCCCACCCGCCTGTGCCGACACGCCGGCCGCAAGGGCGAGTGCCGCTCGCTGAGCGAGATGGACTACATCCGCCTGCTCGACGGCGCCCACCGGGACTGCGCCAGGTCCAGTACCAGCCCGACCTTATTGACGGATGCCTTGCCGGCACTGGACTCACCCTGACGACACCACGCCTACGAGCTCAGTGACCGCCGACCTCGATCACGTAGTCGCGCCGCGCTGTCGGCTGACCGGAGCTCTGGTACGCCGTGACCGTGAACGGAGCGTTGGTTGTATCTAGCGCAGAAGGCGACCGCGGGGGGGGGGGGGGGGGGGGGGGGGGGGGGGGGGGGGGGGGTTGTCGTTTTCTTCGACCGGGATCCCAAGGGGGGGAAGGGGAAGCGGGGGGGTTTGGGTGTAGGTTGGGCTG
>NZ_JBVJWD010000107.1:1173-10455 GCF_055602785.1 Streptomyces sp. NPDC037301
TATTGTGGGCGGACAGGAGCTGTGGGACGCCGGGACTGGGAAGGGGGTGTTGTTGGTATCGAGAGAAGAGGGGGACCCCGGCCGGCAGGGGAAAGAGCCGGCCGGCCGCGATGGACCGCTTGTCCGTTTCCGTCAACTGATATCCGAGAAGACGAAGGAGAACTCGGCGGGTTCGGCGTGCAGTTGGTACTGAGGCAGCACACCTGGGCCGCAGGAGCCGGTGCCGATGCCGTGCAGGGCGTGGTCGAGGTTCACCCAGACCGTGTCGCCGGCCGTGAGGTCGGTGAGGTGGGTGGCCGCGTCCAGTTGCTCGGTCGTCCAGCGGCGGGCGGTGAGGAAGAACTCCGGGTCGCCCTCGATGCGCAGCCCGCCGAGCTCCGCCCAACGGACGTCGGCGCGGGCGCCGTTCTCCTGCGGACGGAGGTACGGGGTCTGCAGCCCGTCGACCGTGGACTCCCAACGACCGGTCCTGGAGGCCGACTTGGTGTCCGGGTAGCCCTCGCCGGGACCGCCGCCGTACCACTTCACGGCGTCGGCCCGCGCGAGCCCGAACCGCACGCCGAGGCGCGGCAGCGGCACCGGCCATTCGCCCTCCGGTCCCACGGACACGGTCAGCTTGAGACGGCTGCCGTCCGAGGTCCAGCGGTAGACCACGCCGAGACCGAACTCCCAGGCGGCTGGCGCGACTCGGGTCCGCACGGTCAGTGCGTCGTCGTCGAGCTCCACCGAGGCCAGGCGGTGCCGCATGCGGTGCAGGCCGTACTTGCGCCACAGCTCCGCGGAGCGGATGCCGGTCAGCCACTCGGCGCCCTCGTCGTTGTCGGTGGTCACCCGCCACACCTCGAGGCGCAGCCCGCTCACCTCGATGTCACCGATCGTCTTCAGCGCGCCGGTGCGGGCGTCGAAGGAAGCGGGGCCGAGCGTGATCACGCCGTCGCCGGCCACCGGACCGTCGGTCGCGGCCACGGAGGGCAACGCCCGTGCGGTGACAGGGACCTGTCCCCACGCCACCTCGTGGCCCTTGGGCCCCCAGGTGGTGTCGGCCGCCAGCAGCGCGCGTACCGTCCACTGGGTCTCGCCGCCGCTGTGGTCGGCGGGCGGCTCGGGCAGCTTGACGTCCGCCGACTCGCCGGGGGCGAGCGCGGGCACCGACAGGGAGCCCGACTCGACGCTCTCGCCGTCCACTTGGTAGGACGACTCGAAGGCGAACGCGGACAGGTCGGCGAAGTCCTGCTTGTTCGTCACCCGCACGGCGGCGTCCGCGCCCTCGAAGGAGACCGGCTCGATGACCTTCTTGAACTCCAGCAGGCCCGGTGACGGGGTCCGGTCCGGGAAGATCAGGCCGTCGCAGACGAAGTTGCCGTCGTGCAGCTCCTCGCCGAAGTCGCCGCCGTAGGCGTAGCCCAGCTCCGGGTGGGTGACGCCGTGGTCGATCCACTCCCAGATGAAGCCGCCCTGGAGCCGGTCGTACTTCTCGAACAGCTCCTGGTAGTCGGCGATGCCGCCCGGGCCGTTGCCCATGGCGTGCCCGTACTCGCAGAGGATGAAGGGGAGTTCACGGCGCTTGTGGGTGCCGCCGTCCAGCTCCTGGCCGATACTCTCGATCTCGCCGTGGCTGGCGTACATCCGCGAGTACATGTCCGTGTCGCGGCAGTTGATGTCGCCCTCGTAGTGCACGAGGCGCGAGGAGTCGCGGCCGTGGATCCACTCGGCCATCGCGGTCAGGCCGCGCCCGGTGCCGGCCTCGTTGCCCAGTGACCAGATGACCACCGACGGATGGTTCTTGTCGCGCTCGACCATGCGGGCGGCGCGGTCGAGGAGGGCCGGGGTCCAGCGGTCGTCGTCGACCGGGTTGTCCCGCCAGGCCTGCTCGGTGAAGCCGTGGGTCTCCAGGTCGCACTCGTCGATCACCCACAGGCCGTACTCGTCGCAGAGGTCGAGGAAGGCCGGGTGCGGCGGGTAGTGCGAGGTGCGCACGGCGTTGAGGTTGTGCCGCTTCATCAGCAGCACGTCCTCGCGCATGGTCGCAAGGTCGAGGGCGCGGCCCTTCTCCGGGTGCCACTCGTGGCGGTTGACGCCCTTGAAGAGCACCGCCTTGCCGTTGACCTTGATGAGGCCGTCGGCCAGCTCCACGGTGCGGAAGCCGATGCGCAGCGGCACGCGCTCGCCCTCGGCGACCAGCTCGCCGTCGTACAGCTTCGGCGTCTCGGCGGTCCACGGCAGGACCGCCACCGTCACCGACTCGCTCGTTGCGACATCGATGTCCAGGGCGGGCACGGACACCCGCCCGTCGACGTCGGAGTCGACGCGCAGGGTGCCCTCGCCGGTGACGTGGTCGTAGGAGGCGTGCACGAAGAAGTCGAGGGCGCTGCCGGCCGGGCGGTGCAGCAGCGTCACGTCACGGAAGATGCCGGGCAGCCACCACTGGTCCTGGTCCTCCAGGTAGGAGCCCGCCGACCACTGGTGCACGCGGACGGCGAGCACGTTGCCGCTGGGCTTGAGCAGGTGCCCGACCGCGAACTCGTGCGGCAGCCGGGAGCCCTTGAACTCGCCGATGTCGGCGCCGTTGAGCCAGACGCGGGCGCAGGACTCCACACCGTCGAAACGGATGACCGCGCCACCCTCGGAAAGGTCCGGCCAGTCCGCGGGCAGATCGAAGACGCGCAGGTGGTCGCCGGTCGGGTTCTCCGTCGGGACGTGCGGCGGGTCCACCGGGAAGGGGTAGAGATGGTTGGTGTAGATCGGCAGGCCGAACGCGCCGTCGCCCTGGAGCACCCAGTGGCCCGGGACCGCGACCTTGGCCCAGTCCCCGGCGTCGAATCCGGGCTCGGCGAACGAGTCGTCCTCGGCGTCGACGGTCGGTGACACACGCAGCCGCCAACTGCCGTTGAGAGTAAGCGACGTCGCGTCGGAGGATGCGTACCAGGCGCGGGGCGGGAGGGCCCCGCTGCAGGGTGAGACGTCCTCGACGTAGTCGATGGCCGATGGGGGTGCCCCCGCTCGAGCGAAGCCGAGAGGGGGGGGCGTGCGGAAAGACATTGGTCTCCAGGTCGTGGGTGGAGGGCGTCAGCCCTTGATGCCGGTCTGCGCGATCCCCTGGACCAGCCAGCGCTGGAGGAAGAGGAACACGAACACCAGGGGCAGGATGGAAACGGCGGTGGCCATGAAGATCGTATGGAATACGACCGTCTGGTTCGTGATGTACGACGAGAGCGCCACCTGGACGGTCCACGAACCCGGGTCCTGGCCGATGACCAACGGCCACAGGAAGGCGTTCCAGCCGTTGAGTCCGTGACCTTCGGGAACGGGAAGATGCCGATGTCGTCGCCGAGCGCCTTCTGGAACTGCGGCATGGCCCACATACCGCAGAACTGGATGGCACACAGGCCCTTACTGAGCGAGGACGGGTACCAGTAGTCGGTCGGGGCGCCGAGGAGGAGGTGGCCGCTGGTGAACAGCTGACGCATCTTCTTCAGGCCCTCGATGACGCCGGGTGTGTGGTAGGCGATCTCGTTCTTGGAACTGAGGGTGTCGGCGCCCGCGGACCAGATCAGCGGGTTGACGATCGCGTGCAGGTCGTTGCCGACGTGCAGGCCCTTGACCTTGCCGGTGGTGAGTTTCGCGGCGGCCTCGATCAGCTCGTCGAAGGTCTCCGGGACCTTGAGGCCCGCCTTCTTGAAGAGCGACGGCCGGTAGAAGAAGAACTGCGGATCGTCGATCATCCGGACGCCGTATATCTTCCCGTCGACCGTGTGCGAGGCGATGTCGGCCGGGTTGAAGTCGCTTTTGACGGGGTCGCTGATGTCGCTCAGGTCCGCCACCTGGCCGCTCTTTGACCATCTGGATCTGCGGGTGGAACTCGAACAGGTCCGGAGCGCTCTTGGTGAGCAGCGTCGCGAAGAGCTTGCTCTCGTAGTCGGAGCCGGTGATCCACTGCGTGGACACGTTGGCGTCCTTGTACGCCTTCGCGTACCGCTTGATCGCCTGCTCCGTCCCCGCCTCACCGTAGGCGTGGAACATCTGGGTGAGCTGCTTGCCGGAACCCCCGCTGGTGCCACGGCCGTTGTTGCTGCCGCACGCGGCCAGCGTGCCAGCGGCGGCCATTCCCGCGGCCGCCCGAAAGAGGGATCGGCGGGACCAGTTGCTGTTGTTCATTGCCGACATGCTGACGTCCTTGTCTCGATTGCGGCCGCGGCTCCATGCTCAGCGCGACATGGCTCACATTGCGTTGCAGTGCGGGACGTTAGCCTTCGGCTAACACTTCGGCAAGAGGTTGGACGAAGCCTGCTCGGAACGTTGCCCATGGTTCGGGATCCCGAACGAGGAGGGTTCGTAAGGGGGTTGACGGCTGCTGGGTCCGGGTGTGGTCGGCGGCCCTCTGGAGGTGTTGCGGTACGGCTTTGGGTAGGGGTCGGTACTTCCTTCCGGCTGTGCCTGGTCCCCTTTTGCGAAGCGCCTCGGTGCGGCGCCGAGAGCGCTACTGCGCCAAGCTCTTCGGGCCGCCGTGCGTCGATGCCCTCGACGCCGAGCCACCGCGCTGCCCCACCGACTGCAGGGCGCCCTCCAGCGCGAACGTGGCCGCACCCAGGCACACCGGGTCGGTCGGGATGGGGGAGAGGACGATCTCGGTGGCGGCCATCGGGCGCGGCAGCGCGTGCCTCGCGACGGCCTCGCGCACTTCGTGCAGCAGCGGTTTGCCCAGCCGGGCGGCGACCCAGCTGCTGAGCACGATCACTTCGGGGTTGAGCAGGTTGACTAGGTGCGCGATGGACGCGCCGAGGTAGCGGGCGGTGTCCCGGACCACCTTGACGGCCACCGGATCGTTCGCGGCGACCCCGCGGGCCAGAGCGTCGATCGTGGCCGTCTGGTCCTCCAGGTGCAGCAGTGGGCTTTGCGGGCTCGCCTCGCGCAGATTCAGCATGATTCCGGGCGCGCCGACGTACGTCTCCACGCAGCCGTGGTTGCCGCAGTGGCACAGCCGCCCGTCCAGGACGAGCGTGGTGTGACCCCACTCGCCGGCGCTGTTGCTCACGCCCCGGTACAGCCCGCCGTCCAGCACGAGCCCGGCGCCCACTCCGGTCCCGAGGTTGACTACCACAGCCTCCCCGTTCCCGCGCGCCGCCCCGAACCACATCTCGGCCACGGCACAGGCGCGCAGCGGGTTGTCCAGGTAGAGGGGGTAGGCGATGACCTCGGAGAGCAGGTCGAGCAGCGGCACGTCGTGCCAGTCCCAGTTGGGCGCGTACTCCGAGGTGCCGGTGTCCCGGTCCACCTGCCCCGGCACGCTCACCCCGACGCCCAGCACCCGCGCGCCCTCGATGCCGGCCTGCGCAACCACGGACCCAATGGCGGCGGCCACATGGCTGACCACCTGCTCTGGCAGGCTCTCGCCGGGGCGCATGTCCTTGTCGGCGCGGGCCACCACGTTCAGCCCGAGGTCGAACAGCTCGACATGGACGTACGTCTCCGCGATGTCCACGCCGATCAACACGCCCCCCGACGCGTTGACGGCCACGAGACCCCGGGGGCGACCGCCCGCCGAATCCTCGAACCCGACCTCCGTGATCATCCGCAGCTCGAGCAGTTCGCTGACCAGGGTGGCGACCGTGGCCACGCTGAGCCCGGTGACGGCCGCCAGTCTCTGCCGGGAGGTGGGCGACTCGGCGATGATCTGGCGCAGCACCTCGTAGCGGTTCGCGATGCGGATGTCACGTGAGGTGCGCTTCACCGGAGTCTTCACCAGAGGTGCCTCCATCCCTTCCCAGGCTGGGCCGGGCGACTTCAGTACCGGCGCGGCGCAAGGATATGGCCTACCTCGACTTTCGGCAAGGGGTTATGAAATGGAGTGAGAGAACTGGTCTATTGCTCGGCGAGCGCCGACGGGGAAGCTCGTACGCTCTACGGACAGCACTGCCCGAACGGAGCCGGAAGGCGGCGTCCGTCTGACGGAGCAGCTGGGGCGCCCACCTGTCAGTTGAGCTGACAAGCCGTCACAAATGGATCATGGTTAGCGAGGATCGGCTGGGGGTAGAGTCGCGAAAGCCCTTTCGATTGGTGTTGTGCAAACCGTTGTGCGAGGAGTTGGGATGGCCCTTCCTGACATCATTGTCGGTGACACGTGCATCCGGCCCTGCGATGTATCCAGAGACCAGAGCAAGCGGCCATTGGTTGCGGCGGACGAGGGACCCGTCGTCCGCCTCAGGCTGGAGCAGATCCAGCCAGGCCGCTCCCCGCGGCTGAAAGACCTTGACGAGGCGCATGTACAGCTCCTCGCCGACACCGAAGACGAACTTCCTCCGATCATCGTTCATCGGTCCACTCTCGCGGTGATCGACGGTAGACACCGTTTGCGAGCGGCGTTGGCCAGGGGGGACGCGTTGATCAGAGCCCGCTTGTTCGACGGAACCGAAGACGAGGCCTTCATCTATTCGGTCAAGGCCAACAATGCGCACGGGTTGCCCCTGACGGCTTCAGACCGCCACGCAGCGGCGGTGCGGCTCCTGCAGGCGCGCCCCGAGTGGTCGGATCGATCCATCGCCTCTGCGGTGGGCGTCTCGGCCCAGACCGTCGGCAAGGTGCGCCGTTCAACTGTCGGTTCCACGCAGATGAACGGGAGATTGGGGCGTGACGGGCGGGTCCGACCGTTGAGTACGGCAGAAGGGCGACGCAAGGCTGAGGAGATCATGACGGCCAAACCAGATGCCTCGCTGCGAGAAGTCGCCAGGGAAGTCGGACTGTCGCCGGGGACGGTGAACGATGTCCGCCGTCGGTTGCAAGAGGGCAAGGGCCCTGTCCCGCCCGCCAAGGTATCGGCGGTGGAAAGCGTGCAGGGCCGGGTGCTGAACAGGATATCGACAGAGTCGACTCCCGACTTCGTGCTCTTCTGGCAACAACTGAGCAAGGACCCTTCCTTAAACCTGACGCAGTTCGGTCGTAACCTGCTGACCCTTCTGCGAGCGCATCGTCTGGATGAAGACGTGGCGGAGTCGGTGCCCGCGCACTGTGCGGAGAAAATGGCCGTTTTGGCGAAGCAGTGTTCGCTCACCTGGGGTGTCATCGCTAAACGCCTCGAGCGACGTGGGGAGTTACGCTCGCGCGAGTAAGGGTTCTTTCCGGTCATGCACGTACTTTGGAATGAACGCCGCGACACTGCGTTAGATTGAGGCCATGCCTCTTCCGTCACCATTTCCGCACGGGACTGCGGTGATCACTGGAGCGTCATCCGGAATTGGTGCGGCCATGGCGCGCACACTTGCGTCTCGCGGCTATTGCACCACCTTGGTAGCGCGAGACAAGGCACGACTGCGGGACGTAGCGGACGAACTGTGAGGGTACGGCGCCCGCGTCGACACCGTCCGGGCCGATCTCACCAGTCCAACAGACTGTCGAAACGTCGAGGCCGAGATCAGACGCGCCGGATTGGCCGTCGACATACTCGTCAACGCCGCTGGCGCGGCTACCCGCACCAGCATTCCGGAGTGCGATCTCGATACTGAGCTGGCACACGTGGAACTGAACGTCGTCAGCGTTGTTGACCTTTGCCGCAGCTTCGTCACCGACATGGTGGCTCGAAACTCGGGCGCGATTCTGAACGTCGCGTCGACAGTAGCGTTCAAGCCATTGCCCGGGCAGGGCACCTACGCGGCAGCGAAAGCGTTCGTGCTGTCGTTCACCCGCACGCTTCGGCTCGAACTCCAGGAATCGTCCGTAACCGTGACCGCCCTGTGCCCCGGGCCTGTTCCCACCGATTTCGCTCGACGCGCGGGATTCAGCGACGAAGAGATCGCGACGATCCCGTCGATCATGTGGGAATCCGCTGATGATGTTGCGGCCGTTGCGGTGGACGCGATGGAGCGCGGAGCGGAGTTGTGCATTCCAGGTCGCGCCAACGTGGCTGACGCGACGATGGCGCTCCTCAAGACCAAGCAACAGGCATCGCAAGCGGTAACCCGAAAGGGAGCTGTCCGACCTGGCTAAAGCCTGTTCCATGAGTCCGTGGGCGGGCGGTGTGGTGCCTGCGCGCGGGCTTGTTGATCTCAGGTGCCGAGGGTGAGGTTGTGCATGCGGGTGACGCCTTGGACGGCGCGGTGAAGGCCGTTGCCCCGTTGTCGGCAGCTTTGGAGGATCGTGTAGTTCTTCGTCCGGGAGAGGATGTGCTCGACGCGTGCGCGGAGCTTGCGGTGTGCGGCGTTGTCGGCGTTTTGGATGGGCAGGAGCGGGCGTTTGGCCCGGCGGCGGTGCGGGACCATGAGCCTGGTGCCCCCGCGGGCGCCGCCGGCGAGCAGCGTCGTTCCTGCGCAGCTGGGCCGGGCCGGTGTCCCGAAAGGCGTGGGCGTCGGTGGTGTTGCCAGCCACCGGGCGTGCGGTGGCGACCAGCAGACGGGTGTCGGTGTCGATGACGACCCGCGTGTTCGCTGAGAAGCGGTAGTCGCGGCTGGACGCGGCGACACTGCGGTCGCGCACCGGTACTACAGTGCCGTCCACGATCCACCCCCGTTCCACCGCACCCTCGGAGCGGGGTGTCGGCTCTAGCGCGAGCGTGGGCCACCTGCTGGACGGTCCGGCACACGGCGACCCCATCCGCGGATGCTCCCCGCCCCGTTCCCGCACCGCCCGCACCAGCCGGGCCAACCGGTCCGCCCGCAGCCCCGTGAACACCTCGATCCCAGGCCTTGGCATCGGTTCTGCCTCTGGTGTCGAGTTTGGCGTGCGGGGTCAGGCCGTGCTTGGTGGTGGTCGCGGCGATGCTCTCGACGATGACTTCGTGGCTGGTCAGGGGCCTGTACCGCCGGTGCTCGATCCGGTTTCACTGCGAAGTACCGCCAGGCCGGCCCAGGTGTCGGTGAATTGGGCGAGTTCGGACTGCCATGTGCGGGTGCGGTATCCGCTGGAGCCGCCCGTGTCGGCGGACATCAGTAGTCGGCCGGCCGTGGGGTAGGCGGTGGATGCCGGCCTCAGGAGGTCGCTCACAGTGGCCGCGGAGATCCGGTGGCCTTGCCGGGTGAGCTGCTCGACGAGCTTGCGAGCGGATTCGGCAGTTCAGTGCAGTGGCGACGCGCAACCCCGCGAACGTCGGGCTCGATCAGCGTGAGAAGCGCCTTGCGGACGGCTAGCCTCGGGCTTTCACGAGGTGGGTTGTCCGATGCTTGATCAAATAAGCGGAGAGTGCTCCTGACCTGCAACGATGGGGCCTTCCCCCGTGAAGGTGGGCACGCGGTTATTGATCACGCGGCGAGCGTGAGTTTAGCGGTGTGGTGTCGGTGTTCGTATTCGTTGGGGCTG
>NZ_JBVJWD010000108.1:0-10184 GCF_055602785.1 Streptomyces sp. NPDC037301
GTCGAGGAGCAGGACGTCCTTGACCTCACCCTTGAGGACACCGGCCTGGAGCGAGGCGCCGATGGCGACGACCTCGTCCGGGTTCACACCCTTGTGCGGATCCTTGCCGGTCAGCTCCCTCACCAGCTCGGTCACCGCCGGCATCCGCGTCGAACCACCCACCAGAATCACATGATCGATGTCCGACACCTTGATCCTGGCATCCTTGACCGCATTGTGGAACGGCCCCTTGCAGCGCTCCAGCAGCGGCGCCGTGAGCTGCTCGAACTGTGCGCGCGTCAGCTTCTCGTCCAGATGCAGCGGGCCCTCGGCCGACGCCGAGATGTAGGGCAGGTTGATCGTGGTCTCGGTCGCGGCCGACAACTCGATCTTCGCCTTCTCCGCGGCCTCCCGCAGCCGCTGGAGGGCCATCTTGTCCTTGGACAGGTCCACGCCGTAACCGTTCTTGAACTGCTTCACCAAGTGGTCGACGACCTGCTGGTCCCAGTCGTCACCACCGAGGTGCGTGTCACCGTTGGTCGCCTTCACCTCCACCAGGCCCTCGCCGATCTCCAGCAGCGATACGTCGAAGGTGCCGCCACCGAGGTCGAAGACAAGGATCGTCTGGTCGTTCTCCTTGTCCAGGCCATAGGCCAGCGCCGCGGACGTCGGCTCGTTGATGATCCGCAGCACGTTCAGGCCCGCGATCTGGCCCGCCTCCTTGGTCGCGGTGCGCTGAGCGTCGTTGAAGTACGCCGGGACAGTGATCACCGCGTCCGTGACGTCCTCCCCAAGATGCGCCTCGGCGTCCCGCTTCAGCTTCTGCAGCACCCGGGCGGAGATCTCCTGCGCGGTGTACCGCTTGCCGTCGATGTCGCCGGACTCGGGGAAACGCCATTGAGCGTCCCCCATGTGCCGCTTGACCGACCGCGCGGTGCGCTCGACGTTCGTCACCGCCTGCCGCTTGGCGACCTCGCCGACCAGCACCTCACCGTTCTTCGCGAGGGCGACCACCGACGGAGTGGTCCGCGCGCCCTCGGTGTTCTCGATGACCGTCGGCTCGCCGGCCTCGAGCACGGACACCACGGAGTTCGTCGTTCCCAGATCAATACCCACTGCCCGCGCCATCACTGCCTCCCTCATGCCTTTCACGGATACACCTGAACCAGCTCCTGAACGAATGGTCTGCCTGTTGCTTCACCTCCCCGACCCGGCCGTGGGGCGTTCCGGCCCCGCTGTCCCCGGCATCCCGCTCACCCTGCGAAGCTGTCTGCGGCTGCGCAGATTCTCGACCTGCCGCATAACGCGGTCCACGCGCCCAGCGAGATCGCGGCGCCCCTCCAGATACGGGCGCACCTTGGCAAGCGGCCCGATGCGACGGACGGGGTCGTCTTCGCCGACGGCGACGCCGAGTTCAGCCATGGCCGCGCGAGCCCGCTCGGGGAGACCGCTGAGGAACGTGATCTCTCCAGTGAACCTGCGCAGGTCCGCCGCGTTGCCCCGCGCCCAGGCCGAGACAGCGCGGTCGGCAGCCCGGCGCTCGCGGATGGCCTGTATCCATTGTTCCCCGGTAGTGCCCACGTGACCGGCATACAGCCGCAGGTATCGGAGCTCGGCGGCCCGGCGGCGGCTGACGCCCAGCGGATGAGCGATATCAGCCCAGCCGGCCCCGGCTCCACGCGCCGCTTCGACGAGCCCCGGCTGCCACACCGCCAGCCGTCGGCATACATCCCGCATCAGACGGAGAGCATCCAGCGCCTCTCCCGGCCCGGCCGCGGCAGCGGTCTCCGCTCCGCCGGGTGTGCAAGCCCGACGCACCGCAACTTCGACTACGCCCAGCGCCTGCGTGGCGGCGGCAAAAGCGACTGACAGACCAGGGAGGCCTGGTGTCTTTGAGGCTGTTCCGGTCACGGACAACCCTCCGGGCCAAATGCATGTCATCGTTCGCATGGCATACCACTTGTCATCCTTTGGGTGACATGTTACAAGCGGATCAAAGTGAAACGTATAGATGCAAAGTGCCTGAACCCACCTGGAGGACCGGCAATGCTGATCCCTACCGATACGTTCTGTCGAAAAGCCTGAGCATGCTGTTCGTCTCCCAGACCCTTGGGAAGTCCGCCGGGGAGATTCAGGAAGGTCAGCCGCACGCCGACGTTTCGGGCTCGGTCGGCGAAACGATCAGACCCGGATGCCGTCCGCCTTGCAAATCGGACCGGTCCCGGCGATGGGCGGCATCGGCCACCTTGGCATAGGCCGCCAGCACCCCGTAGTCCCGGCGATCCACGCACTCCAGCGACTTCACATGGGCCTACGCCAAGCCCTACCAGTCAGAGACTGAACGCCGCGAAGCACTCCCGCAGTGGCTGCACACCTGCGATCACCACCGCGGACACACCGCGCTCGCAGGCAAACCACCCGCAAGCGGCGTCCCCTACCTCGCAGGGCAATACACCTACTGCTCTGACCGCATAGGTTCGCCGGGTTAATTCAGTCGAGACAGGTCCAGCAGTCTGAGTAGCCTCGCCCTGTGGTGGATGAAGAGGAGTACCTCCGGTATCGGGAAGACTCGAAGGTGCTGGCAGCGATCGGGGAGCATGTCGACGCCCAGGTTGGCCGTGTCACGGTGCGACTGCCCAGGGCTGTGGCCGAGGCCGCGGTGGCCGCTTGGGATCGTGACGAGTTGGGCGAGCTCGGTGAGGAGACCCATGAGCAGTACGCGCTGCGGGACCAGGCTGGTGAGCTGGCACTGATCGGCCTTGCGATCTCGGAGCGCGGCCGCTGGGAGGGCGAGGAGGTCGTAATCGACCTGAGTGTCGCCTCCGCGGGGGCAGCCGTGCGGGTGTCGCTGTAGTCAGGCCGCGGCGGCCACCGGTCCGCCGCCCCAGCGGAGGCCTTTCTCGCTGCGGATGCGGGCGCGCTCCTTGCGCTGGGCCGCCAGAACGTCGGGGTGGCGGGCGTTGGCGTTGCGCCAGCGCAGGTAGGCGTGGAGCGCGCGGGTCTGGACCGTGTGGTTCGCGTGGTTCGAGTTCGCCAGCGTGAACTGCCGCAGCGGTCCGAAATGTGCCTCGACCGGGTTCGCCCATGAGGCGTTGGTCGGGGTGAAGCACAGGTGGACGTTGTTGTTGCGGGCCCAGCGGCGGATCTTCTTGCCGTTGTGGGCGGAGAGGTTGTCCAGGATCACGTAGACGGGGGCGCCGTCGGGTCGGGCGGCCCGGATCGTCTTGAGCGCGGCGAAGGTGTTCACGGTGCCCTTGCGGCGCCGGTTGACGCCCCACAGGGTGTCGTCGCCGATCGAGTAGCAGCCCGTACCCTTCAAGCAGGCCCCGCGAGAAGGCGGCCGACGAGGCTCAGGCGGCTTGACTAAACCCATTAAGAGTCGTGGAAGTAGGTCACGCCGTGCGTGCGGTGGTAGGTGGCCGGAAGCCGGTCGGGGCGGCCTTGTTCGGCCCAGCCACTGCCGGCGGTGGGGCGGATGCCGAGCGGGCCGAACTCGTCGAATGCGAACGTCCGGTCCGGGAAGCGGTCGAGGACGTGCTCGATCCGGTCGAGCTTGGCGTCACGATCTGGGTCGGTGGACTCCTTCCAGGTCTTGGTTCGCTGGAAGGTGACGCCACGTCGGGCGAGCAGGCAGCGCAGGGCCTCGCGGCCGATCCGGATCACCCGGCCGTGCACCTTCCGCAGGTAGGCGGCGAGCTTGCGGATCGACCAGCGGGTGAAGGGCTGCCCGAGCTTGACCGGGCGGGTGGTGGCCGTCTGGACGACGAAGTCCTCGTCGTCAGGGTTGAGTAGGCGGGGACGGCCTCCCGCCCACCGAGGGTCCAGGCAGGCCAGCCCGATCTTGTTGAACCGGTGGCTCACATCCCGCACGGTGTCCTCGTCGGCCTGGACCAGTTGGGCAATGACCGGCACCCGGTTCCCGCCGGCCGAGGCCAGCAGCATCATCGCCCGCCGGTAGCGGACCGTGCTCGTGCTGCCCCGACGCACGATCCGCTGTAACTGCTGGCCCTCCTGATCAGTCAGCCTCCTGACCCTGACCGGCTCCGCCACCACGCCTCCCCGCACCTCGGATGTCCGCCCACATCCAACCGGTTCAGGCCTCGCCACCGCCAGCCCGGGGAACGTATGCGGTCAGAGCACTAGCCGGCTCAGTCACACGCAGGTAGACGAAGCCGTGTGAGCTGGCCGTCGTGCTGGCGGCGCGCGGTTGCCAGTAGGGCCGGGCGCCACAGGTGCGACGTCGGTGGTCAGGCCGCCTGCAAGAGTTCGCCGGAACGGGGTGCGGAGACGTCGGGGTACCGTCAGGAGTTGCGGCTGCGGCTGGAAGCGCCTCCTTGGCGGCTCGCGGCGAAGCGGGACGGGGGCATGCCGAAGGCGCGCGTGAAGGCGGCGGTGAACGCAGCGGGAGAGGCATAGCCGAGACGGCCACCGACCGCGCTGACCGACGCAGTGCGCAGCAGCGGTACGGCCGCGAGCAGGCGGGCGCGGGCCCGCCAGATGGCGGGGCTGTCACCGACCTCTGAGCGGAAGCGCCGGGTGAAGGCGCGTTCACTCATGGCCGTCCTCGCGGCCCATGCGGCGTTGGTGACGCCGGTGTCTGGTGCGGCCAGGTACTCGCGGCAGAGCCTCGCGAGGTCAGCGGCAGCGGGTATCCCGACGTGGAACGGGAGCGGGGCCTGCTCGGCGATCTCGTGCAGGAGGAGGGCGGCAATGCTTCCCTCCCGCCCGGACAGGCTGTAATCGATCTCGAACTCGACAGCGGCCAGGAGCAGTTCGCGCAACAGCGACGGAACGTCCACGACCGTGCAGGTGACGGGCCACCAGGGGATGACTTCCGGCTCGATGTACAGACTCCGGGTGCTCACCCCCAGCATGCGGACCCGGTGCCGGGTAGCGGCCGGAATCAGTACGGCGCGCTCGGGCGGAACGGTCCAGGTGCCCTCGGCGGTGTCGACGACCATGACCCCGGTGGCGCCGTAGAGGAACTGCGCGCGCCGATGTTCGTGCCAGTCCAGTACGTGGCCGGGCGGGTAGTCGGTGCCGATCGGCAGGACGACGCGGTCGACGTGGTCGACGTCGGCCAGGGAGACGTTCTTCACCCGGCCACCCTACTGGCTGAGACGCGAAGGAACGGCGCCGACCATCGCATGCGAGAAATCCGTCGGAGCTGGTGGAGTAGGGCCCATGGACGTTGTGGCATTGATCGGGATCGGACTCCTCACCGGGGCGACGACGGTGTTGTTCGGGTTCGGCGGCGGGTTCGTCGCGGTGCCGGTCGTGGTGTGGGCAGACGTCGCACTCGGCGCGGACGCGATGCGGGTGGCGACGGCCACCTCGGCCCTGGTGATGGTGGTGAACGCGGGATTCGCGACAGCCGTCACACCGCGGCGGGTGCTCCTCGCGCTCCGCGGCAGCGGCACGATGCTCCTCCTGCTGGCGACCGGTGCCTCGGCCGGCGCGCTTGCCACGCGCTTCACCCCGGCCGACCTGGCCCGCTGGGCGTTCGTCGCTTACATCGTTCTCACCATCGCCGACTTGCTCCTGCGCCCTGGTTTCCTGCGCCCGGGCCCCCGAGTCGCGACGACCTCCGATGCTCCGCGTCCGCTGCCGGCCGTCCTCGGCGCGCCGGTCGGCGCGGTCGCGGCCTTCCTCGGCGTGGGAGGCAGCGTCATGACCGTCCCCGCGATGCGGCGGGCCGGGCACACGATGCACGTGGCGACTGCGTTGGCCAACCCCCTCACCCTCGCCATCGCGCTCCCGGCCACCGCAGTGTCCCTGGGCGGCGCCGCGGTCCCCGCCGCCGCTGACGCGCACGCGCACCTGGTGGGTCTCATTGACTTCCGCGCCGCCTCGGCGCTGCTCCTAGGAGCTCTACCGGTGATCGCGGTACTGCGGCGGCGCCCGCCGCGGATCCCTGACCGCACCTATGCCTGGGCTTACATAGGGCTACTTGCCATGGTGACGGTCGCGATGCTGCTCTCGGCTTAGCCCGGGACCGCAGCGACCCGCCTACCTCGCGGGCGCCTGCGACGGGCGTCGGAACGACGGGTCGGAGCAGAGGGGGCAGGCGCCCGCGGTTTTGCCGGCCGCCGCCAAGGCCGGCTGCCCCAGGCGGTCCAGCGGCTGCAGTTCGTCCTGTCGGAGTCGGCCTGGGACCATGAGCCGGTCAACGCCCGCCGCGTTGAACTGCTGGTTGCCGATCCGGCGACTGTCCCGCACGCGGGCGGAGTGCTCGTGATCGACGACCGCAAAGGACGGGACCGCGACCGCGCACGTAGGCAAGCAGTACCTCGGCTCGGTCGGGAAGATCGACCGCGGTGTCGTCACCGTGACCACGTGCTGGGCGGATGAGCGCGTCCACTACCGTTCCTAGCCAGTGTGCATGAGTGAGTCCTGGACCCACCGATGTGTACTGGGAGCGTCCCGAACGGTGTTGGATGCGCTGGCTTGCCGCTTTCTCGTCCCGTTCGGCGGCACGTCTCTGGGGGCGTGGTCCGTTGCGGGTGGGCGGGTTCCGTCACGTCCTCGGGTGCCTGGCCTGGCCTGGGCGGTCCGATGCCCCGCACGATCACTCCGGTCGTGTGGGGGGCGGTGCCGTCCTTCCCCAAGCTCTCAACTCCGTTCGAGCAGGGGATACCCCATCCCGGACCGGGTGTCCGAGGGCGCGTCGTCCGATCGCGATACCGGCGGCATCGTGACAGGACATCTTTCGATGTGTGGTGACCAGTGGTTTCTGCCAGTGCTGGGCACCCCACATCGAGGTGTAGGCGGGGTCGACCGCGACAATACTCAGGCCCTGCTCGGCGGCCATGGAGACCAGCCGGGCCTTGAGCCTGCCGGTCGGAACCCCACCCACCGCGACAAGAAGCCTGTTCACCACGGAGGTACGGGCCTGTCAGGATCCCGTACGGCAAAGAGAACCGGCCAGTCGACTGCGACGCGTTCTGAGCGGCGCGGGGATTAACATCGTCGATGCGTCAATCATCATGATCTCGGTGTTGGTACTGAGGCGCCGAGCGATGGAAAGCTGAGGCTCAGCGCCACCCGGCGGCCTGACGTGCAGCGAGAGGCAGACTCCTTGGACATCTTCAAGACGAGGAACGGTTCAGTCAGAGGTCATCGTGCCGCTCCCGACGTCGTCGCCGTCCTCGGCATTCCCTATGCCGCCGCACCGTTCGGCGCCAACCGGTTCCGGGAACCACGCCCGGCGCCGGTGTGGACCGGAGTGCGGAACTGCACGGACTTCGGCGCGATCGCCCCGCAGTCGGCACAGTTGCCCGGCGCACCCGCGTGGTCCCCTGACGACGAGGACATCCTCACCGTCAATATCTGGACCCCTGCCCCGGACGGCGGCTGCCTGCCCGTCCTGGTCTGGCTCCACGGCGGCGCCTACACCTTCGGCTCCTCAGCCCAGCCCGACTTCGACGGCACCGCACTGGCCCGCGCCGGCCTGGTCGTGGTCACCCTCAACTACCGGCTCGGCTTCGAGGGCTTCGGACACATCCCGACTGCCGAAGGAAGCTCCTACCCGGACAACCGGGGTCTGCTCGACCAGGTCGCCGCCCTGCACTGGGTTCGTGAGAACATCGCCGCCTTCGGCGGCGACCCGGGCAGCGTCACGTTGGCCGGACAGTCCTCCGGGGCCGCTTCGGTGGCCTGCCTGATGGTGATGGACCGCGCCCGCGGCCTGTTCCACCGCGCCATCACCCACAGCGCCGCCAGTCCCTGCTACACGCTCGAAATCGCTGCGGCAACCACCCGCGAGGTCGCCGCAGCAGCGGGCTGTCCGGCCACTCCCGACGGCCTGGCATCCGCGACCCCGCAGGCCCTGGTCACCGCTTCCGACCAAGTGGTCGACGACTACCGGCGCGACCCCGCCTCCGGAACCCGCCACTACGACCCCTCTCTCTACGCACCCATCCTTGACGGCGACGTCCTGCCCACCGACCCCCTCACAGGGATGACCACCGGCGCGACCCGGGGAGTGGACCTGCTGGTCTGCCACACGACGGAGGAGTACTGGCTGCTCGACGCCGTCGGGAGCAGCGCGAAGATCACCACAGACGAGCAACTGGACCTGTTCGTCCGAGACTTCGACCTCCCCGCCGGGCTGGTGCCCGGCTACCGCGCCGTGATGCCCCATGCCCCGGTGCTCGACGTCTACCTCGCCGTCTTCAGTGACCTGCTGTTCGGCGAATACAGCAACCGACTCGCCGAGCTTCATGCCCAGGCCGGCGGCCGGGCGTTCCTGTCGCGTTTCGACCGTCGACGCAGCCGCCCGGACGCGATCGTGCGGGCCTGGCACTGTGCGGACATCCCCTTCGCCTTCGGCAACCTGGACGCCGACTGCCTGGCATTCCTCATCGGCGGCGCACCCACTCCCGCAGACCATCAACTGTCACGCCGCATGGTGCGAGCCTGGGCCGATTTCGCTACCACCGGAGACCCGGGCTGGCCGCCGGTCAGCGACTCCATCACCCACGCAAGGGTATGGAACAGCGACGACGATCCCACCGTCGACAATCCCACCGGCATCCGTGCGCTCTGGGCCGAGGCCGAGTTTCCGGTCCTGCGTCCGTGAACCGGGTGACCGCTCCAGATGACAAGTGGAGGAACCACCCCGAGCCACGTGCCCAGCAATCCGGCCAAACAATGCCAAAGACCGGCGGCAAGTGGATCCCGGGAGACAGCCCGAGCGAATTGGTCGCGCAATCCGACGGGCCGAGAACGTGCGCGGTTGGGCGTGTTCGCGACGCTCAACGTCCGCCAGGCGATCACCGAAAGCCGGACCGTAGACGGTGGAAGGCGGCCGTCGGCGAGTTCGCCCGCACGAACGTCTCTGCCCTGGCTGATCCGGGAATTCTGTTCCGGCTGCGGACGGGTGTTCCGTGGCGGGATCTGCCGTCTCGGTTCGGTGAGTGGCAGACGCCGTAACCACCATCGCAGTTGGTCTACGGACGGCACCTGGGAGAGGTCCTGTGGACCCTCCTGGCCAGTGCCGACGCGGAGGGGCGGATCGGCTGGTCCATGGTCGGTGTGGATTCGCCTGTCTGCCGTGCTCACCAGCATGCGGTGGGTGCCCGCAAGTGAGCCCCGCGAGTCCCGGGCAAGCGAACGCTCCCCGCGCGGGACCGCCCGGATGAGGCCCTGGGGCGTTCCCGGGGCAGGCTGACGACGAAGGTTCACCTGGCCAGTGAGAGCGGTCGGCGGCGCCGGCGCCGTTGATCACACCGGGCCGGCGGGGTGACGGCCCGCAGATGGTCCCGTCCTGGACCGGTTGCGTGTGCCCCGGCTGACCGGCGGACGCCCGCGTACCCGTCCCGACTGCCTGAGTACCGACAAGGCGTATTCGTCGCGTCGTAACCGCCGTTACCTGCGACGGCGTCAGATTCGGCATGTCATTCCCGCACGCCGTGACCAGCGCGCCCACCGCCGCAACCGTGGCAGCTCAGGCGGCAGACCCTCCGGCTTCCACCGGGAGCTTTACGCACTCAGGAACGAAATTGAGCGGAGCGTCAATACCCGCAAGGGATTCCGGGCCGTAGCGACCAGGTTCGACAAGAGAGCCCATGTATTTCAGGAGTCCGTCACCGCCGCAACGGTGCGTCTGTGGCTGTGAGCGTGACTCGCCAGACATCCCCCGAGCCCGGCGGCGGACTACTCCTCGCTCCCGGTCGGAACGTGGCCCGGGCGTGGTTTCGGCGACGGCTCAGAGGCATGCCAACCACGCGGTGAGTTCGATCGACAATGCGAGGGTCCCCCAGAGGAGAATGTGGCCGACTGGCCGGACCGGGCGTCCTGCGTCTTCGCGCAGCACGGTCATGTGGACGGCAAAGGAGGCCGGCGCCGAAGCGGCCCAAAGCACACCCGCGAACAGCAGTCCGTCCATGGCGAGTTGCCTCCAGTCACGGAACCCGCTGTGCAGCATTCGAGCCATCGTGGGCAGACCGGCTGCGGGCAGCAGCCCCAGTGCGGTGCTGACCGCAATCCACCACCACCGTCTCCCGCGGCCTGTGAGCCGCCCGAACCAATGACCCAGGGCCACAGTCGGCAGGATGTATGCGGCGGTCAGCAGCGCGCTCGCGCCCCACAGCACCGGCAGCCCGACCGCTAGGGCGTGTATCGAGTCGTGATCACCGGATGGTCGGGGTGAGGTCTTTGATCCAGATCATCGAGGCGCGCAGGTGGAGGCCGGCAAGGTAGCT